>NZ_JBNYXZ010000005.1:0-391373 GCF_051380935.1 Janthinobacterium algoris | reverse complement strand
GACCAGCTTTACTGCTTCTTCTCGAAGCTCTGGCGTGTATGTTGTTGAGCGTTTCATATGTTCTCCAGTTGGTGAAGTTTGCCAAACAAGAGTGTCCGAAAAAGTCAGGGTACCTCACAGGAAGCCTGCGCGAAACGCCGGGATCGATGCAGAATCAAGGCAGCCATCTAAGACTCATTCTAAGACTCATTCTAAGACTCATTCCCCCGCATTAATACTCCATTAGCAAACAATTTATTTCTGTAGGATAATGATGGAACCGGTTCCATTTATGCGCAAATGCGATGTGGCGCAATCATCGAAATCAACAAAACAACAAGTCTTGCGGGAGTCTCATGAACCATCCAGGCAGCGAACCATCTGCAACATCCATTTCATCCCTTCCCCGCATCAGTCGCCGCCACGCCCTGATCGGCCTGGCCGCCTTGCTGGCGCAGGCCGGTTTCTGGAGCAATCCCTTGTCCGCCGCCATGCAGGCGCCGGCCAGCGCTCCGGCGACCGGGCTGGCGCCCGCCAGCATGCTGTTCTACACCTTGTCGCAAACCATCACGGGCCACCGCGACCTGTCTGCCGCGACGGCGGCGCGCATCGAGCAAGCCATGCGCACGAATGTGCCCGGCTTTGCCGAGCAGTTGTCACGGCTGGGCGCGCTGCTCGTCACGGGCCAGGAAGCCAAGGCGCTGCTGGCGGCCGCTACCGCCGCGGACGCCAGCTTGCGCGAGCTGGCGCTGGCCATCGTGGGCGCCTGGTACACGGGCACAGTGGCCGGCAACGCGGCGCAGGGCACGAAGTCCGTCGTCGTCGCCTATGCGGAAGCCTTGATGTACCGCACGGTGGCCGATGGCCAGGTCGTGCCCACGTATTGCAACTATGGCCCCCTGTGGTGGCTGAAGGCGCCGCCGGTCGTGCGCGTTTCCGCGCCCGTGGCGCCGAAACCCGTACCGGCCCCGGCCACCACTGGCACTCCCGAACCGAAAGGCAAGCAAGCAAAATGAAATCACCCCAATTCAAGAGTAATGGCGACGTCGTCGCCGATGTTGTCATCGTTGGCACCGGCGTGGTCGGCGCCATGATGGCCGACCAGCTGGCTGCCCAAGGCCATGCCGTGATCATGCTGGAAGCGGGCTTGCGCATCGAGCGGGGGCAAGCCGTGGAAAACTGGCGCAACATGCCGTTCGAGAACCGTGTCGGTTCGGACTTCCAGGGCCTGTATCCGCAGGCGGACAATGCGCCCGCACCGCTGTATTTTCCAAAAAACAACTATGTGGAATTGTCCGGCCCCAGCGGCAGTAGTTTCCAGCAGGGTTATCTGCGCACGGTGGGCGGCACCACCTGGCACTGGGCCGCGTCGTGCTGGCGTCATTTGCCGACCGACATGCGCATGAAAAGCGATTACGGGGTAGGGCGCGACTGGGCCATTTCCTACGATGAACTGGAACCGTACTATTGCCGCGCCGAGCAGGAAATGGGCGTGGCCGGCCCCAACGATCCCGCCTTGCAGTCGCCCAGCGAGCGCAGCGCGCCGTATCCGATGGACATGGTGCCCTGGGGTTATGGCGACCAGCGCTTCGCCGAAGTCGTCAACCCGCACGGCTACCGCTCCGTGCCGATTCCGCAAGGGCGCTCGACGCGTCCATGGCAGGGGCGTCCCACCTGCTGCGGCAATAATAATTGCCAGCCCATCTGCCCTATCGGCGCCATGTACAACGGCATCCACCATGTGGAACGGGCCGAGCTGAAAGGCGCGGGCGTGCTGGCCGAGGCCGTCGTCTACCGCATCGACACGGACCAGAACAACCGCGTGACGGCCGTGCATTGGTATGACGCCAAGAAACAGTCGCATATGGCGACGGGCAAGGCCTTCGTGATTGCCTGCAACGGCATCGAGACGCCCCGTTTGTTGTTGCTGGCGGCGAACCAGAACAATCCGAACGGCATCGCCAATAGTTCCGACCAGGTGGGCCGCAATATGATGGACCACTCGGGTTTTCACTGTACTTTCCTCGCCAATGAGCCGATCTGGACGGGCCGTGGCCCGGCGCAGAGCAGCTGCCTGGTGGGGCCGCGCGACGGCGCCTCCCGTGCGCAGTATTCGGCCAACAAGATGATCTTGAACAATATCACCCGCGTGGGACCGGCTACCCAGCAGTCGCTCAAGCTGGGCCTGGTGGGCAAGGACCTCGACGATGAAATCCGCCGCCGCGCCGCGTTTGGCGTGGACCTGTCGATCAGCCTGGAACCGCTGCCCGAGGCGCACAACCGCTTGACCTTGAGCAAGACGCGCAAGGACCCGCTGGGCCTGGCCTGCCCCGACATTTATTATGACGTGGGCGATTACGTGCGCAATGGCGCGAAGGCTGCGCATGTACAGCTCGAGCACATCGGCAAGCTGTTCGGCGCCGTGGAATTCAATATCACCAGCAGCCTGAACGCGAATAACCACATCATGGGCGGCGTCATCATGGGATCGAACCGCGCCGATTCCGTGGTCGATGGCAATTGCCGTGCCCACGACCATGCCAATTTGTGGCTGCCGGGCGGCGGCGCCATGCCGTCGGCCAGCGTGGTCAACACGACCCTCAGCATGGCCGCGCTTGGTTTGCGCGCTGCCGACGACATTGCCCGCACCCTGGCAAGGGAGGTCGCATAATGCGCCGCCTGTGCTTCGCTCTCAGCCTGGCGTTGCTGACTGGCAGCGCTGTAGCAGCCGTGCCCGCCTCTGCGCCGCCCGTCACCCTCACACCTGACCGCCCGGCCGCGCCTACGGCTGCCAGCCCTGATGCGCGCCTGGAGCGGGGCCGCTACCTGGCCATCGCCGCCGACTGCATGGCGTGCCATACGGCGGCCGGCGGCAAGCCGTATGCGGGCGGCTATGCCATCGACTCGCCGCTGGGCACGATTTATGCGACGAATATCACGCCGTCGAAAAACGGCGGTATCGGCCACTACACGGAAGCCGACTTTGCGCGCGCGCTGCGCAAAGGCGTGCGCGCCGACGGCAGCCATCTGTATCCGGCCATGCCCTACACCAGCTATGCGCAGCTGACGGATGAGGACGTGGGCGACCTGTATTATTACTTCATGCAGGCCGTCAAACCTGTCGATGAGCCAGCGCGCCAGACGGTCCTGCCATTCCCATTCAATATGCGCCTGTCCATGCTGGGCTGGAATACCTTGTTCCTCGACAATAAACGCTTCGTGCCCGATCCAGCGAAGAGCGCGCAAATCAACCGCGGTGCCTACCTGGCCGAAGGCCTGGCGCATTGCAGCGCCTGCCACACGCCGCGCAATATGCTGATGGCTGAAATCGGCAGCCAGACGCTGGCGGGTGCCGCGCTCGGTTCCTGGCATGCGCCGAACATCACGTCCGACAAGGTCAGCGGCATCGGCGCCTGGACGGACGCGGAACTCACTGCCTACCTGAAGACGGGCCATGTGGAAGGCAAGGGGCAGGCGGCGGGCGGCATGGCCGAAGCCATCCAGAACAGCCTGCAATTCCTGCGCGACGACGACGTGGCCGCCATCGTGGCGTGGCTGCGCACCGTGCCGCCCGTGCGCGCGCCGGGGCAGACCAAGGCCGCGTTCAGCCATGGCAGTGCCGGCAGCGAAGAACCGGTGCTGCGCGGCATGGCCAGCTCCACCGAGCACCATTCTCTGAATAGCGGCGCCGTCTTGTTTTCCGGGTATTGCGCCAGCTGCCATTCGGCCAGCGGCGCCGGCAGTACAGGCCAGGCGTATCCGGCCCTGTTCCGCAATACGGCGACGGGCGGCGCCACGCCGGCCAATCTGGTCTCGGCCATCCTGTTCGGCGTCGAGCGCAAGATCGAAGGCGAGGAGCACGAAGCGTTCATGCCCCGTTTCGACCAGCGTTCCTACGTGCAGCCATTGACGGACGAGCAGATCGCCTCGATCGCCAACTACGTGCTGAAGCAGTACGGCAACCCGGACGTGTCCGTCACCCCCGCCGACGTGGCGCAGGCGCGCAGCGGCGGCGAGAAGCCCGTGCTGGCGCGCATGCAGCCCTTCATGCTGCCCGGCGGCATCGTGGGCATCTTGCTGCTGATCGCGTTGTTCGTGTGGCTGCGCCGGCGCCGGTGCCGTCAATCCAACACCTGAGCGCCGTAGCGGTGGAGAAACGGCGGAGAATATGAACGTTGGGCGCAACTTGCAGTAAAATGCAGGCTGAAAAATGGTTACGAGCAATCGTAGCCATTTTTTATTCTGGCACTATCCTGCCGATTGCTTTCGCCTCATTTGAAAATTGACAATGTCCCATTCCCTGCATCACCAATTTTTACGTTTCGCCGCCGTCGGCGCTTCCGGTACGGCCGTGCAATACAGCGTGCTGTGGGGCGGCGTGGAATGGGCCGGCATCAGTGCCGCCGCCGCTTCCGGCATTGGCTACATCCTGGGTTCCGTCGTCAACTACCTCCTCAATTACTTTTTCACGTTTAAGAGCGACAAGGGGCATGGCGAGGCGGCTTCCAAGTATTTCACCTTGCTGGGCATAGGTTGGTGCATCAATACGGGCCTGATGTGGCTGCTGGTACACCAACTGGGCTGGTATTACTGGCTGGCGCAGGTGTTGGCCACCGGCATCGGGCTGGTCTGGAATTTCGCGGGCAGCCGCTGGTGGGCTTTCAAGCCGGCCAGCGCGGACCAAGTAAGCAAGTAAAGAGTTGTTGCAAGAAAAAAAGATGCGCATAGTCCAAGACCAGGCGCGCGGTTTTACCAAAACAAGGGGTTAATCATGCAGTTCCTGGAACGCTATTTCAAACTGAAGGACAACGGGACCAATGTGCGCACGGAGCTGCTGGCCGGCCTGACCACATTCCTGACGATGGCCTACATCATCTTCGTCAACCCCTCCATCCTTGGCGACGCGGGCATGCCGAAAGACGCCGTCTTTGTTGCTACCTGCCTGGCGGCCGCCATCGGCACCTTGATCATGGGCTTGTATGCGAACTACCCGATTGCGCTGGCGCCGGGCATGGGCTTGAATGCGTATTTCTCGTACACGGTGGTCAAGGGCATGGGCATGAGCTGGGAAGTGGCGCTGGGCGCCGTCTTCATTTCCGGCTGCCTGTTCATCCTGGTCAGCCTGTTCAAGGTGCGCGAGATGATCATCAACAGCATCCCGCCCGCGCTGCGCACGGCGATTACTGTTGGTATCGGCCTGTTCCTGGCGATCATTTCCTTGAAAAGCGCCGGCGTGGTGGTGTCGAATCCGGCTACCATCATCGCGCTGGGCGACTTGCACCAGGCGGCGCCCATCCTGGCCATCCTCGGTTTCTTCATCATCGTCGCGCTGGACCGCCTGAAAGTGCCGGGCGCCATCCTGATCGGCATCCTCGCCATCACCATTGCCAGCTTCTTCTTCGGCGGCAACCAGTTCAACGGCATCGTTTCGGCGCCGCCCGCCATCGAGCCGACGCTGTTCAAGCTCGACATCATGGGCGCGTTGTCGATCGGCATCGTCAATGTGGTGCTGGTATTTTTCCTGGTCGAGCTGTTCGATGCGACGGGCACCCTGATGGGCGTGGCTAACCGTGCCGGCTTGTTGAAAGACGGCAAGATGGAACGCATGAACAAGGCTTTGCTGGCCGACAGCACGGCGATTGCCGCCGGCGCCTGCCTAGGCACCTCCAGCACCACGGCCTTCGTCGAAAGCGCGGCCGGCGTGCAAGCGGGTGGCCGCACGGGCTTGACGGCCGTGGCCGTCGCGCTGCTGTTCTTGGGCAGCCTGTTCTTCGCCCCGCTGGCGCACACGGTGCCGCCGTACGCGACGGCGCCCGCGCTGCTGTACGTGGCGTGTTTGATGCTGCGCGAACTGACCTATATCGACTGGGATGACAGCACGGAAAGCATTCCGGCCGCCATCACGGCGCTGATGATGCCATTCACGTATTCGGTGGCCAGCGGCGTGGCTTTCGGCTTCATCACTTACGCGGTCTTGAAACTGTTGACGGGCAAGGGCAAGCAAGTGTCGGTGGTAGCCTACATCATCGCCGCCATCTTCCTGTTCAAGTTTATCTACCTGGGCGAATAGCCGATTCGGCGGCGAGTAGTTGCCGTCGCAATGACAAGGCCGCCCGTGCATACGCATCGGCGGCCTTTTTTGATGACGCGGCTTACATCAGCAGCGCCGCCACCAGGTCTTTCTTGTCGTCGCTGGCGCTGCCATCGAAGCGCAAGGCCGCTTCCACATGCGCCAGGTGCTCGACCATCAGGCACGCCGCCAGGTTCGCGTCGCCGCTGCGCGCCGCCTCAAGAAAGCGGCCGTGTTCGTCGCACGAGCAGGCGGCAGCATGGCCGGACTGATACAGCATGGTGATCAGCGAGCTGCGGCCCACCAGTTCACGCACAATGTCGCGCAGCACGGCGTTGCCGGCGATGTCGGCCAGTAAGACGTGGAAGTCGCCCAGCAGTTGCGAGCGTAGCGGCGTCGCTTGCGCCAGCGCCAGGCGTTCCGCTTTCAGGTGCCGCTCCAGCATCCTGTAGTCGGCGGGCTTGGCCCGCGCGACGAATTCGTGCGCCAGGGCCGCTTCGATGATGCGCCGCGCGGCGAAGATGTCGCGCGCTTCCGCTTCGGTCGGCTGGCTGACGAAGGCGCCCTTGTCGGGCACCATGCGTATGAGTTTGTCTTTGGACAGGATCAGCAGGGCGGCGCGGATCTTGGTGCGGCTGACGCCATACAGCCGGCACAGCGCTTCTTCGCGCAGCCTTGTACCGGGCGGCAATTGGCGTGCCACGATGGCTGCCGCCATATGCTCGGCAATTTCTGCCGAGCTGTCGCCGCTGCCGTGCTTGTCCACCAGGGGTGTGCTTGATTCTGTCATGTCGGGCGAGAGCAATAAGCCAGGGGCAAGGCGAACCTTGCAAGCGCATGCCCGCGCGGCGGCGTGGTTGACGCCCCGCTGCCGGCATGCCGTTGTGTGCCTTCCGTATCGGGAAAGCCTGGCTATTCTACTATCTTGCGTGGCGCCGCGCAGACGGACGCGGCTGCTGCCCGCAGGCTTGCTCCGGTTGGCGTCAGCGCCCCGTCCGGCCGATGCGTGCCATGTCACTGCAGCGCTCATTCAGCGCCTGTGCACATGGCGAAGGCGCGCCGCAGCACCTGCCGTGCCTTGGCACCCCGTGGCATCCCAACGAGGCAAGTAGCGGCAGGCAGCCTGTTTTTGCTGACCATGCAGCAACAGTCATGCAGCAACAACTGGACATGAGAAATTTTGACGTATATAATTCGGCCTCCTTTCCCTGATAGCTCAGTTGGTAGAGCGACGGACTGTTAATCCGCAGGTCCCTGGTTCGAGTCCAGGTCGGGGAGCCAGAACAAGTACTAGCAAAGGGCCACGTGGCAACACGTGGCCCTTTTGTCATGCGCGCACGGTTTCCCATTCACGCTTGCCATCCCTTCACTTAGCTATGTGCGCGATGCCGGCCCGCTGGTGGCAGGGGCACGCGCACTGTTTCCCGGATTAGGGATCGACAAACACGTCGAAACGGACCTTCAGCGGGCTGCCCCAGGAGATATCCACCCAGGCACGGAAGCCGCCGTTGTACGGTGCGATGTTGTACACGGCCATGCGGGCGGCGCCAATGAAGCGGTCCTGGGCATTCGCGCCAAATTCGCTGATGTTGAGCAGCACGCGCGAATTGGCTTTTACGTTGGCATTGGCGAAGTTGACCGAAGGATGCACGCCATTGGCGGTCCACGTGTAAAAGGTAGTGAAGGCGGCGGCGCTCAGGTTCAAGTCTTGTGCAGCAGCGCCTTTTGCGCTTTTGCCTTCCTGTTCCATCGGCAGATCCGTGGTTTCCGGGGCCAGGTTGCTACCGGTGCGATGTTCTACTTTCATTTCCATGATGTACTCCTGATCGATAGTTTGGACGCCGCGCCTAACGTCGTGCGGCAAGACGCCCTATCTGTTGCCGTGACGGCCAGTGTCACGTCCTGGCTGATAAGGTAGCCGCCTGCTCCATGCTGTTGGAGTAAGCCATTCTAGGCAAACGCACGGGGAAAAAGCGCGCAGGGCCGCCGGAAAAACAGCGCTCATTTGTGCTGGCGCAAACACCTTGCAGGCAAGTGCCAAGATCTTTTCCCGCAGGCTATTTTTATGGGGCGCCACGCATGCCGCGCAGGACGATGGCACAATAGACCCAGCCGACCTGCCGATGCGCAACCCGTTGCGAGCCTAGCCCATGCCGATACTGAACCTGAGTGCCGAAATCGATATCTATTACGAATTGATCGAAGGCGACCCCGCCAAGCCCTGCCTGGTATTCCTGCACGAGGGGCTCGGCTGTTGTGCGATGTGGAAAGATTTTCCCGTGCAGCTATGCCAGGCGACGGGGTGCCGTGGCTTGCTGTATGACCGCCACGGCTATGGGCAGTCGTCGCCGCTGGCGGCGCGCCGCCAACTCCATTATTTGCACGACTACGCACTGTGCGAGTTGCCGCAAGTGCTAGCGGCACTGCTGCCGGGACAAGACCATTTTCTCATCGGCCACTCGGATGGCGGCAGCATTGCCTTGATCTATGCGGCGCAGCAGCCGCCGCGTTTGCGCGGCATCATCACCGAAGCGGCGCACGTGTTTGTCGAGGGCATCACGCTCGACGGCATCCGTGTGGCGGACGCGGCGTTTGGCGCGGGCAAGCTGCGCGCGCTGGCGAAATACCATGGTGACAAGACGGAAACCATCTTCAAGGCCTGGACGGATACCTGGCTCAGCTATGGATTCCAGTTCTGGAACATCGAATACCTGCTGCCTTCCGTCGAATGCCCGGCGCTGGTGCTGCAGGGCAGCGAGGACCAGTACGGCAGCGCGGCCCAGGTCGACACCATCGTGGCGCAGGCGCTCAACGCCGTGCCCGCCATGGTCGAGCAATGCGGCCATACGCCGCACCAGGAGCAGCCGCAAGCCTTGCTGGCGCTGATGGAAGGTTTTTTGCGAGGCCGCATGGACGCGGCCACTCACCCGAGAAACACATGATGGCCGCACCTGGCGGCGCTGTGAATTGCCATCGAGTATGGGCCGGTGGCCCGCACGGGCGCCACCGGCCCATCCGTTCCGTCTACCTGCGCGACCCGGACCGCAACCTGATCGAAGTGTCCGAACGCGCCTGACGTCCCATTGGGCGCGCAGGCGCCAGGCATTCAATGGCAGGCGGGATCGCTGTCCCAGCGGCCCGAACAGATGCGCGAGCGGCACAGCATGCCTTCGATCATGCCCAACTGCTTGCAGCGCCGCAAGAGCTCCGCCGTTCCCTGTCCCTGTTCCTGTTTCTGTTCCTGGTCCTGCTTGCGCAGCACCACGTCGCGCACGGGCGCCGCCGTGCCTTCTTGCCGGTGCGCATGGGCCACCATCGCCGTCAGCAAGGCGACGTCGCTGTCGCCGGGCGCGGTAGCGGGCCTCGACTTTTGCGGGCGCGCAGCGGCCTGGCGCGCAGGCGGCGGCGCCTTGCGCGGCACGCCCGCGCTTGCCGTCGTCGCTGCGGCCGCAGACAAGGGCGGCGCTGGCGTATTGACGATGGTGGCCGCTTGCGCCGCGTGCGCGAGCACTGCTGGCGCGGGAGCGATTGCCAGTGCGGGCGGCGCCGTGGCCACGGCCGTGGTGGGCACCGGCGGCAGGGGCCGAGGCACGATGGTCGTGTCATAAGCGAGCACGGCCAGCACCGCCAGGCACAGCGCGCCAGCGGCCCAGTGTCGCCAGCCAGGGCGCCAGCGCAGGGCCGGCCTGGCTACGGGCGCGGCGGCGCCGTGTTCGAGCTGCGACAGGATGCCCTTGCTTTCGATGGGCATGCCAGCCGCGCCGGCCTTGCTCAGCAGGTTCGGGCCGCGCGCCTGGCCATCTCCGTTTTTCAATAAAGACAAAATATCACCTCCGCAGTGGATCAAACTCGACTGACCTTGATGTAAACCGCGCTCATGCGGGCTGTGGACGCCTACGATCTAGCGATACCGCCGGGAAATTTCTGTCCGGCCCAGACTTTCCTTGTCACGGAGCGCCCCATGTTCGTCGCCCTGGTCCTGATGTATTTCCTGCTGGCCTGTTTTGCCTGCTGGTTGCTGCTGTTTCCCGGCGGCCGTGCCGTCGTGCTGCACACCCTCGTCAACCTGGGCTGGCGCATGCAGCGGCGCGCGCAGCACTTGAAGGGCGGCAGCGGCGCGCAGTGGCAGCGGGTGCGGCAACACACGGGCTCGGGCGTGGCGCGCGCTTGGCAGATGTTGTTGCGGCATCGTTGGCTGAGCCTGGCCGGCAGCGTGCTGGTCATCGTGCCGCCGCTGCTGGCCTGGCTGTCCAGCGACAGCATCGCCCTGCGCGGCTATGCCGATCGGCAACACGTCATCAATGACCAGGTCAGCGACTTGCTGAAAGGCGAGCAGCTGGTGCCGCCGCCAACCTTGCCGCCGCTGCTGTTTTCCACGGCGGAGGTGACGCAGTTGCGCCCGCTGCTGGGCGGCGCCAGCCGCAATTGGCAATTGCTCGACCACGACTACGCGCAGCGCCTGCTGCTGGTCTTCAAAATCATGAAGGACGTGCATGGTTACGACATGGTCTTGCTGGAAGGCTACCGCAGTCCCGCGCGCCAGGACCAACTGGCGGCGGCCGGCCCGAACGTGACGAACGCCAGGGCGTTTCAAAGCTATCACCAGTATGGCCTGGCCGCCGATTGCGCATTCATGCATGAAGGAAAACTCATCATTTCTGAAAAAAATGCCTGGGCCATGCGCGGCTACCGTTTATATGGCGTGACGGCCGAATCGGTGGGCTTGCGCTGGGGCGGGCGCTGGACCATGATGGATTTTGGCCACACGGAATTGCCGCAACCGCGCGTGCTGGGCAAGTAAGCCGCGCCAGTCATTCTAGCGCCGCGTCGCGGCCTGATTTTCATCGCTGCAAGCTTGCTTGCGCAGCGTCAATGGCATACCAGCGCCTGCCGCGCGCTGGCGCCTGGTACTTGTCATATGTCAACAAAGGCGCGCCGCATTGCTGTCAGCATGGGCCGCATCCGCCTTGCTACGCGGCGGCGTCCATCTGCTTTGCGACCTCACCCTGGGCTCATCATGCTGCGACGAATCTGGCATTTCCTCACCGACAGCCGCAATCTGACCATCCTCGGCTTCGTGGCGCTGGCCGTTTTCCTGTACCTGGGCGCCGAGGTGCTGGAAGTGGCGCTGATCTGGGCGCTAGCCTTGCTGCTACTGGCCTTTCTCACCTGGCTGGGCCTGTGGCTGTGGCGCCGGCGCCGCGCACGGCGCGATGCGCAGGCGCTGGGCCAGGCCATCCTCAACGAGGCCGAGATCGCCGCTGCGCAAGCGGCCTCCGCCTCGACGGCCAGCAGCACCCAGCAAGGCGAACTCGATGCCGTGCGCACGGGTATGCTGGCCGCCATCGAGACCATCAAGACGTCCAAGCTGGGCCTCAAATCGGGCGCCGCCGCCTTGTACGAATTGCCGTGGTACATGATCATCGGCAATCCGGCCGCCGGCAAGAGCAGCGCCATCCTGCATTCGGGCTTGCAGTTTCCTTTCGCCGACGGCAAGATCGTGCAAGGCGTGGGCGGCACGCGCAACTGCGACTGGTTTTTCACCACGGACGGCATCGTGCTCGACACGGCGGGACGTTATTGCGTTGTCGACGAGCACCGCGGCGAGTGGTTCGGCTTTCTCGACCTGCTGAAAAAATACCGGCGCAAGGCGCCCGTCAACGGCATCCTCGTCGCCGTCAGCATCGCCGAATTGAAAGGCGATCCCGATGTCGGCATGCAACTGGCGCGCAGCCTGCGCAAGCGCGTGCAGGACGTCATCGAGCGCCTGGAAGTGTTCGCGCCCCTGTACATCGTGTTTACGAAGGCGGACCTGGTCGCCGGCTTCACGGAGTTTTTTGCGGATGCCGAGCGCAGCGAGCGCGAGCGCGTCTGGGGCGCCACCATGCCTTACCAGCGCAAGCTGCCCACGGCCGACCTGCTGGCCTTTTTCGACCAGAGTTTCGATGAATTGCACGATGGCTTGACGGAGCTGAGTCTGGCCAACATGGCGCACCGGCAACGCAAGACGATGGCGCCCGGCGTATTTACCTTTCCGTTGGAATTTGCCGCCGTCAAGCCGGCCCTGCGCGCCTTCATCGCCACCCTGTTCGAGGAAAACCCGTTCCAGTTCCAGCCCGTGTTCCGCGGCTTTTATTTCACCAGCGCGCTGCAGGAGGGCGAGCCCGTCAGTGCCTCCTCGCAGCAGGTGGCGCGCCGCTTCGACCTGGCCTATGCGCCGACCCCGGCCGCAGTAACGTCCGGTGCGCGCCAGCATGGCTATTTCCTGCTGGAACTGTTCCGCAAGGTGATTTTTGCCGACAAGCACCTGGTGGCCAACTATGCCAACCGCGCCAAGCTGCGCTTCAAATATGCCGTGTTTTTTGCCGCCACGGTGTCGCTGGGCGCCTGCCTGGGTGGCTGGAGCTGGTCTTACCTGGGCAACCGGCAACTGGTGGCCAACGTGGAGGCCGATTTAAATAAAGTGGTGAAATTGCAGGAGCGGCGCCTGGACTTGCAGTCGCGCCTGGAAGCGCTCGAGATCTTGCAGGACCGCATCGAGCAGCTGGAAGCGTACCGCACGCAACGGCCCTGGTCCTTGCGCCTGGGCCTGTACCAGGGGGAGCTGCTTGAACGCAAGCTGCGCGAGGAGTATTTTGCCGGCGCGCGCCGGGTCATGCTGGCCCCCGTGGCGGGCGCGCTGGAAGCCTTGCTGTTCGAGATGAACGCCGGCGCCGACCAGCTGCAGCCCACGGCGCGCACGCCGCAGACGCCAGGCGCCGCATCGCCCACTGCAGCGCCAGCCGCACCGCGCAGCGTGCAGTACCAGGCGGCCAGCGCGACGAATGTGGAGGATGCCTACAATGCGCTGAAAACCTATCTGATGCTGGCCGATAAGACGCATGCAGAGAGCAGCCACCTGAACGACCAGCTGACGCGCTTCTGGCGCGGCTGGCTGGAAGGCAACCGGGGTGCCATGCCGCGCGAGCAGATGATACGCAGCGCCGAACGGCTGTTGACGTTTTACCTGGCGCAGATCGGCGACCCGTCCTGGCCGCGCATCGAACAGAAGCTGGCGCTGGTCGACCAGGCGCGCGAAAACCTGCGCCGCGTGGTGCGCGGCATGCCGGCGCGCGAGCGCGTGTATGCCGACATTCGCGCGCGCGCCTCGACGCGTTTTCCCAGCATGACGGTGGCGCGCATCGTCGGCGAACAGGATCAAGCGCTGCTGGCGGGCAGTTACGCCGTCTCCGGCGCCTTTACGCGCCAGGCGTGGGAAAAGTTTGTCGAAGGCGCGTTTCGCGATGCCGCCAACCGCGAGCTGCAAAGCGCCGACTGGGTGCTGAAAAGCGCTTCCACCGATGACCTGACCCTGGAAGGCAGCCCGGAGCAGATCGAGAAAAACCTGGTGGCCATGTACAAGGCCGACTATGCGCGCGAGTGGCAAAAATTCGTGCAGGGTATCGCTGTCGCCGACCTGAAAGGCTTTGACGGCGCCGTGCAGGCGATGAATCGCCTGGGCGATCCGCAAGCGTCGCCGATCGCCAAACTGCTGACCACCATCTACGCAGAAACCTCGTGGGATAACCCGGCGCTGCAGAATGCGCAATTGCGCAAGGCCGAGCGGGGCATCATCGCCTGGTTCAAGGAAACCGTGCTGCGCCGCGCGCCATCGCAGTTGACGGCCAATCCGGGCATCAATGCGCAGATCGACCCGGCCCGCCTGGACAAACCCATGGGTCCCGTGGGACGCGAATTTGCCGGCGTGGGCAAGCTGGTGGCGGCCAACGATAACAATGCTTCGCTGATGCGCGCGTATCTGGAGGCGCTGTCGAAACTGCGCAGTCGCCTGAACCAGTTGAAGAACCAGGGCGACGCGGGGCCGGGCGCGCGCCAGTTCATGCAGCAGACGCTGGAGGGCAGCGGTTCCGAGCTGGCCGACAGCCTGAAACTGGTCGATGAGCAGATGCTCACGGGGATGAGCGACACGCAAAAGCAGGCCATCCGTCCCATCCTCGTGCGGCCATTGATGCAGACCTTTGCCGTCATCGTCGCGCCGGCGGAACTGGAGATCAACAAGACCTGGGCGGCGCAGGTGTACGAACCGTTCCAGAAATCGCTGGCGAACAAATATCCGTTTGCCCCAAACGCGCGCATCGAGGCGAGCAACCTGGAGATTGGCCAGTTCTTCGGCCCGGAAGGCCTGGTGGCGAAATTCGTCACCACCTCCATGGGTCCCCTGGTGGTGCGGCGCGGCGACGTGCTGGCGCCGCGCACCTGGGCCGACATGGGCATCAGCCTGTCGCCGCAGGTGGTGGCGCGCTTTCCCGGCTGGGTCGCGCCGCTGGGCGCGGGCGGCGTGGCGGCCACGTCTTCGGCGGCGCAAACCGTGTTCCAGATCCAGCCGTCGCCCGCGCCTGGCACCCTGGAATACACGGTGGAGATCGACGGCCAGCAGCTGCGCTACCGCAACACGCCGGCGCAGTGGACGAATATGCTCCATCCCGGCCCGCAAGGCGCGTCCGGCGTCCAGGGCGCGCGCATCACCGCCGTCACCTTCGACGGGCGCACGGTGGAACTGTTCAACGAGCCGGGGCAATTCGGCTTGAAGCGCATGATCGATGCGGCGACCAAGAAACGCAAGGATGGCGGCGTGTTCGAACTGCGCTGGGCGCGCGGCGAGGTGGCCGTGGCGGTCGACCTGAAAATCACCAGCGGCGCCGAAACGACGGGCGCCGGTGCCGCCACTGCGTTGCAGGAGCAGGGCTTTCGCGGCATGCAGCTGCCCGAGACCATCGTCGGCACGCCGGGCGTTCCCGCCGCGCCCGCGCCGGCTATCGCTGTCGCGGCGTTGCCCGGGGTGGCGCCATGATGCGCGCGCCGCAACAGGTGCGCCTCGGTTACTTTGGCAAGATCCCCACGCGCGGCGACTTCATCAAGGCCTGCGACAATCACGCGCTGGTGCAGCTGCTCGACGATTGGCTGGCGCAGGTCATGAATGCCTTGACGGTGGAACCGCGCTGGAAGCTCAATTACGACGCCTTGCCGCCGCTGCGCTTTGCCTTTGTCGGCACGCGCAGCCGGCGCGCCATCGCCGGGCGCCTGGAAGCGAGCAATGACCAGTCGCAGCGGCGCTTTCCCTTCATGGCCATGGGCGCGCTGGAAGTCGATGATGCCGAGCTCTTTGTCGGCTGCAGCCCGCTGGTGCTGGCGCCGCTGTGGCAGCGCGTGGAGCAGCTATCGCAAGGCATTTTGGCGAGCGCCGAACCGGGGCCGGCGCTGCTGGCGCTGGCTGGCAACGTGGTGGAAGTCGAACCGGCCGCACCGTGCCATGCGGCGCGCCTGGCCGCTTTTTTACAGGCGCAGACGGTGCATGGCCTGCAGGCGATGCTGGCCTCGCCCGCGTTCCCGGTGACGGTGCGCGAACTGCTGCTGGGACTGGGCCTGCTGCTGCAGCCGGTGCGCCACAGCGGCTTGCCGCGGCTGGAGAAAAGCCTGGTGCTGCCGCTGCCGCGCGAAGTGCAGCTGCGCGACCTGGTGGCCAGCTTCTGGCTGCACCTGATCGCGCCTTTCCTGCGCCAGGCTGATTTTGAACTGGCGCTGTTCTTTTCCCACCTCGACGAGGCGCCCGTGCTGGTGATCGGTTTTTGCGGCGCCGACCCGCATGGCTTGCGCGCGCTGATCGATCCGCAGGCCGGCAGCGAACGGCTGATCGTGTTCGACCAGCTGGACTGGGTTGAGGAGCAGCTGGGACACGATGCGGCGCTGCGCCATTTTTCCGCCTGCCTGCAGCAGGAGCAGCTGTCGCTGCGCTCGGCCTGCGCCATGTTTGCCGATACCTTTGTCTGAAGGACTGCGATGAAATCTCCTGTCATTTTCCTGCTGCTGCTTGCCGCTGCCGCTGCCGCTCCCTGCCGCGTCCTGGCGCAAGCGCAGGCGCCCCAGACGCCCATGCCGGGGCAGATCCTCGTCACGGGCACCCTGGCCGACGAGGCGGGCAAGGCGGCCGTGCTGGCCCGCTTGCGCGAATTGTACGGCGCCGAGCGCGTGGTCGACCAGATCGCCATCGGTAACGTGGCCGTGCCGGCCAACTGGCACGCCTACGTGCAAAAGCTGATTGCACCGAACCTGAAGCTTATTTCGCGGGGCCAGATCAGCATCGCCGGCAACAACGTCAGCGTGCGCGGCGAAGTGGCGAATGAGGCGCAGCGCCAGCAGATCGCCAGCGACATCGCCACCAGCCTCAATCCCACGTATGTCGTCAACAATGGCTTGCGCGTCAAGGCGGCCGAGGCCGAGCAGGGCTTGCTCGATGCGGCGCTCGACAAGCGCATCATCGAATTCGACAGCGGCAAGGCTTCCATGACGCCGGCCGGCCTGGCCATCCTCGACGAGATGGCGGCCGTCATGCTCAAGCTGCGGGGACGCAAGGTGGAAGTGATCGGCCATACGGACGACACGGGCCTGCGCGCCAGCAATGTGGCCTTGAGCCAAGCGCGCGCCGAAGCCGTGCGCGCCTATCTGGCCAGCAAGGGCATCGTGGCCGATTCGGTGCTGGTGTCTGGCCAGGGACCGGACCGTCCCGTGGCCAGCAACGCCACGGCCGATGGCCGGGCAAGAAACCGGCGCATCGAGTTCAGAATCGCGCAATGATCAGCGAATGATAATCAAGGCAGGGTAATGGTCAGGTGCGCCGGGCTTGGCGCCAGCTTGACCAGGTCCGCATACGCGGCCAGGGTGGTTTGCGTGCCGCGTGTCAAATGCGTTTTCAAACCCAGGTAGGCGCAGATGGCCAGCAGGGCGAAAAAGCTCGACAGCGCCCACAGCGGCACGTCGCTGCCGCGTTTGTTGACCACCTGGTCGGGGCGTTCCGCGCGCGGCGCGAAGCCGCGGCTCTTGCCCTTGATGTGGGCGATCTCGTCGCCCAAGCGCGCCGTCAGGTAGCTGAGTTTTTCGCCGCCGTCGATCGCATACTTGCCCTGAAATCCCAGCAACAGGCACATGTGGAAGATTTGCAGCGCCTGCACGCGCATGGCGCCCTTGCCGCGCAAGGCGTCGAGGCGATCGAAAAAATGTTCGCCGGCCAGCTGGTCGCCAAAGATCAGCAGTTGCAGCGGGCGTCGCTCCCACTGCTTGCGCAGGGCAAAGGGCGAGGCCAGGATGATTTCATCGACCGCCGCGCAAAACGCATACTTGGCCGCTTCGATATCGTCGCCATCGGCGCGGATCTTTTTCGCTTCCCGTTCGAAGTCGTCGAGGAAGGCCGTGATGCGGTCCATGAAGCTTTGTTCGTCGCCGGGCGCCGAACCGTGCTTTAGCATGAACAGCATATAAAAGCCTTCGTGCATCAGGTCCAGCAGGGCGCTGCCGGCATGCCGGCTGCTGCCTGCCGGGGCGGCACCGCGTGGTCCCAGCAGGGAGGGCGCCGCGCGCCGTTCGATGAGCTGGCTCATGCGGTCACCGCGATCAGTTCCAACTGCAGGTCGCGTATGCCGGCCGGCACGTACACGGAAATCGACTGCGCCTTGAGCATCTGTTCGTACAGTACGCCGCGGTTTTCAATCGCAAAATAATAGGTGTCGGGCCGCACGGGAATGGCTGCCGGCACTTGTGGCGCGTGTGACAGCTTCAGGCCGGGCATGGCCGTCAGCACGCATTTTTCCACGTCGTCTGGCGCGCCCACCTTGACGCGCAGCGGCACCACGTCCACCAGTTCGATGGCCGGCATGGCGGCGCGAATCGCCAGGTACAAGGTGGTGTGCTGGTCGATCTTGCCCGAATCGAGCTTGCCCAGGTAGTACGACGGTTTGTCTTCAAGCAGAGCGATGGAAAAATACTTCGACGAGATGACAGTGTCGAGCAGTTCGCGGATGATGCCATCGATGGCGTCGAAGCAGATGCCCGGCTGCGCGTGGTCGTAGGCGGGCAGGCTGGCCAAGGTGTAGTGCTTGGAATAGCTGAGCAGGCCGCCCGCCAGGCCCAGCAGCGCCTCGTACAGGCGCTCCGGATGCAGGGCCGGATGGCGCACATAGTGCATCAGCGCGGCGGCGGCCGTGCTGACCGTGTGCAGCAGCCAGAACGAGGACACGTCGCCCGAGCGGAATTCGATCACGTTGCGGCTCGGCTCCCGGTGGTGCCCGTGCAGCGCGCTCACTTTCGCCTGCAGCGCATCGAGCAGGTGTTCCAGTAGGCCCTGCAGGCGCGGCGCGCCGGCGATCGCCAGGCTTGGCGCCATGAACGATGGCACGGGCTCGAAGCCGCCCGACACCGTGCGCCGCAGGGCAATCAGCGGCAGGCAGTCGTAGGAACCGCGCGCCTCGCTGTCGGGAATCAGGCGCACGGTCTTCTTCAGGTACGCCACGTCGGCCACGGCGGACTCCGTAAACAGGTCGGGCGTGGCGCGCATGGCGTGCGCAAAGCGCGTGGCTGTAGGCGTACCTGCCTTTGACGCCTGCGCCGTGTAATTCATACCTTCGCGGTTGAGGATGGGCAGCGCTGCATAATATGTCACTTCCTGCACCGCCAGCGGCAGCGCTTCCAGGTCCACCGGCGGGGGCAGGGTGTCGCTGCCCGGTGCGCCGTCGCCCAGCGCCTCGAACACTTCGCCGTCGCGGAAGATCGCCGACAGGGCTTGCAGGTGCAAGGTGCCCGTTTTCAGCGCCGCCAGGTCCCACTGCATATGCGCCACGCCCCACAGGTAGGGATGCAGCGCGCTGGCCGTGTGATGCAGGCGCGCTTCGTGATATTGATCCTGGCGCTGGAAATGCTGCGGCCGCAGGAACAGGCCCTCTCCCCACAAGACTTTCGCTGACATGCCCATTTCGTTTCTCCTTGAATGTGTGGCGTGCCGGTCTGCGGCTACATTATTGGCAGCGCAGGGCGGACAGCGGTGCCATGCCGCTGTTCATGCTGGCCACGCTGAGCGCACACGCGTGCAGGCCGACGGTGATGCCGCCGCGTTCCGCGTCGGCGGCGGCAAAGGTGGCGCGCCAGCGCTGTGCCGCAGGCGCGCGGAACAGGGCCACCACGCCGATGAAATACGCTTCCTTGCTGACTTTTTCCTGCACTTCGTAGCGCTGGCCCGGCACCAGCAGCACCTCCTTCACTTCCATCAAGTCGGCGCCCAGCGCGGCCTTTTCGCGCTGCGTGTCGAGGAAGCTGTCGTATGGCGCCTGCTCGAAGGCGGCGCTCTGGCGCAGCTTGTAGATGCGTGCCACCAGCGCCAGTGGCCTGCCTTCGGCATCGGTGTTGAGGCGCTGCGCCGCGTGCAGGCGGATGCTGACGTTGCGCGGCGGTTTTTGCGCGTCGGGCAGTTCGGGCGGCGGTTTGGCCACGCCCGCCATTTGCAGCGCCGCGTTGGCCAGGGTGCCGATGGCGCCGCCCGCACAGCCGGCTTGCAGCAAGGCCAGCAGCAGTAGCGGGGTGGCGCGCGTCAGGCGGCGGAACAGGGCGTCAGATGGCATGGGTGATCTTTGCAAAAATAGTGGCTGGAAATAAAAGTGTTGCAGTCATTTAAACGCATGCACCGGCGGCCTGCTTGCGTTGACGCAAAGTCCGTCTGCGATCAAGACAATTACTGCGCCAAATCAGGATTCATGTCGCCGCACGCGGCTGTGATATGGAACTTCTTCTTTGCTGATTAATCTCAATCTGGCCAAAAAATTGGCGATCAATAATGGCCTCCACCAAGGCGCCGCCCATCTTTCCCAGCGGTAGCGTCCTCCACGTGAAGGAATGCCCGATGAAGCCAGCCACCATGTTGCCCCGTATTGCCTGCCTCGCCAGCGCCTTGCTGCTGGCTGCCTGCGCCACGCCAGAGCAGCCGGCATCCAGGAAACCTGCGGCGCCGACCCTGGCGCAGGTGATGAGCGACGCCGATGCGGCCGCGCGCGCCGGCCAATACGAGCGCGCCATGACCCTGCTCAAGGGCGGCAGCAGCAGCTACCCGGCCGACAAGGCGCCGTTGCTGCAAATGGCGCAGATGAAATTCGACCGCGGCCAGTACGGCGACGCCATCGGCCATGCGCTCGAAGCGCTGGAACGCGACCCGGACGACAAGGTCGCCAACAGCATCGTCGCCGTCAGCGGCTTGCGCCTGTCCGGCAAGGCGCTGGCCGACCTGTCGCGGCAAAACAATTTGAATGGCTCGCTGCGGTCGGAAGCGCAGGACCTGGCCAAGCTGCTGCGCGCGAGCATCGGCGAAGACGTGCTGGTGCCGCCGGCCAAGCGCCCGCCTGCGGCCGGCAAGCGCGCTCCCACATCCGGCTCCGGCACGCCGGCGGCGAAGGGCGCAGCGTCGCCAGGCAGCACGGCCGACCCGTTCAGCGGCCTGAAATAAGTCCGCGTTCCCACCCCACCCTTTGCAAAGGAAACGACATGCCCAAGTCCGACAGCGTGCAAAAACGCCTGCAAAAGATACGCGCGCCGCGCGTGCAAATGACCTACGACGTCGAGATTGGCGACGCGATTGAAAACAAGGAGCTGCCCTTCGTGGTCGGCGTGCTGGGCGACTTTGGCGGCAATCCGGACAGCGAGAAAAAACGCCTGAAGGACCGCAAGTTCGTCGCCATCGACCGTGACAACTTCGACGAAGTGCTGGCCGGCGTGGAGCCGGTGGCGCGTTTCGCCGTGCCGAACCGCATCAGCGAGGCGGGCGGCACGTTCGCCGTCGATCTGCACTTCCGCTCGATGGATGACTTTCGTCCGGAATCGGTGGTGCGCCAGGTCGACCCCTTGCGCAAGCTGCTCGAGGCGCGCACCAAGCTGGCCGACTTGCGTAACAAGCTGGCCGGTAACGACAAGCTGGAAGACTTGCTGACGGAAGTGCTGAACAACACGGACAGCCTGGCCAGTTTGAAACCGCAGTTTCCAGCGCAGGAGGATTGAGATGAGCGCGCAGGCAGAAGCCCTTGCAGTAGCCCCCCCCGGTGCGCCGGCCGCGACCGACTTGCTGGACCAGATCGTCGAGCAAAGCCGCGTCGCCAAGTCCGGCGCCGAACATGCGCGCGCGCGCGACCTGATCTCGGAACTGGTGGCGCAGGTGCTCGATGGCACGGTGCTGATGTCGAGCAGCCTGTCGGCCACGCTGGACGCGCGCGTGGCGGAAATTGACCGCCTGATTTCTGCGCAGCTCAGCGAAATCATGCACGCGGCGTCGTTCCAGCAGCTCGAGCAAAGCTGGACGGGGCTGCGCTACCTGGTCGGCAATTCCGACACGGGCACGCGCCTGCAGATCCGCATGTTCAACGCCACCAAGCGCGAACTGGTGAAGGATTTCCAGGCGGCGCTGGAGTTCGACCAGAGCAGCATGTTCAAGAAGGTATACGAAGAGGAGTTCGGCACCTTCGGCGGCGCGCCGTTCGCCGCGCTGCTGGGCGACTTCGCCATTTCCCGTCAGCCGGAAGACATGTATTTCGTCGAGCAGATGTCGCACATTGCCGCCGCCGCGCATGCACCGTTCATCGCTTCGGCCGCGCCGGAACTGTTTGGCCTGGAAAGCTACGGCGACCTGGGCAAGCCGCGCGACCTTGCCAAGGTGTTCGACACCATCGAGTACGCGAAATGGAAAGCCTTCCGCGAATCCGAGGATGCGCGCTACGTGGGCTTGACCTTGCCCCGCTTCCTGGGCCGGCTACCCTTCAATCCCGTCGACGGCACCACGGTGGAAGGTTTCAACTTTGTCGAGGAAGTCGACGGCAGCGACCATCACAAATACCTGTGGTGTAACGCCGCGTATGCGTTCGGCTGCAAGCTGACGCGCGCCTTTGCCGACTACGGCTGGTGCGCCGCCATCCGCGGCGTGGAGGGCGGCGGCCTGGTGGACGACCTGCCCACTCACACCTTCAAGACGGACGAGGGCGACGTGGCCCTGAAATGCCCGGCCGAAGTGGCGATCACCGACCGCCGCGAAAAGGAATTGTCGGACCTCGGCTTCATCTCGCTGGTGCACTGCAAGAACACGGCGTATGCGGCGTTTTTCGGCGCCCAGTCGGCGCAGAAAAGCCGCAAGTACAACAGCGACGCGGCCAACGCGAACGCGGTGCTTTCGTCGCAGCTGCAGTACATCTTCGCCGTTTCGCGCATCGCCCACTACATGAAGGCCATGATGCGCGACAAGATCGGCAGCTTTGCCGCCGCCTCCAACGTGGAAGACTTTTTGAACCGCTGGCTGATGCAGTACGTGCTGCTCGACGATAACGCCAGCCAGGAACAGAAGGCGCAGTTCCCCCTGCGCGAGGCTTCCGTGCAGGTGCATGAAGTGCCGGGCCGACCCGGCGTTTACCGCGCCGTGTCGTTCCTGCGGCCGCACTTCCAGCTCGATGAATTATCCGTATCGCTCCGACTGGTCGCGGAGTTGCCGAAGTCGACCAATTCCTGATCCATACGATCATCTTTCAACCAGAGGAGCACACCATGGCAATCGATGTATATCTGCAGATAGACGGCATCAAGGGCGAGTCCACCGATGACAAGCACAAGGACTGGATCGAGTGCAAATCGGTCAGCTGGAGCGTCGAGCAGCCGAAGTCCGCCACCGCCTCGACGGGCGGCGGCCACACGGCTGAACGCTGCGAGCACAAGGACATCGTCATCTCCAAGCTGGCCGACCTGGCCTCGCCGGTGCTGCTGCAAACCTGCTCGGCTGGCAAGACCATTCCCAAGGCGCGCTTCGAATTCATGCGCGCCGACGGCCAGGGTGAGCGCGTCAAGTACTTTGAAATCGAAATCGAGAATGTGCTGATCGGCGCCGTCACGCCGAACGTGGAAGAGGGCGACATCCTCGGTGAACACGTCGGCTTCAAGTTCTCGAAAGTGAAGTGGAAATACACGCAGCAAAAAGTGACGGGCGGCGCCGGAGGCAATACCTCGGGCGGCTGGGACCTGGCCGCGAACCGCGTGGCTTGATCCATGGTGCGCGGCGCGTAGCGGCCAGCTGCGCCCGCGCGCCGCGCCGACTTTTCAGGAGAGCGCATGGACAGTTATGTACCTGGCCTGTTCGACCGCCTGATGGGCGACGGCGGTGCGGCAGCGGGCGCAGTGGCGGTGCGCCTGTCGCTCGATCAGTTGAAGGATGCGGTAGCGCGCGACCTGGAAGAACTGCTCAACACGCGCGTAGCCCTGCCGCCCGGCGCGCTGGACGCGTATCCGGAATGCGCGGCGTCCATCGTCAACTATGGCTTGATCGATTTCGCCGGCATGTGCCTTTCCAGCAGCGATGACCGCGCCCGCATCTGCGCCGCGCTGAAGGCCGCCATCGAACGCCATGAACCGCGCCTGCGCAATGTGCGCGCCCGCCTGGAGCGCGAAGCGGGCAGCATCAACCGCGTGGGCTTCGTCATCAGCGGCACCCTGGCCGTGATATCCGGCGGCGAGACGGTCAATTTCGACGCCGTGCTGCAGCCGTCGTCGCTGCGCTATTCGATCAACCGTAAGGGAGCCGCCGCATGAGCAATAATTTGAAAACCCTGATCGCCAAACTGAATGACACGGCGCGCACGGCCGCCACCCGCGCCGCCGGCATCTGCGTGGGACTGGGCCAATATGAAGTCGATATCGAACACCTGTTCCTGGCGCTACTGGAGCAGGAGCGCAGCGATTTCGTCACCATCGCGCGGCGCAGTGAAATCAGCCTGACGGCGCTGGAGGCGGACCTGCGCCGTGAGATCGGCAGCTTCAGGACAGGCAGTGCGCGCACGCCCGTGTTTTCGCCCCACTTGCCGCTGTTGTTCGAACATGCCTGGCTGATCGCCTCGCTGGGCACGGTGGCGGATGCCACCCGGCCGGCCGCCATCCGCAGCCGCCATCTGTTGCTGGCGCTGTTGACGGAGCCGGAACTGTCGCAGCTCGCGTACCGCGGCTCGAAGCTGTTTGCCCGTTTCAGCGTCGAACAATTGAAGCATCATCCGGACAAACTGACGGCGGGCTCCGGCGAGGAGGAAAGCGCGGCAGTGCCGCGGCTTTCCGACACAGGCGACGACCCTGTTGCTACCCTGGCCAGCAAGACCCCGGCGCTGGAGCAGTTCACCACCGACCTGACGCAACTGGCGCGCGACGGCAAGCTCGATCCCGTGATTGGGCGCGAGACCGAGATACGTCAGGCTGTCGATATCCTGCTGCGCCGGCGCCAGAATAATCCGATCTTGACGGGCGAGGCGGGCGTGGGCAAGACGGCCGTGGTGGAAGGCCTGGCCTTGCGCATCGCTGCCGGCGACGTACCCGAGGTGCTGCAGGGCGCGCACATCCACGCGCTCGACATGGGCTTGCTGCAGGCCGGCGCCAGCGTGAAGGGCGAGTTTGAAAGCCGGCTGAAGAATGTCATCGACGAGGTGACGAAAAGCCCGCACCCCATCATCCTCTTCATCGACGAGGCGCACACCATGATCGGCGCCGGTGGCCAGGCGGGGCAGAATGATGCGGCCAATTTACTGAAACCGGCGCTGGCGCGCGGCGCCCTGCGCACGATCGCGGCCACCACCTGGAGTGAGTACAAAAAATATTTCGAGAAGGATGCGGCGCTGGCGCGGCGCTTCCAGGTAGTGAAGGTGGAAGAACCGGGCGAAGACATTGCCTGCGCCATGCTGCGCGCCATGGCGCCGCTGATGGAGCGCCATTTCGGCATCCGCGTGCGCGACGCCGCCATCGTCGAGGCGGTGCGCCTGTCGCACCGCTACATCAGCGGGCGCCAGCTGCCCGACAAGGCCATCAGCGTGCTCGATACGGCGTGCGCCAAGGTGGCGCTGGGCCAGCGCGCCACGCCGGCGCAGCTGGAAAACGTGAACCGGCGGCAGGAACGCATCGGCGCGGAAATCGCCGCCCTGATCCGCGAGGCCAGTGATGGTGAAGCAGCCGATAAAGCCGGCGCCACGCGCCTGGCGCAGCTGCGGCGCGAACATGAGGAAGGACTGGCGATGATCGCGGCGCTGGCGCAGCGCTGGGAGCGTGAAAAGGTGCTGGTGGCGCAGATCGGCGACTTGCGTGGGCAGCTGCGCGGCGAGCGGCCTGGCGAAGTCGGCGCGGCACGCCTGCTGGCGCTGAAGGAGGAGCTGGCGGCGCTGCAGGGAGAGTTTGCGCTGTCGCCGCTGGAAGTCGACGCACAGGTGGTGGCCGGCATCGTCGCCGGCTGGACCGGCATCCCGCTGGGGAAAATGCTCAAGGACGAGATTCGCACGGTGCTGACCCTGGAGGGGGCGCTGCGCGAACGGGTGCTGGGACAGGACCATGTCATCGAAGCGGTGGCGCAGCGCGTGCGCACGGCGCGTGCCAGCCTGGACGACCCGAACAAGCCGCAAGCCGTGTTTTTGTTCACAGGACCGTCCGGCACGGGCAAGACGGAAACGGCGCTGGCGCTGGCCGACCTGTTGTATGGTGGCGAGCGCAAGCTCCTTACCATCAACATGAGCGAATACCAGGAGGCGCACAGCGTGGCCGGCCTGAAAGGCTCGCCGCCCGGCTATGTCGGCTATGGCGAGGGCGGGGTGCTGACGGAAGCCGTGCGGCGCCAGCCCTACAGCGTGGTGCTGCTCGATGAGGCGGAAAAGGCTCATCCCGACGTGCTGGAACTGTTCTTCCAGGTCTTCGACAAGGGCGTGCTCGATGATGCGGAAGGGCGCGAAGTCGATTTTCGCAACACCATCATCATCGCCACTTCGAACCTGGGTTCGGGTGCGATGATGGCCGCCTGCCTGAACCGGGCAGCGCAGGACTTGCCGACGCCTGCCGCGCTGGAAAAGCTGGTGCGCCCGCAACTGGTGGCGCATTTCAAGCCGGCCTTGCTGGGACGCCTGAAAGTGCTGCCATTCTATCCCTTGAACGACGCGGTGCTGGCCGAGATCATCGCGCTGAAGCTGGCGCGCATCGGTGCGCGCATCGCGCGCAACCACCAGGCGCAGTTCAGCCATGACGCGGGCCTGGTCGAGGCGGTGCTGGCGCGCTGCACCGAGGTCGACTCGGGCGCGCGCAATGTCGACCAGATCCTCAACGGCAGCTTGCTGCCGGCGATCGCCGAAGCGGTGCTGGCACGCATGGCAGAGGGCGAGCCGATCGCCTCGATACGCGTCAGCGCCAGCAAGCAGGGGCAGTTCAAGTACATCATCAAATAACGTCATCAAGTAACGTCACCTCGCGGAGATTGCCATGTTCAATCTGGAGCAGTTACTGCACCCCGTCAGCGCCGTCAGTCCCTGCGGCGAAGACATCACTTTCAGCCAGGAGCTCGACGCCATCGCGCGTGCGCGCCAGCACGATGATCCCAGCCTGGACCAGGGCGAGTGGGTAACGGCGCTGAAGGAGGCCGACTGGCCTTTCGTGGCGACGCGATGCGAACAGCTGATCGCAGCGTGCAGCAAGGATTTGCGCGTGGCCGTGTGGCTGGCCGAGGCGCACGCGAAAACGCGCCACTTGCGTGGCCTGGGCGATGGCTACGCGCTGCTGGCCGGCCTGTGCGAACGTTACTGGGATGGTTTGTACCCGCCGGCGGAAGAGGGCGACCAGGAACAGCGCATCGGCAATGTCTTCTGGCTGCTGTCGCGCACGCCGCAGCTGCTGCGCGAGATCCCGCTGACCGATGGCGCCGATGGCCTGTTTTCACTGCAGGATTTCGATGCGGCGCGCCAGCGCGCGGCGGCCAGCCTGGCACAGGGTGCAGCGGAACAGGGCTGGGGCGATGCGCGCCACGACGAAGGGGCGACCCTGGCGCAGATGGAGGCGGCGCGGCAAAGGAATACACGCGCCTTTTCCGACGCATTGCTGGCCGATGCACAATACTGCATGCAGTCGCTGCTGGCCTTCGAACGCAGCGTCGATGCGCGTTTCGGCGCCGATGGCCCGAGTTTTCGCGCCGCGCGCGAAGCGCTGGAAAACGTCATTCATTTTATTGCGCCGCTGCCATCTGGCGTGGACTTTGCCGGCGCGCCGCCCGCCGCTGGCCAGGGCACCAGCAACGGCGGGGGCGCCATCGTGCAGCGCCAGCAGGCACTGGCCCAGTTGCGCCAGGTGGCCGATTTTTTCCGTCGCACCGAGCCGCACAGCCCTGTCGCGTATCTGGCCGACAAGGCCGCCAGTTGGGGCGAGCTGCCGTTGCACCTGTGGCTGCGCGCCGTCGTGAAGGACTCGGGCACCTTGGCGCAGCTCGACGAGATGCTGGGGACGAACAGCGCGAACGGGTGATCGCTGTTGGCGCTTCCATGCTAATCTTTGGGCATGCTTAGAATGCTCATGTTGCCTGCCACGCTATGCCTGTTTATCGCTGCCAGCGCGCAGGCCGGGCCTGCGACGCCGCTGGTGATCTATGGCGACGACGATTATCCGCCGTACTCCTACGTCGAGCATGGCCAGCTGAAAGGCATTTACACGGAGATCGTGCGTGTCGCCGTGCAATCGATGCCGCAGTATGCGGTGCAGCTGCGTCCCGTGCCATGGAAGCGGGGGCTGTTGATGCTGCAGACGGGCGAGGCGTTCGCCCTGTATCCGCCGTATTCGTGGCGCAGCGAACGGCCGCATGTGCGCTATTCCGTGCCGCTGCTGATGGAGCAGTTGGTGGTGCTGTGCAACCAGGACGTTCTGGCCAGGCGTGCGCTGCGGCAGTGGCCCGCCGATTACGGTGGTTTGCACATCGGCGTGAACGCGGGTTTCCTGCTTGGCGATGCGGCGCTGACGGCGTCCTTGCGCGCCGAAAAAATCGTGCTCGACCCGGCCAAGGGCACGCGCACGAATCTGCTCAAGCTGATGCGGGGGCGCATCGATTGCTATGTCAGCGACCGCCTGTCGGCGCAGTGGGAATTGCAGCGCATCCGGCGTGTAGGGCCGGCGGGCACGCCGATGCAGGCGATCCAGGCGATACAGGAAACCGCGCAACTGGCCAGCCAGCAGGGTCACCTGGGCTTTACGGCGCGCCGGCCGGCCACCTACCCTTATCGCGATGACTTTATCGAGCAATTCAATGCCGCCATCGTGCGCATGCAGCATAGTGGCGCGATCCGCCGCATCGTCGACCGTGCATTGCTACCCTGACGTTGCTACCCTGATTTCAGTTATGGAGAAGAGCATGAAAAAACTGTTGTTCCTGTGTGTGCTCGTGCTGGCCGGCTGTGTTGGCCGGCCCGAGAATATTCATCCCGTCAGTAACTTCGACACGACCCGCTATCTTGGGAAGTGGTATGAGATCGCGCGCCTCGACCATTCCTTCGAACGGGGCCTCAGCCATGTGACGGCCGACTATAGCCTGCGCCAGGATGGCGGCCTGAAAGTGCTCAATCGCGGCTACAAGGACGCGGACGCGAAGTGGAAGGAAGCCGAAGGCAAGGCGTATTTCGTGGACAAGAAAGACGTGGGCTACCTGAAAGTGTCGTTTTTTGGCCCCTTCTATGGTTCCTACATCGTGTTTGATTTGGACCCGCAAGATTACAGCTACTCCATGATCAGCGGCCCCGACAAGTCATACTTGTGGTTGCTGTCGCGCACGCCCACCATGGACCCTGCCTTGCAGCAGCGCCTGGTCGAGAAAGCGCGGGGGCTGGGTTTCGATACGTCAAAATTGATCTATGTGAAGCAAAACTGACCTTGCTTGGCTGCCGCCCGTTCGTGGCGGCATCGCGCCTTCAAATTGTTGCTTCTCTGCATGTTATTTCTTGCAATACCATCCTGATTCACTCACAATCTGCTCCAAAGTGGTGCGCTGCGGCGTGCTGCTATTCTGGTGACGCGGGTAGTGTCGCGTCGCCGCTCGTGATTGCCGCACGGCAGATGCCTGCTATATTGGTACGTAGCAGCAGGTCGGTTTCGTGGCGTCTGTGCATTGTTTTTTTCAGATAGGAATCACGCAATGAAAAACCTCAAAATCGGCGTCCGCCTCGGTGGCGCTTTTGCCGCCGTCTTGCTGCTGTTGACGAGCCTGACCGTGGTGGGCATCGTGCAGATGCAAAGCGCCAGCAAGGAAACCGATACACTGGTCAACGTCAAGGTGCGCAATGAGCGCCTTATTGCCGAGTGGACCAAGGTCATCGAGGTGAATGCGGCGCGCACGGCGGCCGCCTGGAAAGTCAGCGACCCGGAACACCAGAAACAGTTTGAAAAGGAAATGGCGGTCTCGTCCGCCCGCGCCACGGAAATCCAGAACGATATCGGCAAGAGCGAGCTGAACGCTGAAGAACAGGCGCTATACCAGGAGGTGCTGAGCACGCGCAAGGCCTACACGGAAGTGCGCAAAAATGTGTTCAAGGCCAAGAATGCGGGCGACCTGGAACTGGGCAAGCGCCTGTACGAAGGCGACATGGCAGCCAAGCGCGACATTTACCTGGCGGCGCTGAAGAAGTTGGAAGTGCTGGAAGCCAGATTGCTCGATGAAGCGGCTGTGCAAATCCGGTCGCGTTACGAAAACGGCCGTTTGCTGCTGATTTCGCTGGGCGCGGTCGCCATTTTGCTGGGCATCGCCTGCGCATACTGGATCACGCGTTCGATCACGCGTCCCATCACGCGCGCCGTCGAAGTGGCGGAAGCCGTTTCCGCTGGCGACCTGACCAGCCATATCGTGGTGGAAAGCCGCGATGAAACGGGGCAGCTGATGCATGCGCTGAAAAACATGAACGATAAACTGGTCAGTATTGTGGGCCAGGTGCGCGCCGGCACCGAATCGATCAGCACGGCATCGAGCGAAATTGCTGCCGGTAACCTGGACTTGTCGTCGCGCACGGAAGAGCAGGCCAGCTCGCTGGAAGAGACGGCGTCTTCCATGGAAGAGCTGACCTCGACCGTGAAACTCAATGCCGAGAATGCGCGCAGCGCCAACCAGCTGGCCATCGACGCCTCGCAGATCGCCAGCAAGGGCGGCGTGGTGGTGTCGGAAGTGGTCAGCACCATGGGCTCGATCAACGATTCCTCGCGTAAGATTGTCGACATCATCAGCGTCATCGACGCCATCGCCTTCCAGACGAATATCCTGGCCTTGAACGCGGCCGTGGAAGCGGCCAGGGCCGGCGAACAGGGTCGCGGTTTTGCCGTGGTGGCCTCCGAGGTGCGCAACCTGGCGCAGCGCTCCAGCGCGGCGGCCAAGGAAATCAAAGGCTTGATCGACGATTCCGTGCAAAAGGTCGAGGCCGGTTCGCAACTGGTGGACAAGGCGGGTCGCACCATGGACGAGATCGTGCAAAGCATCAGCCACGTGACGCAGATCATGAACCAGATCACCGATGCCAGCGATGAGCAGCGCGCCGGCATCGAGCAAGTCAACCAGGCCATCGGCCAGATGGACCAGGTGACGCAGCAAAACGCGGCCTTGGTGGAAGAGGCGGCTGCGGCAGCCGAATCCATGCAGGAACAGGCAGCCAAGCTGGCCGACGTGGTGGGGGTATTCAAGCTTGACGCCACGCAGCAATATGTCCCGGCAAGCGTGTCCGCCCGACCCGCCGCAGGTCAGCCTGCCGCAAGGCGCACCGTGACCGCTGCTGCGCGCACCTCCGCCCCCACTGTCGTCGCCCGCTCCGCCAGCGGCCCCGTCAAGGCAGCGAAACCGAACACGGTGCATACCAGCAAGCCGCGGACAGCGGTCGCTTCCGGCGCCGACGAGTGGGAAGAGTTTTAAGCGTTGTTTTAAGCTGCCCCTCACTCGGCCATTCCCGCTGGCATGGCGCGGGCGCTACAATCGCGGCTTGAAGAATCCCGCGCCCGCGCTCCGCCATGACCACCAGCCGCACCTCCAGCACCTCCAGCCAGACCTCTGCATTGCCCTCCCACGCCGAAGCGCCCAAACGCGAGCGCTGCCCGGTCTGCCTGCGCGCCGCCACCAGTTGCATCTGCCGCTGGATCGCTCCCGTTTCCCACGCGGTGGAGGTATTGCTCCTGCAACATCCGCTGGAAGTCCACAACGCCAAGGGCAGTGCCCGCTTATTACACCTGAGCCTGCCCAACAGCCAACTGCTGACAGGCGAGCATTTTGCACCCGACATCCTTGCCGAGTTGCTGGCCGACAAGCACAACGTGCTGCTGTACCCGGATACGCCTGGCGACCGTTCGCTGGGCATCGCGCCGCCGCCTGCGCTCGACCCTGCCATCTTGCTCGATCCTGCCCGCTTGCGCCTGGTGGTGCTGGACGCCACCTGGCGCAAGAGCCGCAAGATGCTATATCTGAATCCCCCGTTGCAACAACTGCCGCGCCTGCCCCTGCGCGATGCGCCCGCTTCCCATTACCTGATCCGCAAAGCGCATGCGCCGGACCAGTTATCGACTTTGGAAGCGACGTGTTATGCCTTGATGCAGTTGGAGCAGGACGCGCCCCGTTTCGTTCCCTTGATCGCGGCATTTGACGGCTTTGTCGCGCAGCAGTTGAGTTATGTCATGCCGCATGCTGAAAAAGCGTGAAACGGCATCACGCGAACCCTTGATCTTGCCCGCATAGCGGCATAGTATACTGTACGTATATACAGTCAATGGGGCCGTTCATGAAAGCAATCATTCCAGAGCACGATGACAGCTTCGCCGGGCAAGCCATGTTGCCGCCGCAATCGCTGAAAGCCCACAAGGGGCGCGGTGCCGTGTCGAACTTGCAAGGGCGCTACGAGGCGCATGCGCGCGCCGGATTTGATGATGGTTGGAGCACGGGCGGCCTGGAGGACGCCGCCGGAGAGGAGGCTGCTCCGGGCTGGAAGACGCAGGTCAGCGACGAGCAGGCACGCAGCATCCTTACGCGCAATGCCTCGCCCGATTTGCCCTTCAATGTGTCCCTGAACCCGTACCGGGGCTGCGAACATGGCTGCATCTATTGCTTTGCCCGTCCCACGCACAGCTATCTGGGCCTGTCCCCGGGCCTGGACTTCGAAAGCCGCATCTACGCCAAGGTGAACGCGCCCGAACTGTTGCGGCAGGAATTGGCCAAGCCGTCGTATGTGCCCGAACCGATCGCCCTTGGCGTCAATACCGATGCGTATCAGCCGTGCGAACGCGAACGGCAACTGACGCGGCGCGTGCTGGAAGTGTTGCGCGAGTGCGAGCATCCCGTGGCGCTGATCACGAAATCGTCGCTGATCGAGCGCGATATCGACATTTTGGCACTCATGGCGGCCAAGCGCCTGGCGGCCGTGGCCGTCACTGTCACCACCCTCGATCCCGCCATCGCGCGCACGCTGGAGCCGCGCGCGGCCGCCCCGGCGCGGCGGCTGCGCACCATCCGCACCCTGACGGAGGCGGGCATTCCCGTGGGCGTGAGCATCGCGCCCATCATTCCATTTGTCACGGAACCGGAAATCGAGCAGCTGCTCGAAGCCGTGCGCGACGCGGGCGCCATCCACGCCCATTACGTCGTGCTGCGCCTGCCGTGGGAGGTGAGTCCATTGTTCCAGCAATGGCTGGAAGCGCACTTCCCGGAACGGGCTCAGCGCGTGATGAACCGGGTGCGCGAAATGCGCGGTGGCAAGGATTACGATAGCGCGTTCGGCACGCGCATGCGCGGCGAAGGCGTGTGGGCTGACCTCATCCGCCAGCGTTTCGAGAAAGCCGTGCACCGGCTGGGGCTGCACGGCAAGGGCGGCCGCTTCAAGCAGCTCGATTGCACGCAGTTCCGCCGGCCGCTGGTGGTGCCGCCGTTGGGGGGCAGGGAGCAAGGGGGCAATGCGGGGCAGCTGGATTTGTTTTAAGTTAAACCATCGTCTGCAGCTGATGCTGCAGAGTGGCGCTTACGCGCTGGAATGCGGGCGACGGTTGCCTGGGGCTGGGGGAGTGCAGCCGGTCGTGGGGAAGGGCGCGCCGTCGTCCGGGAACCCCGAGGCAGGGTCTTGTCTCAGGTTCCCGAGGGCGTTGCGGCGTCGTCCTGGGTAGGTGTCTGGAGCTGTGCCAGATGTTGCTCGATGGCAAAGACGTGTGGGTCGCTCTTGCCCAGTTCGCGCAGGGCGCTGGCCAGGTGCAGCAGGTATTCGCTGTTCGGGCCGCTGGGGCCGTTTGATCGGGCAATCTGGCGCGCGATGTCCAACTCCGGTGCGGCGCCCAGGAAGGCGGCGTTTTCCTCGTTGGCGATGTACACCAGGCCTTCGACCTTGCCGCCATCGTCGAAGGTGATCTCGGTGGCCAGGCGCAAATAGCCATTTTTTTCGCGGTGGTCGAGGTGGGCGAAGACTTCGGGGGTGATCAAATAGGCCATGCCGTCGCACACGGCGCCCGCCTGTGGCACGATGGTGGCGACCCTGCCCGGCGCCATCGGCGTGCCCCGATGATCGTGCGAGCCTTGCCAGAAGCGTCGCGTCCAGCCGGCGATGCTGGCGGGGCGCCGCTCGATGTAGGGAAAGTCGGCCTTGTAGATCAGCGAGCCATAGCCGAACAGCCAGACTTGTGCATGGCCGTCGAATTTGTTCATGCGCTGGTTGAGGGCGATGGTGGCGGCGTCGATGCAAGACAGGTGGTTCTGGACAGGCTGGGTCATGGCGTAAGAGGCTAGGGACGATGCGCCATTATAAAGCGGCGCCCGCCGCGCCGCCGGTCGGGAGGGCATCGCGTGCGCCGTTGTTTCCGCCGACGTTCCACTTGTGCGTCTCGACGAACTGGAACAGGAAGGCCATGAAGCTTTCGGCCGCCGGCGACAGCGAACGGCCCGTCTTCGTGTAGACGAAAAAGCGCCGCCTCAGTTCTGGTTCGTGCAGGGCGCGCATCTGCAACTGGTACAGCTTGACCATCGGTTCGGCGTACGGCAGGCAGACCGTGATGCCCAGATTGGCGCTGACCATGGCCAGTGCCGTCGTCATGAAGGTCACTTCATTGTAGGGATTGAGCGACAGCTCGCGAAACGCGCCGTGCATGTCGCGCAGCAGGCGTTCTGTAAATTGCCCCTGCAGCGAAATGAACGGGTAGTCTCCCACGTCGGCCCAGGTGACTCTTTCCTTGTACTGCAGCGGGTGCTGCTCGGGGAAGACCAGCACGAAGGGCATCTCGAACAGCACTTGCGCGGCGATTTCCGCCGTCGGGTCGCGCTCGGGGCCGATGCCGAAATCGACTTCGCCGCTGAAGACGCGCGCCGAGACGTTCTCTACGGGGCAGTCGACCAGGCGCAGCTGCACGTCCGGGTGCGCCTGGCGGTAGGCGGCGATCACTTCCGGCAGCAGGGTGCAAGCCATCATCTGCGGCGCGGCGATGCGCACCATGCCTGTTTTCAGGGCCTTGCGCTGGGCGATGCCGGCCATGGCGCCATCGAGGTCCTCGATCATTTTTTCAAACAGCGGATACAGTTCGCGGCCGATTTCCGACAGCTGCGTCTTGCGCGTGCTGCGCTCGACCACGCGCACGCCCAGCACGCTTTCCAGCTCCTTGATCAAGCCGCTCAAGGCGGACTGCGTCACGTGCAGGTATTCGGCGGCCAGGGTAAAGCTGCCGGTCTTGGCCAGGGCCACGAAGGCGCGCATCTGTCGCAGGCTGGGACTCATAAGATAATCCGATAAATCAATGGTTAAAAATTGTTTGTATGATAGCTGTAACTCGATTCTAATGGTGAAAAGTTGAAAAACAAGCCAGCCATCGCGCCCCGAGCGCATCCATTGGAGACAATTCGCATGAATGACCACATGAAAATCAAGCAAATCCACCACGTCGCCTACCGCTGCATCGACGCGAAGAAAACCGTCGATTGGTACGTCAAGCATTTGAACATGAATTTCGTCCTCGCCATCGCCGAAGACCTGGTGCCGTCGACCAAGGCGCCGGACCCATACATGCATGTCTTCCTCGACGCGGGCCAGGGCAATGTGCTGGCCTTCTTTGAATTGCCGACGCAGCCGCCCATGGATCGCGACCGCAATACCCCGGCCTGGGTGCAGCACCTGGCGCTGGAAGTGGGCAGCATGGAGGAACTGCTGGCCGCCAAGGAGCGCCTGGTGGCCGCCGGCATCGAGGTGCTGGGCCCCGTCAATCACGCCATCTTCCAGTCGATTTACTTCTTCGACCCGAACGGCCATCGCCTGGAACTGGCGGCTAACGTGGGCACGCCCGAGATGATGGCCAAACTGGACGCCGTCAAATGGGAAATGCTGGAAGAATGGTCGCAGACGCGCCGCGCACCGAAGCACGCCGCCTGGATGCACGCGCCGGCCGAAGCCTGACCGCCGCAGATTGAACACTGCAGACTGACCCCATCTGACCACTACGCCACACAAGGAACACCATGAAACTCGCAACCCTGAAAAACGGCAGCCGCGACGGCGCCCTGATCCTCGTCAGCCGCGACCTGCGCCAATACCAGCGCGTGGCCGCCATCGCGCCCACCCTGCAAGCGGCACTCGACAACTGGGACGCCGTCGCGCCGAAACTGGAACAGGCGTACGCAAATCTGAATGCGGGCCAGGCGCCGGACGGGCAGCCGTTTGACGCGGCGCTGTGCCATTCGCCGCTGCCGCGCGCCTACCAGTGGGCCGACGGTTCTGCCTACATCAACCACGTGGAACTGGTGCGCAAGGCGCGCAACGCGGAAGTGCCGGCCTCGTTCTACACGGACCCGCTGATGTACCAGGGTGGCTCGGACAGTTTCATCGGCCCGCGCGACCCGATCTTCGCCCTGTCCGAAGAGTGGGGCATCGACCTGGAGGCCGAGGTGGCCGTCATCACGGGCGACGTGGCCATGGGCGCCGGCGTGGCGGATGCGGCAGCATCCATCCGCCTGGTGATGCTGGTCAACGATGTTTCGCTGCGCAACCTGATCCCGGGCGAACTGGCCAAGGGCTTCGGTTTCTTCCAGTCGAAGGCGGCCAGCGCGTTCTCGCCCGTCGCCGTCACGCCCGATGAACTGGGTACCGCCTGGGCTGACAGCAAGCTGCATTTGCCGCTGCTGGTCGACCTGAACGACAAGCCGTTTGGCAAGCCGAACGCGGGTGAAGACATGACCTTCAATTTTGCGCAACTCGTCGCCCATGCGGCGAAGACGCGCGAACTGGGCGCCGGCAGCATCGTCGGCTCGGGCACCGTGTCGAACAAGCAGGGCAACCTGTTCGGTTCCAGCATCGGGAACGGCGGCGTTGGCTACTGCTGCCTGGCGGAAGTGCGCATGTATGAAACCATCGAGCACGGCGCGCCAAAAACGGCCTACCTGCAGTTCGGCGACACGGTGCGCATCGAGATGCGCGACGCGGCGGGCGCCAGCATCTTCGGCAGCATCGAGCAGACCGTGGCCCTGTACGCTGGCGCCACACGCGCCTGAGGGGAGGGCGTCCCATGAAGCTGTACACCTATTTTCGCAGTTCGGCCGCTTACCGCGTGCGCATTGCCCTCAATGTAAAGGGCATCGATTACGACAGCATTCCCGTGCATTTGCTGCAGGATGGCGGCCAGCAACTGCTGCCCGCCTACCGCGCCGTCAACCCGGCGGCGCTGGTGCCGGCGCTTGACGACGATGGCGCCATCCTGACGCAGTCACTGGCGATGCTCGAATACCTCGACGAGACGCGCCCAGGCGTGCCGCTGCTGCCGCCGGACGCGCTGGGACGCGCCAAGGTGCGCGCGCTGGCGCTGGCGATCGCCTGCGATGCCCATCCGCTGACGAATCTGCGCGTCTTGAAGTACCTGAAAAACACCCTGGGGCTGTCGGAAGAGGCCAAGCAGGAGTGGTACCGCCACTGGATGGCCGAGGGACTGGCTGCCGTGGAAGCGCTGCTGGCGCAGGGCGACCCTTTTGGTACGGGCCTGTTCTGCCATGGCGACAGCCCGACCATGGCCGACTGCTGCCTGGTGCCGCAAGTATTCAATGCGCAGCGTTTTGCCATCGACCTGGCGCCATATCCGCGCGTGGCGCGCATCCATGCGCAGTGCGCCAGCTTGCCGGCCTTTGCCGCCGCCCATCCGTCGCAGCAGCCTGACGCCGAACAAGTTTGATCCGCGTCAAGCAGTGAGCAGCCCCGGCCAGCATGCAGGCCGGGGCTTTTTTACGCGTGATTGATTTGGGGCAGTCAATGCCAGCTTGCTGGTGCGCTACAATTTGCGTTTGTCCAAATACTTCACGCGCCATGACCGTTACCACCGTTCCTGCCGGCATCACTGATGCCCTGTCCTTGGCACATGCTTCCTGGCGTCCCATCCTGCTGCGCGGCTTGCACGCCGTGATGGCAGCCGATCCTGCCTACCTGCCGGCGCTGGCCGTTGACGATTACCTGCCCACGCAGGGCCGGCTGTTCGCCGCCTTTGCCCTGCCGCTGGCGCAGGTGCGCCATGTGCTGGTGGGCGAGGGGCCGTATCCGCGCGCCGAGAGCGCCACGGGCGTCTGCTTCATGGATGGCGCCGTCGGCAGTCTGTGGTCGGCGACGGGCCTGTCGAAACCCGTCAACCGCGCCACGTCCTTGCGCAACTTCATGAAGATGCTGCTGGTGGCCGATGGCCAGCTGCAGGGCGGCGACACGTCCGGCGCGGCCATGGCGCCCGTGGCGGCCGCCGCGCAGCAAGCCGGCAGCGGCGTGATCCAGACACTGTCCGACTTGCAGCGCAAGATGACGGAGCAGGGCTTCTTGCTGCTCAACGCGGCGCTGGTGTTTCGTTCCCACGTGCCGCCCGTGCAAGATGCGCGCGGCTGGCTGCCCTTCCTGCAAGTGGTGCTGGAAGCGCTGGCGCAGCAGGACGGCGCTGCCTTGCCACAACTGGTGTTGTGGGGCAAGATCGCCGAGCTCATCAAGCGCTTGCCGGTGGCGGCAATGCTGCCGCAGGTGACGGCGGAACATCCGTATAATCTGTCTTTTATCGGCAATCGTGACATGCAGGCCTTGTTTGGCCCGATGCAACTATTGCGTGCTTGAGCTTGAATGATCGCCTGTCTGGCGGAAGTGCGGGGAATATGCAAATCAGTAATGTGGAAGAATTGAAGGCGTGGATAGCGGCGGGCGGCGTGCCCGACTATCTGTATTTCTGGGGGCACACGCCGGCGCAGCCGCAGGTGCCCGACAAAAGCTGCTTCAGCCAGTGGTTTCCGTCGCCGTTCAGCCTCGCTGGCGTAACGTATGCCACGGCCGAGCACTACATGATGGCGCAAAAGGCGGCCCTGTTTGGCGACACGGCCGTGCAGGCGCGCATCGTGGCGGCCGGGCGGCCGTCGGAAGTGAAGAAGCTGGGGCGCGAAGTGGCGAACTTTGACGCCAAGGTATGGGAGGCGGCGCGCAGCGGCATCGTCTTCGATGGCAACTTTGCCAAGTTCTCGCAAAAGGCCGCACTGCGCAAGTTTTTGCTGGGCACGGGCGAGCGCGTCATTGTCGAAGCCAGTCCCGTCGACCGCATCTGGGGCGTGGGCCTGGCGTCGGACAATCCGCGCATCCTGGACCCCGCCAGCTGGGACGGCTTGAACCTGTTGGGTTTTGAACTGATGAAAGTGCGCAGCGCTCTCCGCGCTTGAGCCGTACTGTTGTTTTCCTGAAGCCGCCGCGCCTGGCGCGGCCGGCCATGCCCCTGCCAGCCCTGTGGTCATCGAGGGGCGCTCTGACAAACCCCGCTGAATTTGTTATACTTGACTAAATCATTCAACTACTCAGGGTTAGAGAAGTTGAAATGCCGCAATATTCTAAACCAGTTATTGAACAGTTGAGCCGAGGATGTATGCGTCTGACTACAAAAGGCCGTTTTGCCGTGACAGCGATGATCGATCTTGCCCTCCGCCAGGGCAAGGGACCGGTCACCTTGTCCGGCATCAGCCAACGCCAGTCGATTTCCCTGTCCTACCTGGAACAGCTGTTCGGCAAGCTGCGCCGGCATGAAATCGTCGAATCGATCCGCGGCCCCGGCGGCGGCTACAGCTTGGCGCGCCGTGCCGACAAGGTGACGGTGGCCGACATCATCATCGCCGTCGACGAACCGCTGGACGCTACGCAGTGCGGCGGCAAGGAACATTGCCACGGCGCCGATGCGACCACCGGTGCGCGCTGCATGACGCATGAATTGTGGTCCACACTCAACGAAAAAATGGTCGATTATCTGGATTCTGTGTCCTTGCAGGACCTGGTCGACCAGCAGAGACAAAAGAATGCCGAGCAAAGCGTGATGGTGATGCACCGTAATCACGCCGCGCTCGGTTGAAACTAAAAATACCAAGTTGCTGATTGCAGGAGTTATTGATGAATGCCCCAGAAAAAAACGTAGGCCAAGTGCACTTTGAAACCGCACCGCATTTTCCGATCTACATGGATTACTCGGCCACCACGCCGATCGATCCACGCGTCGCCGACAAGATGATTCCCTACCTGCGCGAGCAGTTCGGCAATCCGGCATCGCGCAGCCACATGTATGGCTGGACGGCGGAAAAAGCCGTGGAAGAGGCACGCGGCTACGTGGCGGCCCTGGTGAACGCCGATCCGCGCGAAATCATCTGGACTTCCGGCGCAACGGAAAGCAACAACTTGGCCATCAAGGGCGCGGCACAGTTCTACAAGACCAAGGGCAAGCACATCATCACCGTCAAGACCGAGCACAAATCGGTACTCGACACGGTGCGCGAACTGGAACGCATCGGCTTCGAGGCGACGTATCTGGAACCGCAGGACAACGGCCTGATCACCGTCGAGCAGCTGGCCGCGGCCGTGCGCCCGGACACCATCCTCGTGTCGGTGATGTTGGTGAACAACGAAATCGGCGTGATCCAGCCGATCGACGAGATCGGCGTGTTCTGCCGCTCGAAAGGCATCATCTTCCATTGCGACGCCGCGCAAGCGACGGGCAAGGTCGTCATCGACCTGCAAAAGACCAAGGTCGACCTGATGACCTTCACGGCGCACAAAACCTACGGCCCAAAAGGCGTGGGCGCCCTGTACGTCTGCCGCAAGCCGCGCGTGCGCCTGGAAGCGCAGATGCACGGTGGCGGCCACGAGCGCGGCTTGCGCTCGGGCACCCTGCCTACGCACCAGATCGTCGGCATGGGCGAAGCGTTCCGCATCGCCAAGGAAGAAATGGATAGTGAAATCGGCCGCATCAAGGCCTTGCGCGACCGTCTGGCCAAGGGCTTGCAGGAAATCGAAGAAGTTTACATCAACGGCGACATGGAACACCGCGTGCCGCACAACCTGAACGTCAGCTTCAACTACGTCGAAGGCGAGTCGCTGATCATGGCAATCAAGGATATCGCCGTGTCGTCCGGTTCGGCCTGCACCTCGGCCAGCCTGGAGCCATCGTACGTGCTGCGCGCGCTGGGCCGCAGCGATGAACTGGCGCACAGTTCGATCCGCTTCACCATCGGCCGTTTCTCGACCGAAGAAGATATCGACTTTGCCGTGAACCTGCTGAAATCGAAAGTACACAAGCTGCGTGAGCTGTCGCCGCTGTGGGATATGTTTAAAGATGGCATCGACATCAATTCGATCCAATGGGCAGCCCACTAACCAACACCGTGGCCCCGTGAATGGGGCCGGCAAGAATATTTAAGGAGCATCAAAATGGCTTACTCGGACAAAGTACTCGATCACTACGAAAACCCGCGCAACGTGGGCGCTTTCGACAAGGGTGATGACACCATCGGCACCGGCATGGTAGGCGCGCCCGCCTGCGGCGACGTGATGAAACTGCAGATCAAGGTCGGCGCCGATGGCCTGATCGAAGATGCGAAATTCAAGACCTACGGCTGCGGTTCGGCCATCGCGTCGAGCTCGCTGGTGACCGAATGGGTCAAGGGTAAGACCCTGGACCAGGCGCTGGCCATCAAGAATACGCAGATCGCCGAAGAACTGGCCCTGCCGCCAGTGAAAATCCATTGCTCCATTCTGGCGGAAGACGCCATCAAGGCGGCAGTATTGGACTACCAGACCCGTCATCCGGCAGCGTAGAGCACCTGAGAAAACGCCCATGGCTGCGTTGCATTGCCTTGTCGTACTAGTCGTACTGCCTGCGGCAATGCGCCTTGCCCTGAACGTTTTTCAGGCACTCTAGAATTTGTTGGATTTTGATACCTGTTCCCTTGAGGGAACAGGAGCGGAGAAATACATGATCACACTGACCGAAAAAGCGGCGAAACATATCAACCGCTATATCGAACGGCGCGGCAAGGGCATGGGCCTGCGCTTTGGCGTGCGCACCACGGGCTGCTCGGGCCTGGCCTACAAGCTTGAATATGTCGATGAAGTGGCGGCCGAAGACAGCGTCTTCGAATCGCACGGCGTGAAAGTCTTCGTCGACCCGAAAAGCCTGCCTTACATCGACGGCACGGAACTCGATTTCGCGCGCGAAGGCTTGAACGAAGGCTTCAAGTTCCATAATCCGAACGAAAAAGACGCCTGCGGCTGCGGCGAGTCCTTCAGGATTTAAACAGCTGGCAAGACCCCGGTCGGTGCGCTGTACCCATCGATTGCGGTACAGCGACCACCGACCATTATGCAAAATCACTTCGAATTATTCCAGTTGCCGGCGCAGTTCGGGCTCGACATGAGCGCGCTCGACGCGGCCTACCGCGACGTGCAGGGCAAGGTCCATCCGGACCGTTTCATCAACGCCAGCAGCGCTGAAAAGCGCGTGGCGATGCAATGGGCCACGCGCGCCAATGAAGCCTATCAAACCCTGAAAAGCCCGCAAAAGCGCGCGCAGTATCTATGCGAACTCCATGGCGTCGATTTGCAGACGGAATCGAACACGGCCATGCCGGTCAGCTTCCTGATGCAGCAGATGGAATGGCGCGAAGAACTGGGTGACGCGCGGGCCGGCAAGGACGCCGACGCGCTCGACGCCCTGGACCGCCGGCTGCGCGGCGAACGCAAGGCGCTGCTGGCCCAGGTGGCAGCTCAGCTGGACGCCGCCGACTATGTGAATGCCGCGCAAAGCGTGCGCGCCCTGATGTTCCTCGATAAATTCGGCGAGGAAGTCCGTTTTGCATACGAGGCCATGGAAGCCTGACTGACCAAGCGCCAGTCCGGCGCGCGTCTTATAATGCGCGACAGGCATCAGCTGCATCACGCAAAAAATTAATCGAGGCACGAATACAATGGCACTTCTGCAAATTTCCGAACCAGGCATGTCGACCGCGCCGCACCAGCACCGCCTGGCCGTCGGCATCGATCTTGGCACCACCAATTCCCTGGTCGCCACTGTCCGCAACAGCATTCCCGAGGTGCTCAACGACGAAGACGGGCGTTCCTTGCTGCCTTCCGTCGTGCGCTACCTGCCGAACGGCCATGCGAACATCGGCTACAAGGCCCTGTCCGCGCAAACCACCGACCCGAAGAACACCATCGTGTCTGTGAAGCGCTTCATGGGCCGCGGCCTGGCAGACATCGCCTATGCGGAAAACCTGCCCTACGACTTCCAGGATACGCCTGGCATGGTGCAGCTGAAAACCGTGGCCGGCGTGAAAAGCCCCGTCGAAGTGTCGGCGCAAATCCTCGCCACCCTGCGCCAGCGCGCGGAAGACTCGCTGGGCGACGACCTGGTGGGCGCCGTGATCACCGTGCCCGCCTACTTTGACGATGCGCAGCGCCAGGCGACCAAGGATGCGGCGCAGCTGGCCGGTATCAATGTGCTGCGCCTGCTGAGCGAGCCGACGGCCGCCGCCATTGCGTACGGCCTCGACAACGCCTCCGAAGGCGTGTACGCCGTGTATGACCTCGGTGGCGGCACCTTCGACATCTCGATCCTGAAACTGAGCAAGGGCGTCTTTGAAGTGTTGTCCACGGGCGGCGACTCGGCCCTGGGCGGCGACGATTTCGACCGCCGCCTGTTCTGCTGGATCGGCGAGCACGCCAAATTGGCGCCCCTGTCGGACGAAGACACGGCCATCCTGCTGGTGAAAGCGCGCGAGATCAAGGAAACGCTGTCGACCAAGTCGGAAACGATGATCGACGCCGCCCTGAATTCGGGCGAAGAAATCCACCTGCACATCACGGCAACTGAATTTGCCGCCATGACGCAGCACTTGGTGGGCAAGACCATGAACGCCATCAAGAAGGCCTTGCGCGACGCGAACGTGGATGCGGACGATGTCGACGGCGTGGTGATGGTGGGCGGCGCCACGCGCATGCCGCACGTGCAGCGCGCTGTCAGCGAATTTTTCCACACGACGCCGCACGCGAATATCGACCCGGACAAAGTGGTGGCGCTGGGCGCGGCCATCCAGGCGAACTTGTTGGCCGGCAACCGCGCCGCCGGCGACGACTGGCTGCTGCTGGACGTGATCCCGCTGTCGCTGGGCATCGAGACCATGGGCGGCCTGGTGGAAAAGATCATCCCCCGCAATTCGACGATTCCGTGTGCGCGCGCGCAGGAATTCACGACCTTCAAGGATGGCCAGACGGCGCTGGCCGTGCACGTGCTGCAGGGCGAGCGCGAACTGGTGAGCGACTGCCGCTCGCTGGCGCGCTTCGAGCTGCGCGGCATTCCGCCGATGGTGGCGGGCGCCGCGCGCATCCGCATCACGTATCAAGTCGATGCGGATGGCTTGCTGTCGGTCTCGGCACGCGAACTGCGCTCGGGCGTGGAAGCGTCGATCAGCGTCAAGCCGGCCTACGGCCTGGGCGACGACGACATCGCCCGCATGCTGCAGGAATCCTACACCTCGGCCGACGTCGACATGGTGGCGCGCGCGCTGCGCGAAGAGCAGGTGGAAGCGGAACGCATCGTGCTGGCCACGCAGTCGGCCCTCGATGAAGACGGCGGCTTGCTCGACTCGCTTGAGCGCGCCACCGTGGATGGCTTGATGAGCAAGGTGCGCAACGCCATTGCGCAATCGCAAAGCGGCGCCATCGACCACCAGGCATTGAAACTGGCGATCGAGGCGCTGGCCGACGGCACCGAGGATTTCGCCTCGCGCCGCATGGACCGCAGCGTACGCACTGCTCTGAAGGGCAAGTCCCTGGATCAAGTCGTGTGAGGACACCTGACTAAACCTACTGCGCGTCGCGCTTTGTGGCCGGCGATGCTCACCGTACTAGAGTACGGTTGCGCTTCTCGGTCACAAATCACTGCCGCTCGCTACGGTTTTGTCAGGTGCTGTAATAGTGTTGATATGCGCGCCGTGTGCCATTGCTGCGGCAGCGCCCCAAATCATTGAAATTGTAGAGGTAATATGCCCCAAATCGTCATTCTGCCGCACGCCAAGCTTTGCCCGGACGGCGCCGTCATCGAAGCCCCGGCCGGCAAGTCCATCTGCGACATCCTGCTGGAAAACGACATCGACATCGAGCACGCCTGCGAAAAATCGTGCGCCTGCACCACCTGCCACGTGCTGGTGCGCGAAGGCATCGAATCCTTGAACGAAGCGACGGAACTGGAAGAAGACATGCTGGACAAGGCCTGGGGCCTGGAAGCCGTGTCGCGCCTGTCGTGCCAATCCATCGTGGCCGAGGCCGACCTCGTTGTCGAAATCCCGAAATACACGATCAATCAGGTCAGCGAAGGCAGCCACTAATATGGCAACCAACATGAAATGGTCCGACATTCACCTGATCGCCGAGGCGCTGTACGACGCGCATCCGAACATCGATCCCCTGACCGTGCGCTTCACCGACCTGCATAACTGGGTGGTGGAACTGGACGGCTTTGACGATGACCACACGCGTGGCGGCGAAAAAGTGCTCGAAGCGATACAGATGGCGTGGATCGATGAAGCGCGCTAAGGGCGCGGCGCCCGCCGCCGTGGCTTCCGTGCCGAAAGACATCATCACGGCCGCCAGCAACATGCCTGAGATCAAGGATGGCCAGTCGGTTGCCTTGCTGCAGGAATTGCACATCCTGACGCGCGACGGCAAGATGAACCAGGACAGCCGCCGCAAGCTCAAACAGGTGTATCACCTGACGCAGTTCATCGAGCCGCTGCTGCGCGAATTGAGAGGCGATCATCCCGAGGTTGCCAAACCCTTGTCGCTGGTCGACCATGGCGCCGGCAAGTCCTACCTGGGCTTCATCTTGTACGACCTGTTCTTCAAGAATGGCAATGACGGCTCGCATATCTACGGCATCGAGACGCGCGAAGAGCTGGTGCAGCGCTCGCAGGAACTGGCGAAGAAATTCAAGTTCCCCGGCATGTCGTTTTTGCCGCTGTCCGTGGCCGAATCGACGGAGTCGAGCTTGCTGCCGCAGCAGATCGACATCGTCACCGCCTTGCATGCATGCAACACGGCCACCGATGACGCGATCCATTTCGCCCTGAAGAAAAAGGCGAAGTTCATGGTGCTGGTGCCATGTTGCCAGGCCGAAGTCGCTTCTGTCTTGAAGAAGAACAAGGGCAAGAGCTTGGGCAAGAATGTCTTGACGGAACTGTGGCGCCACCCGCTGCACACGCGCGAGTTCGGCAGCCAGATCACCAACGTGCTGCGCTGTTTGCAACTGGAAGCGCATGGCTACCAGGTCAGCGTGACGGAGCTGGTGGGCTGGGAGCATTCGATGAAGAATGAACTGATCATCGCCAGTTACAAAAACTTGCCGCGCCAGCGTCCGACGGAACGCCTGCAGGAAGTGCTGCAGACGCTGGGCCTGGAAGAGATGGGCCACCGTTTCTTTGCCGAAGAGTTGGCCAAGGCCACCGCGTAAGCATACGCTGTCGCACACGAGGGGAGGAGCGGGTCGGTTACAATACCGGCTTTCTCCTCCTCTTGCTTTTTGCGCCTCTCCATGACCACACCTATTGAAATGCCCACCGTCCGCCTGGCCAAGCGCCTGTCTGAAGACGTGCCCTGTTCGCGCCGCGAGGCCGAACTGTATATCGAGGGCGGCTGGGTCACGGTCGACGGCGTGTTGGTGGAAGAGTCGGGCGCGCGCGTGGCCGACAATCAAGCGGTGGTGCTGCTGCCGAACGCTACACTGGAAGAAATGCCGCCCGTGACGATCTTGCTGCACAAGCCGGCCGGGATCAATGGTGGCTTGGGCGGCGTGGGCGCGGAAGGCAAGCCGGCCCTGACTTGTTTGCGTCCTGAAGAGCTGTTCACCCCGGAAAATGTACTGCCCAGCGCCGTCACGCGCTTCCTCAGGCGCCATTTGATCGGCCTGACCATTACCAATCCGCTGGAGACCATGGTGTCCGGCCTGCTGGTGTTCACGCAGGATTTCCGCGTCGCCCGCAAGCTGGTCGACGAAGCAAAAACGGTGGAGCAGGAATTCATCGTGGAAGTATCGGGCGACATCATGGAAAACGGCCTGGCGTTGCTGAATCATGGCTTGCCTTTCAATGGCAAGCCATTGCCGCCGATCAAGGTCAGCTGGCAGAACGAGACGCGCTTGCGCTTCGCCCTGAAGAACGTACAGCCCGGCCAGATCGCCCATATGTGCAAGATGGTGGGGCTGGAAGTGGTCGCCATGAAGCGCTTGCGCATCGGCCGCATCCCGATGGGCGCCATGCCCGTGGGGCAATGGCGTTACTTGCAAGGCTACGAACGCTTCTAAAGCTGCGGCGCCACGATGGCATGGCTTTCCGCAAAGCTTTTCCATAGCCGTTCGGCAATATTCAAGGCGATGGTATCGGCCTTCTCCTGCAGGGCCGGGTTGCCCATGCTCTCGGTCGTGGCAAAGAACAGGGTCAGCCAGCGGCGGAACATGCAGGGCGTGAGGTGTTCCATTTGTGCGTGCTGGGCCAGCGGCTTGCCGTGATAGCGCATGGTGCCGCGCAGCAAGCCTGACCAGAAATCGACCAGTGTTGCCAGATGGGCATCCCAATCCTTGACCTCGGCGGCAAAGATGGGGCCCAGCATGGCGTCGTCGCGCGCGGCCGCATAAAAGGTGTGGACGAGATGCTTGACGTCGTCTTCGCTGCAGACTTCCTCGCGGTAGGGAGCGAAGCGTGTGTGGGGGAGGGGGGCGGTATTATTCATGGCATGCCATGATCGCAGAGCCCCCGTGGCGCTTCAATGACCCAGGTCAAGCCGCGCAAAAACTCAGGCGGCGACTTTCTTCGACTTCTTGGCCGGTGCGGGCAATTGCACGATCTGTGTGCCCACCAGCTTGTCGTGCAGGAATTGCCCATTGCCCGTGAACAGGGCTGTGGCAGACCAGGCCAGGATGCCGATGCCGATGGCGCCCAGGGCTGTCCAGTGCTGCAAATCGAATACATATGACACCAGCAGTGCCGGCAGCAGCCACATCCACGACAGGAGGTAGCGGCAGGCGGCCACGCGCAGCGGCACGTGGGCGTGGCCCGCCAGCACCAGTTGCAAACGCCAGGTCTTCATGGCCAGGGTTTGCCCTTCGCGGCTCCACTGATGGATGAAATACGCCCCCATGACGAGGAAGGCCAGGCATTGGCGCATGTGTTCCGTCAACGGTGTGTGCGCGCCCTGCACGGCCAGTTCAAACAGCAGGAAGGGCAGGAATAGCACGGCCAGGGCCAGCAGCGACTCGTACACCATGGAAATCAGGCGGCGCTTGATCGTGGGATGGGTGATGCTGGCAGCAGGCGTGCTATTTGGCATAGTTCGGCAGTGGGGCAGGTGGCGTGACGGGGGCTGCGGCAGGATCGGCTGGCGGCACGCTTGCCGCTGCGGGAGCGGGCGGCAGGGAGGGCGCGGCGGTGGCCGGTGCTGCAGGCGCGGTGGGCGCTAGGATCACGGCTGGCTTGCTGGTGTTCGAATTGATTGCCGGCACTTTCTCCAGCGGCTTTTTTGGCACCAGTTCCGTTGCCAGCTTTTTCTTTTGATCTTCCGGCAATTGCTGGTATTGCTCCCATTGCGCAGTTTTTTGACCAGGATCAATCTTCTTCGTACGCGTATAGTTTTCGCGCACCAGGCGGCGCTGTTCCGGCGTCAGCTTGATCCATACACGCATGCGTTCATGCACGCGGGTTTGTTCGTCGGGTGTCATGGAGGCAAAACGGTTGGCGATATCGAGCCATTTCTGCTTGCGCAAGGCTTCCAGCTTGTTCCATTCGCCCGCCAGCGGCTGCAGGGCTTCCTGCTGCGCGCGCGACAGCTTGTTCCAGGACGGGTTGTCGCTGGCCTTGGGCGGCGTGCCGGCTTTGCCTGCCGTACGGGGCGAGCCGGGCTTGACGGCCGGGGCAGGTGCTACCGCCGTCGCAGGCGTTGCTGCCACGGCGGCGGGAGGCGTCTGGTGCTGGCCTATCCATGCGGCGCCAGCCAGGGCACAGGCACCCAGGCCGATACCGCCAGCCAGCCAGCCTTTGCGTACGCTCAAGCGTGCCATGCTTATTGCTCGCGTTTCGTCAGGTAGGCGTTGAAGCCATGGTCCATATAGGCGGAGAGCGGCAATTCGTCCGACAGCACGGCGGCATCGATTTCTGCCAGTTCGGCAATATGTTGTTCTTGCTCAAACTGATAGATGCCCACCATGCCGCCGACCAGCAGCAACAGCGGGATGATGACGCTCATGCGGCCCAGCCACGACAGCGGCTCGACCAGCAAATGGCTGGCGACGCCGGCGAACACGTTCTGGCGCACGCTAACAGCGGCGGGCGCGTCCGCCTTTTTGCGCGACAGGGCCAGCTTGCGTGCCGCTGCCAGGCGATCGGTGGCCGATGCGGGCAGGTCGTCGAGTTTTTCGTTCAGTGCATGGCGCACTTTGTAAGCGAAATTGAGATCGTCGGTGTTCATAATTTTATTCCCTTGGCTTTCAGCGATTCGGCGAGCGTGTGGGTAGCTCTAGAGCAATGTGTTTTCACGCTACCTTCGGAGCAACCCATCGCTTCCGCTGTTTCAGCCACATCCATGTCCTGCCAGTAACGCATGAGGAAGGCTTCGCGTTGACGTGACGGCAGTTTTTGTACCTCTGCATCAATCAAATCAAGCATTTGCGCGCGTTCGACCTGATCGGCCGACGATTCGGCGGCACTCGATCCCTGTTCCGATTCATACGTGTCAAGTAGTTCAAAATCCTCATGCTCGTCGCCCGAGGGCTTCATGCCGGAAAACAGGCTGACCCAGGTGTTGCGCACTTTTTCACGGCGGAAATAATCAAGTATGGTGTTCTGCAAGATGCGCTGGAACAACATCGGCAGTTCGGCGGCCGGCTTGTCGCCGTATTTCTCGGCCAGCTTGATCATGGCATCTTGCACGATGTCGAGTGCCGATTCTTCCTTGCGGACCGCGTAGGCGGCTTGCTTGAAAGCGCGCCGCTCGACATTTTCTAGAAAGTCGGATAATTCTTTGTCTGTTGCCATGCGGTATGGGGGATCTTAGCGGCTGCGGGTGCGGTGGGCGAATTGGGGCGGGTATGCTTTTTGCATCCCTGTGCATGCTAGCAAAAAATGTGCGTTTCCGCAGGGTTTTTGCACGTCGTGCGAGCAAAAATGCAGCGAGGCCGACATTTTCCTTGACCATAATGGTGCAACGCGATAACGTATGGGACGCTTTGAACACCCCAAAGCCCTATGGTCAAGTCGCGACCGGCACACAAGGCCATCCGCGGCAAGACGCGCTTTCATTTGTAGGCAGTTTGTTCTAACCCGTGCCACAAGCGCGAGCGGTTCGTACAGGCGCCACAGAAACTCCGGCCAAACGAGTTGCGTTAAGCGTTGTTTTGTAAGGTATCTATGGGTGCCCAAAGAAATTGCGTGACCGCATGAAAAGGGAAGCAGGAGCACTGTCGCGCACAGCGAACTTCGTCAGGAAAGAACATCCGATCAATCTCCAATGGACCTTGAAAGGAATGTTTCATGAATACCGAAGCAGCAGCAGGACCTATCACCGGCGCAGAAATTGTCGTGCGCTGTCTGGCTGAAGAGGGCGTCGAGCACGTCTTTGGATACCCGGGCGGAGCCGTACTCTACATCTACGACGCCATTTTCCAGCAAAACAAATTCCAGCATATCCTGGTACGCCACGAGCAGGCCGCGATCCACGCCGCCGATGCCTATTCGCGCAGTTCGAACAAAGTTGGTGTCGCCATCGTCACGTCCGGTCCGGGCGTCACGAATGCCGTCACGGGCCTGTCGACCGCCTATATGGACTCGATTCCCATGGTCGTGATCTCCGGCCAGGTGCCGAGCCACGCCATCGGCCAGGATGCGTTCCAGGAATGCGACACGGTCGGCATCACGCGCCCCGTGGTCAAGCACAACTTCCTCGTCAAGGATGTCAAGGACCTGGCGGCAACGATCAAGAAAGCCTTCTTCATCGCCCGTACCGGCCGTCCGGGACCCGTGCTGGTCGATATCCCCAAGGATATCAGCATGCATAAATGCCATTTCGACTATCCGAAGGAAGTCGAAATGCGTTCCTACCGTCCCGTCGACAAGGGCCACTCGGGCCAGATCCGCAAGGCCGTGCAGCTGTTGCTGCAAGCCGAACGCCCGATGATCTACACGGGCGGCGGCGTGATCCTGGCGAATGCGGCCCCCGAGCTGAACAAGCTGGTCGACCGCCTGGGTTTCCCGTGCACCAACACCTTGATGGGCTTGGGTGGCTACCGCGCCTCGAGCGAGCAGTATGTCGGCATGCCCGGCATGCACGGCACCTATGAAGCGAACATGGCGATGCAGAACTGCGACGTCCTGATCGCCATCGGCGCCCGTTTCGATGACCGCGTGATCGGCAACCCGAAACATTTCGCCTCGCATCCGCGCAAGATCATCCACGTGGACATCGACCCATCGTCGATTTCCAAGCGCGTGAAGGTTGACATTCCCATCGTCGGCAACGTCAAGGATGTGTTGATCGAATTCCTCGCGCAACTGGACGCGGCCGAAGCCAAGCCGAACGTCAATGCATTGAGTAACTGGTGGAAGCAGATCGCCGAATGGCGTGGCCGCGAATGCCTGAAATACCCGACCTCCGACCTGGTCATCAAGCCGCAATCGGTGGTGGAAAAAGTGTTCCAGCTCACCAAGGGCGATGCTTTTATCACTTCCGACGTGGGCCAGCACCAGATGTGGGCAGCGCAGTACTATGGTTTCGACAAGCCGCGCCGCTGGATCAATTCCGGCGGCCTGGGCACCATGGGTGTCGGCTTGCCGTATGCCATGGGCGTGCAGATGGCCAATCCGGACGCCACCGTCGCTTGTATTACCGGCGAAGGCTCGATTCAGATGTGCATCCAGGAACTCGCCACGTGCAAGCAGTATCATTTGACGCCGAAGATCATCATGCTCAACAACCGATTCCTCGGCATGGTACGCCAGTGGCAGGAAATCGATTACGGTTCGCGCTATTCCGAGTCGTACATGGATTCGCTGCCCGACTTCGAAAAGCTGGCCGAAGCTTATGGCCACGTGGGCATGAAAATTGAAAAACCGGGCGACGTTGACGGTGCCCTGAAAGAGGCGTTTGGCATGAAAGACAGGCTGGTATTCATGAACTTCATTACCGACCAGTCCGAAAACGTGTGGCCAATGGTGAAAGCCGGCAAGGGCCTGTCCGAAATGATGCTCGGTTCGGAGGATCTCTAATCATGCGCCATATTATTTCTGTCTTGCTGGAAAACGAAGCGGGCGCCCTGTCGCGCGTGGTGGGCCTGTTCTCTGCACGCGGCTACAACATCGAAACCTTGACGGTGGCGCCGACGGAAGACTCTACCCTGTCGCGCATGACCATCGTCACCAGCGGCTCGGACGACATCATCGAGCAAATCACCAAGCACTTGAACCGCCTCATCGAAGTGGTGAAAGTGGTGGACCTGACCGAAGGCCAGCATATCGAACGCGAGTTGATGCTGATCAAGGTTCGTGCCGTGGGCAAGGAGCGCGAAGAAATGAAGCGCACCGCCGATATCTTCCGTGGCCGCATCATCGATGTCACCGAAAAGACGTACACGATCGAACTGACCGGCAACAAGGTCAAGCTCGACGCGTTCATCGATTCGATCGACCGCGCTGCCATCCTGGAAACCGTCCGCACCGGTGGTTCCGGCATTGGCCGCGGCGAACGCATCCTCAAAGTATAAAAGCACACAGCAGCACTACGCGGCCCTGGCGCCGCATTTAAAACAACAACGCATCATCAAATTATAGGAAATACCATGAAAGTTTTTTACGACAAAGACGCTGACCTCTCCTTGATCAAAGGCAAAAACGTTGCCATCATCGGCTACGGTTCGCAAGGCCACGCGCACGCACAAAACCTGAACGATTCGGGCGTCAACGTCACCGTCGGCCTGCGCAAGGGCGGCGCTTCATGGACCAAGGTCGAGCAAGCCGGCTTGAAAGTGGCGGAAGTCAACGACGCCGTGAAAGCGGCCGACGTCATCATGATCTTGCTGCCAGATGAAAACATCGCCCAGGTCTACAACGAAAACATCGCCCCGTTCGCCAAGCAAGGCGCCGTGCTGGCCTTCGCCCACGGCTTCAATGTGCATTATGGCCAAGTCGTGCCACGTGCCGATCTGGACGTGATCATGGTTGCGCCGAAAGCCCCGGGCCACACCGTGCGCGCCACCTACACCCAGGGTGGCGGCGTGCCCCACCTGATCGCCGTGTACCAGGACAAATCGGGCATCGCCCGCGATATCGCCCTGTCGTACGCGTCGGCCAACGGCGGCGGCCGTGCCGGCATCATCGAAACGAACTTCCGCGAAGAAACCGAAACGGACTTGTTCGGCGAACAGGCCGTGCTGTGCGGCGGCGCCGTGGAACTGATCAAGGCCGGCTTTGAAACCCTGACGGAAGCTGGTTACGCGCCAGAAATGGCGTACTTCGAGTGCTTGCACGAACTGAAACTGATCGTCGACCTGATCTATGAAGGCGGCATCGCCAACATGAATTACTCGATCTCGAACAACGCGGAATACGGCGAATACGTGACCGGCCCGAAAATCGTGACCTCGGCCACCAAGGATGCGATGCGTCAATGCCTGAAAGATATCCAGACGGGCGAATACGCGAAGAGCTTCATCCTGGAAAACAAGGCAGGCGCACCGACCCTGATCTCGCGCCGTCGTTTGACGTCCGAGCACCAGATCGAAGAAGTGGGCGCGAAACTGCGCGCCATGATGCCTTGGATCGCCAAGAACAAGATGGTTGACCAGTCGAAAAACTAAGCAGTCTGTTGCACAGCAAAGCCGGCGCAAGCCGGCTTTTTTTTCGTCTGAGCCGATCACGGCGGGAATATGCGTATATTTAAATATTTCTTTTTGTTATTATTGCCTCCCAGAATTTTTTAGGATCAGTATCGTGAATGCCGTCAATGCCTTGCGTCGCCGTCCCATGTCCCTCGGCATTATTACCTTCCTCATGCTGTGGGGTTCCGTGGTTGCCGCGCTTGAGTTGCTGGCGCAGGGTGCGTTGCCGACATCGCTGCGTTACACCATGTTTTGCGGCGGCATCATCAACGTGGTGGCAGCGGTCGCCATGCTCAAGAGACTCAACTGGGGCCGGCTGCTGTATGTGGGCTGGAATGTGGCCGCTGGCGTCATAGGTTTGGCCAGCGTACCGGACAAAGCGGCGCTGCTGCCTGGCTTGGCGGTGTTTGCCATTTTTTTATTCTTTCTTTTTCGTCCCAGCGTCAATACCTATTTCCGCAGCTTGAACGCGGCGAACGATGCCTGAGCGTCGCCTTCGCCCATGAATGGGCTGGACTGCAAGCCAGGTCTGCACGAGGAACCTGGCTTTTTTCTTGCGCGCACGTTTTTCGCCCGCCTCCTATATAATCCCGCCCTTCCTTTGCAGTTTCCTATGGACTGCATCTGTTTCGGTATCTGCCGACCGCAACGCGCATCACCGCTTTCGTAGCACGCCAGGCGCTAGCTTCTTAGCCGCTTGCGCAAGCAGAAGGACCCCCATGACTGACCGTATCACCGCCACGGCGCCCTCACAGGCTGCTGTTGACTCTTCCATTCCCATCCTGGCCTTGCTGGCCCTGGCCATGACGGCGTTTCTTGCCCTCCTGTCGGAAACCTTGCCGGCCGGTTTGCTGCCGCAGATCGCCCGGGACCTTAATATTTCCGAAGTCATGACGGGCCAGCTGGTGACCATGTACGCCATCGGCTCCATATTGACGGCGATTCCCCTGACGGCGCTCACCAGCACCTGGCGCCGGCGCAATGTATTGCTGCTGGCCATCATCGGCTTCTTGATCTTCAATACGGCGACGGCCCTGGCGCCCAACTACATCGTCGCCCTCGTCTCGCGCTTCGTGACGGGCATGGCTGCCGGGCTGGCCTGGGGCTTGATGGCTGGCTACGCGCGCCGCATGGTGAGCGCCGAGCAGCAGGGCAGGGCGATGGCCATTGCCATGATCGGCACGCCGCTGGCCCTGTCGCTGGGCGTGCCGTTGGGCACCCTGATGGGCGGCGTGCTGGGCTGGCGCAGCATCTTCGGCATCATGTCCGGCCTGGCCGTGGTGCTGGTCGCGTGGGTGTTGGTGGTCGTGCCCGATTATCCAGGGCAAAAGAATGGCGAACGCCTGTCGATCCGTCAGGTGTTCGTGACGCCGGGCGTGCGGCCGATTCTGTTTGTTATCGTCGCCTGGATGCTGGCGCATAACATTTTATATACGTATATCGCACCGTTCCTGGCGCCGTCCGGCTTGCGTCCCCGCGTCGACCTGGTGCTGCTTGTGTATGGCGTGGGTTCGCTGGCCGGCATCTGGCTGGTCAGCCAACTGATCGACCGCTGGCTGCGCCCGCTCGTGCTGGGCTGCATCGCCGCCTTTGCTCTGGTGGTGGTGGCGCTGGGACTGGCGATGGACTCGCCGGCCGTCATCTATGTCAGCATGGCCATCTGGGGCATCACCTTCGGCGGCGCGGGCACCTTGCTGCAGACGGCGTCGGCGGACGCGGCCGGCGACGGCATGGATGTGGCGCAAGCGATGGTGGCGACCATCTGGAACGTGGCCATCGCGGGCGGCGGCCTGGCGGGCGGCATGCTGCTCGACGGCTATGGCGCGGCATCCTTCCCGTTGGCCATGCTGGCCTTGCTGCTGGTGGCATTGACTATCGCCTGGCGCGCGCATCGCCACAGTTTCAAGCCGGGCCGGCGCAGTGGCAGCGCGGTGGTAGGTCACTAATAACATTGTTATTTTTAATGTCAGTGTGTTGAGATGTGAGCAGATGTGACTGGTCAGCACATTTTGTGACGATTTGTTAATTTGCGCCACAGGAATGAATGAGGCGTTAGAATCTACACAGTTTGACAAGTTTCTCAGGCGAAACGGGGTGCCCCCCCCTTCGCGGACTGTCAGCCACATTAACTACCTAGGAGTACCCCATGACCGTGATGAAATCCCTGCTTGTTGCCGCCGCAGCCACCGTTGCCCTGAGCGCGCAAGCCCACGCACAAGCTCAAACCTTGCCAACCAACGGCACCCTGGTGGTCGTACCCGCATTTGGCGAAGTCAAGCATGTCAATGACCAGGTGGTCGCTACCCTGGCCGTGGAAGAGCAGGACAAGGACAAGGCTGCCGCCGCGTCGCGCGTGAACCAGAAGATGAATAAGGGCATCGCCATCGTCAAGCAGGCCGATCCGTCGGCGGCACTCAAATCGTATGGCTATTACACTTATCCCGTCTATCCGGAAGAGCGTCCGCTGCCGGCGGGCGCTGTCGCCAAGCCGCGTTTGCCAACGGCCTGGAGAGTTGGCCAGTACCTGGAAGTGACGACGGCCAATCTGGCGTCCTTGCCAAAAACCGTGTCGGCGGCGCAAGGCGTGCTGACCCTGAATGGCTTGAATTTCGGTCTGAAACCGGAAACCATCCGTCTGCTGGACGACCAGCGCATCGCTGCCACGTATAAAAACCTCAATGAGCGCGTGGCCGCCATCGCCAAGGCCATGGGTCGTAACGTCTCCGACGCCGTGCTCGATACGGTGGACTTCGAAGGTTCGGGCAACTACGCCACCGAAAGCCGTCCTGCCGCCGCACCGATGATGATGCGCAGCGCCAAGATGGCCGAAGACAGCGCCGTTGCCGAGCCGAGCTTCGAGCCGGGCGAAACCACCCTCGACATGCGTGTCGTCGGCAAGGTCAAGTTCAAGTAAGCTGAAGTCAGCGCGCCAGCGTGGAAATATTTCCGCGTTAGCATGTTTTAAAAAATCATGGGGCTGTTGGCCCCATGGTCGTTTTTGCCCCATTATTTTCCAGGAGAACACCATGACCGTCATGAAATCGATGCTGGCTGCCGCCGTTGTTGTTACTGTCGCTACCGTTGCCCTGAGCGCACAAGCCCAAACCTTGCCTACCTCCGGCACCCTCGTGGTGGTGCCCGCGAATGGCGAAGTGGTGCATGCGAACGACCAGGTGACCGTCACCCTGGCCATCGAAGAGCAGGACAAGGACAAGGCCGCTGCCGCCTCGCGCGTCAACCAGAAGATGAACCAGGGCGCGGCCATCGTCAAGAAAGCCGATCCGCAAGCCGTGCTGAAGACCCAGGGCTACTACACGTATGCCGTGTACCCGGAAACGGCGCCCTTGCCGCCAGGCACCGTCGCCAAGCCGCGTGTGCCGACCGGCTGGCGCGTGGGCCAGTACTTGCAGGTGACGACGACGAATCTGACCGCCTTGCCGAAGACAGTGTCTGCGGCGCAAGGCGTGCTGACCCTGAACCGTTTGAATTTTGGCCTGGCGCCCGCCACCATCCGCAAGCTCGACGATCAGCGCATCGCCGCCGCTTACAAGAACCTCAACGAGCGCGTGGCCGCCATCGCCGGCGCCATGGGCCGCAATGTCAATGACGCCGTGATCGATACCATCGATTTCGAAGGTTCGGGCAACTACGCGCAGCGCGCCAACATGGCAGGTGCGCGCGCCATGAGCGCGGACTCCGTGGGCTATGGCGGCAACCAGGTAGCCGAACCGAGCTTTGAGGCGGGCGAAACGACCCTGAATATGGGCCTGGTGGCGAAAATACGCTTCAAATAAAGCTTGAATGGGCGGCAATATTGTCAGCTTGATGCTGCCGCGCTTTTCTTTGGCGGTGGCTCCTCTATAATGGCAGGATCGGCGCGCGCATGGTGTAATGGCCGTGCGCCCGTCATCTGGCGCCGAATCCCCGGCAGTACACAAGATATGGAACAACATGGCAAACTTCCCCCGTCGTAGAGGCAAGAACGGCAACCCCGCAGTCTCCAAAGCTTCCCGCTTCAGCAAATTCGTGCGCCAGCCGGTAAACGATGGTACTGGCAAGAAAACCTTGCGCCGCCGCGGCATCTATCTGTTGCCGAATGCCTTCACGACGGCAGCCCTGTTTTGCGGCTTCTACGCCATCGTCATGGCCATGAACCAGAAATTCGAACACGCGGCCTGGGCCATCTTCATCGCCATGATCCTCGATGGCCTCGACGGCCGCATCGCGCGCCTGACGAATACGCAGAGCGAATTCGGCGCCCAGTACGACAGCCTGTCCGACATGGTGTCGTTTGGCGCCGCGCCGGCGCTGGTGATCTATGAATGGTCGCTGCGCGGCATGGGTAAGCTGGGCTGGCTGGCGGCCTTCGTGTATTGCGCAGGCGCCGCCCTGCGCCTGGCCCGCTTCAACACAAATATCCAGGTCGTCGACAAGCGCTTCTTCCAGGGCTTGCCCAGCCCGGCGGCAGCGGCCATGGTGGCCGGCTTCATTCTGCTGATGAATGACCTGGAGTTTGCCGGCAACCAACTGGCCTGGGTCTCGTGGACGATTGCCCTGTTCGCCGGCCTCACCATGGTCACGAATGTGCCGTTTTACAGTTTCAAGGATGTGAATTTCCGCAAGTCCGTGCCCTTCATCGTGGTATTCCTGCTGGCATTGTTCTTCGCGCTCATTTCCATCGACCCGCCGAAAGTGCTGTTCCCGATTTTCGTCGCCTATGGCCTGTCCGGCTACGCCGTGTTTTTCTGGCGCATGGCGAAGGGCAAGCCCGTCAGCATCATCCAGACCGACCCCGAGCATTGATGCGCTGAGTCGGTAGCGTCGCCAGTCTTCAGCCAGCCAGGAGCAGCCATGAACACCAGCAACCGACTCATCATTTTTGACACCACCTTGCGCGACGGCGAGCAATCGCCGGGCGCCTCCATGACGCGCGAGGAAAAGCTACGCATCGCCAAGCAGCTCGAGCGCATGAAGGTCGACGTGATCGAAGCGGGCTTCGCCGCCGCCTCGCAGGGCGACTTCGAGTCGATACGGGCGATTGCGGGCGCCGTGCGCGAGTCCACCATCTGCTCGCTGTCGCGCGCCAACGACCGCGACATCGCCCGCGCCGCCGAAGCCCTGCAACCGGCTGAGCGCAAGCGCATCCATACTTTTATTGCCACTTCGCCCCTGCACATGCAGATGAAGCTGCGCATGACGCCAGAGCAAGTCTTGCTGCAGGCGCAAAACGCCGTGCGCTACGCGCGCCAGTTCACGGACGACATCGAATTCAGCCCCGAAGACGGCAGCCGCTCCGACGAGGATTTTTTGTGCCGCGTGCTGGAAGCCGTGATCGCCGAAGGCGCCACCACCATCAATTTCCCCGATACGGTCGGTTATGCCGTGCCTGAAATCTTTGGCAATACCATCAAGCGTTTGCGCGAACGCATACCGAATTCAGATAAAGCCATCTGGTCTGTGCATTGTCATAACGACCTGGGCCTGGCTGTCGCCAATTCGCTGGCCGGCGTCATGATTGGCGGCGCGCGCCAGATCGAGTGCACCATCAACGGCCTTGGAGAGCGGGCCGGCAACACGGCGCTGGAAGAAGTGGTGATGGCGCTGCGCACGCGCGCCGCCTATTACAACTTGACGGTGGGCATCGACACCACGCAAATCGTGGCGACCTCGAAAATGGTGTCGCAAATTACGGGCTTTGCCGTGCAGCCGAACAAGGCCGTCGTGGGCGCGAACGCCTTTGCGCACGCGTCCGGCATCCACCAGGATGGCATCTTGAAAGCGCGCGAGACGTATGAAATCATGCGCGCCGAAGACGTGGGCTGGACGGCCAACAAGATCGTGTTGGGCAAGCTGTCGGGCCGCAATGCCTTCAAGCAGCGGCTGCACGAATTGGGCATCGCGCTGGCATCGGAGGCGGAAGTCAACGCGGCCTTCCTGCGCTTCAAGGAGCTGGCGGACCGGAAATCCGAGATTTTCGATGAAGATATCATGGCCCTCGTCAGCGAGGAACAGCAGGCGCAGGAGAGTGAACACTACCGTTTTATTGCGCTGACGCAGCAATCGACGACGGGTGCCGTGCCCCATGCGCGCGTGGAATTTCTCGTCGGCGGCGTGCAACGCAGCTGCGAAGGGCAGGGCGACGGCCCCGTCGACGCCACCGTCAACGCCATCGAAAGCGCGGCCGCCAGCGGCGCAGAGCTGGTCTTGTTCTCCGTCAATGCCATCAGCACGGGCACGCAGTCGCAGGGCGAAGTCACGATGCGTTTGTCGCGCGACGGGCGCATCGTCAATGGCGTGGGCTTTGATTCTGACATCATCGTCGCGTCGGCCAAGGCGTATTTGTCGGCCCTCAATAAACTGCACGCCAAGGATGAGCGTATCAACCCGCAGCCGTAGTAAAGGATGCCTGATTAAACCTACTGCGCGTCGCGCTTTGCGGCCGGCGATGCTCACCGTGCTCTAGCACGGCTGCGCTTCTCGGCCACAAATCACTGCCACTCGCTACGGTTTTATCAGGCGTCGTTACACCGGTAATGTTTTACCAGAAAAAGCGCCGCTCTTCCTTGGCCGGATCGGGGCCGTTCATCATCATGCGCACGATGCCGTCGTGGTCGAAGTGCACGTGCATCATGGAATCCCAGACGCCCGATTCCTTGTAGCGGTAAGACCAGACGTAGAGCTTGGGTAGCGCCAGATACGATTTTTCCGTCGGGCGACCCAGGGTGTGCAACACGTCTTGCTGAGTCGACACGCCCACCTTGATGCGGGCAAAGCCTGGCGTGTCGAGTACTTGCTCGTAGGAAATTAACTTGTCGTCGGGGCCGAAGCGGGCCATATACGTGTACTGGCCGTACGGCCCCGTGGCGTATTCCAGTTCCGGGCCCGTGGGCAGTGAGTAGATGGCCGTCGGCCGGCCCAGGCGCGCTTCCACGGCGGCGCGCGGCTCGCCCGGCTGGGGCGGCGGGACGTTCCAGCTGGCGCAGCCGGCCAGCGCGGCAAACAGCAGCGGTGTTGCCAAATTGAGCAGTTTTTTCATGTTTGACCTCCTGAAATGCAGGAAAAACCTATCATGCGCCGAGAAAAGCCCGCACGACAGGATACAGGCGGGCTTTTTTCCGATATACTTGCGCGTCTGGTTGGAAGCATAGACCGGTATTTTAATAATCGTAGTTCACGGTGGATAGGGTTCAGACTCTGTGCACCGCATGTGAAAGGTTTATCATGACAGTAGAAAACATCAACAAAGCCGCTATCATCGCGGACAACGCACGTGGTCAAAACGACACCGGCTCCCCTGAAGTGCAAGTTGCACTGCTGACAGCTCGCATCAACGAACTGAACGGCCACTTCAAAGCCCACTCGAAAGATCACCACTCCCGCCGCGGCCTGATCATGATGGTCAACCGTCGTAAGAGCCTGTTGTCCTACCTGAAGGCTAAAGACGCTACCCGTTATCGCGACCTGATCGCTAAACTTGGTCTGCGCAAGTAATTTTTGCCGTACAAGGTTTATACAGAAATGCCTGCGCCAGTTCGCTGACGCGGGCATTTTGTCATTTGAATTCCGGATTTATGTCGGGAAGTACAGTATTCTCTTACCGATATCATGTTTTAAAAGTAAGGTAGTAAAGGCGGCAACGGTTTTTCCACCGCCTGTGGTGAGGTGAACGACAGCCCCTGAAAATCTGTCGGCAATTAGAAAAGGGATACCCCATGTTTAACAAAGTTACGAAAACCTTCCAGTACGGTCAACATCAAGTGACCCTGGAAACCGGCGAAATCGCACGTCAGGCATCCGGCGCAGTGCTGGTGTCGATCGAAGATACCGTCGTTCTGGCAACGGTGGTGGCACGCAAAGATGCCAAGCCAGGCCAGGATTTCTTCCCTTTGACGGTTGATTATGTTGAAAAAACCTATGCTGCCGGTAAAATCCCGGGCGGTTTTTTCAAGCGCGAAGGCCGTCCTTCCGAAAAAGAAACACTGACATCCCGTCTGATCGACCGTCCTATCCGTCCGCTGTTCCCGGAAGGCTACCTGAATGAAGTGCAAGTCATCATTCACGTGCTGTCGGTCAACCCGGAAATCGATCCGGACATCGCCGCCATGATCGGTGCATCGGCTGCCCTGTGCGTATCGGGCGTGCCTTTCAGCGGCCCGATCGGCGCCGCGCGCGTCGGTTACGCCAACGGCCAGTACATCCTGAATCCAACCGTTCAGCAACTGAAAACGTCGGAAATGGACCTGGTGGTCGCCGGTACCGAAACGGCCGTGCTGATGGTCGAATCGGAAGCGAAACAACTGTCCGAAGAAATCATGCTGGGCGCCGTGGTCTTCGGCCACGACCAGATGAAAGTCGTCATCGACGCGATTCACGACCTGGTGCGTGACGGCGGCAAGCCGGAAGTGGAATGGGCGCCTGCGCCGAAAAACGAAGCACTGATCGCCCGCGTCGCGCATTTCGCCAACGCCAAGATCAATGATGCGTATCAAACCAAGGACAAGCAAGAGCGTACGGCCAAGCTGAAAGCAGCGACGTCGGAAGTGATCGCCGACCTGTCGGCCGAAGCGGCTGCTGCCGGCGGCGCGTCCATCGACAGCGCCGAAGTCAACAACATCCTGTTCGACATCGAAGCGAAAATCGTGCGTACGCAAATCCTGGACGGTGAGCCACGCATCGACGGCCGCGACACGCGCACCGTGCGTCCGATCTCGATCCGCACCAGCGTGTTGCCACGCACCCACGGTTCGGCCCTGTTCACGCGCGGCGAAACGCAAGCGCTTGTCGTCGCCACCCTGGGCACCGCCCGCGACAGCCAGAAGATCGATGCACTGATGGGCGAGTTCACCGATTCGTTCATGCTGCATTACAACATGCCTCCGTTCGCCACCGGCGAAACGGGCCGTGTCGGTACGCCTAAGCGCCGCGAAATCGGTCACGGCCGCCTGGCCAAGCGCGCGCTGATCGCCGCCCTGCCAGCAGCTGAAGAGTTCAGCTACTCGGTGCGCCTGGTATCGGAAATCACGGAATCGAACGGTTCCTCGTCGATGGCATCGGTCTGCGGCGGCTGCCTGGCACTGATGGACGCCGGCGTGCCGATGAAAGAACACGTGGCCGGTATCGCCATGGGCCTGATCAAGGAAGGCGGCAAGTTTGCCGTGTTGTCCGACATCCTGGGCGACGAAGATCACCTGGGCGACATGGACTTCAAGGTAGCCGGTACCCGCAACGGTATCACAGCGCTGCAGATGGACATCAAGATCATGGGCATCACCAAGGAAATCATGCAAGTGGCACTGGCGCAAGCCAAGGAAGGCCGCGAGCACATCCTGGGCGAAATGCAAAAAGCCATGCCGCACGTCAAAACCGAACTGTCCGATTTCGCACCGCGTCTGATCACCATCAAGATCAACCCGGAAAAAATCCGTGACGTGATCGGCAAGGGCGGCGCCGTGATTCGTGCGCTGACCGAAGAGACGGGCACCCAGATCGACATCAGCGACGAAGGCGTGGTCACCATCGCTTCCGTCGACGCGCAAGCCGGCCAGGAAGCCAAGCGCCGCATCGAAGAACTGACCGCTTCGGTCGAAGTGGGCAAGACCTACGAAGGCACCGTGCTGAAACTGCTGGACTTCGGCGCCATCGTGCAAGTCATGCCAGGCAAGGACGGCTTGCTGCACATCAGCCAGATCGCCAACGAGCGCGTCAACGCCGTGGCCGATTACCTGAAAGAAGGCCAGCTGGTGCGCGTTAAAGTGCTGGAAACGGACGACCGCGGCCGTCTGAAGCTGTCGATGAAAGCTGCTGAAGGCAACGAAGCGCCAGCCGCTTAAGTTCGTTTAAGTTCGCCTGAGTGCGGCCTCGGCCGCATGCTCAAAACCGCCAGCGCGCAAGCCTGGCGGTTTTTTACGTCTTGTTTGCGCTGTATCGAAGGTCGATGCCGCCTTGTCCGCCTGTCTGCGCCGGCCTTGATGTAGCGCGTATCGACCGCTGTCGCTCTCTGTAGATTCGGCATGGGATCTTCCCCTGAACGAGTCTTCCAAGGAGATGCAGCATGCGCACATTCTGCGGGCTGGCCGCCGCCTTTTTGCTTGCCGTCGTGCCCGGCGTCCGGGCACAGCTGGACAGCGCGCCCACGCCGGTGCCGCTGCCGATTCCCATCGCCGCCGCGTCCACGGCCATGCCGGCGCAGGATATCGACGCCTTGCGCGCCGTGCATGCGCGCGAAATCCATGACCTCAGCACCTTCAAGACAGCGGGCTTGCAGCGGGAAGCGATCGATCCCTATCTCGATAGCGAACCAGGGCAGCAGTTCCTGCGCGAACTGCGCGCCGCCGATCCCGCCGCCCCGGCCGACACCATCTATGCGCGGGCGGTCGAGCAGCTGGCTTCCGGCAGTACCTTGCCGGACTTGCAAGCCATGTCGGCCGCGCTGGTGAAGATCGTGCCGCATGGCCAGAATGTGTCGCCGTATTCGCCGTATTTCACCACCAGCGCGCAATTGCAGCTGGCCTCGGGCCAGTGTGCCAGCCTGGCTGACTGCTTCGGCTTGCCCCTGAAGAGTGAGGCGCCGCTGTATGATGTGTATCAGATCATGCCCAAGGGCACCGTCAAGGTGTTTGTCAGCCAGGTGGCGCCCACGCAGGAGCTGGGCGGCTTGGTGCGGCGCAAGGGCGGGGCGCAACAGTATTTGCTACCCAACCGAAACTTGTGGTCAGTCCCTGTGCTGATCGGCACGATCAAAAACTGAGGAGAGATGATGGACCAGCAGCGCTTGCAAGCCCTTGCTACCGAACTGGAACAGTTGCTGGCGCGCCTGACGCCGGCCGACGGGGAGGTGGCCGACCTGCGTAGCGCGCTGGCGCCGCTGCTGGCGCAGGTGGCCGCTGGCGCCGTGAGCGCGCCGCTGGCCTGGGGTGAGATCCCCGGGGCGCGCTATTTTAACGAAGGCGGTCTGCGCCGTTACCCCGAACTGGAGCAGACGTTTGCCCGTTTCCGCATCGAGGCCACGGGCGGCGAATCGCCGGCCTTGCGCAAACTGCGCGGCGAGACGTAGTTACTATATAGTTATTAGGTAGTTAACATAAGGTATCAATTGTTGTTTATGGGTAATTGATAGTCGGTATTGCTTGACGACAAAATCTTATTCCCTGACCATGGCGCATCCCTCCCGATTTTCTCTTTTTTATTGGATGCACCATGTTGTCCTCCCTTAAGGCGCGGCTGATCGCCATCGCTGTTTCCATCGTCGTGCTGGCCATGCTGGCCGTCGCCATTGCCAATTTCTACACTACGCGCTCAAGCACCCTGGCCGCGCTCGACACGCAAATGCTGCAGTTATCGCACAGCCACGCGCAGGCCATCGCCGAATGGCTGCGTTCCAAGCAAGCCGTGGTGGCTTCGCTCAAGCAGGGCGCCACGGCGGCCGATCCGCTGCCGGCCCTGAAGGCCGCCGAGCAAGCGGGCACGTTTGACATGGCGTATATCGGCTTTGCCGACAAGCACGCCGTCTTTTCGCAAGAGCGCAAGCGCGCCGCCGACTACGACCCCACGGCGCGGCCCTGGTACAAGCTGGCGTCGGAAACGGGCGGCCCCATCATCACGGCACCGTATATCGGCGCCAGCACGGGCAAGCTGGTGGTGACGTTTGCCGAGCCGCTGGGCGGCAAGGGCAGCGTGACGGGCGTGATGGCGGCCGACGTGATGATGGATGCGGTGGTGCAAAATGTCGCCTCGATCAAGCCAACGGCGTCCAGCTACGCCTTCCTCGTCGATGGCGGCGGCAAGATCATCGCCCACCCGGACGGCAAGCTGACCCTGAAACCGCTGGCCGAGCTCGACCCGGGCTTGAGCGCGCAGGCGCTGGGCAATATTGAAAAGAGCGGCGATGGTGCCGCCATTCGCCTCGGCGAGCGCGATGGTATCTTGCATGTGAGTAAGGTGCCGGGCAGCGACTGGCTGCTGGCTACCGTGCTCGACCGTGCAGAATCCACGCAAGCCCTGAGCTCCATGCTGCGCGCCTCGGCCCTGACGGCCTTGCTGGTACTGGCCCTGGCCGCCACGGTACTGAGCGCGCTGGTGGCGCGTGCCCTGCGCCGCCTGGGTGTGGTGCGCGATGCGATGGAAGCGATCGCCACGGGCGATGGCGACCTGACCAGCCGCCTCGACGCGGATGGCACGGACGAACTGGCGCAGATCGCCAAGGCCTTCAATTTGTTCGTCGAAAAGATCGCCACCGTGCTGGTGCAGATCCGCAGTATCAGCACCCTGGTGCGCAGCGAGTCGGCGGACATTGCCGCCGGCAATGCCGACCTGTCGTCACGCACGGAAGCGCAGGCGGGCGCGCTGGAAGAAACAGCCAGTTCGATGGATGAGCTGACTTCGACCGTCAAGCAGAATGCGGAAAACGCACATGCGGCCAACGAGCTGGCCATGTCCGCCTCGGAAGTGGCGGCCAAGGGCGGCCGCGTGGTGCAGCAAGTGGTGGGCACCATGGCCGGCATTCAGGAAAGCTCGCGCAAGATCGTCGATATCATCGGCGTGATCGACGGCATCGCCTTCCAGACGAATATCCTGGCGCTGAACGCCGCCGTCGAGGCGGCGCGCGCGGGCGAGCAGGGCAGGGGCTTTGCCGTGGTGGCGTCCGAAGTGCGCAACCTGGCGCAACGGTCGGCTGGCGCGGCGAAGGAAATCAAGGCATTGATTGGCGATTCGGTGGAGAAGGTGGATGCAGGCGGTCGCCTCGTCGATGAAGCGGGCCAGACCATGGATCAGGTGGTGGCCTCGGTGCAGCAATTGACGACCATCATGAGCGAGATCACGGTGGCCAGCCGCGAACAGAGCGCCGGCATCGGCGAAATCAATACGGCCGTCACGCACATGGACACCATGACGCAGCAAAACGCGGCCCTCGTCGAGCAGGCTGCGGCCGCTGCGGAAAGCCTGCAGGAGCAGGCGGTGGACCTGGCGCAGGCGGTCGGCATGTTCCGCCTCGGTGAGGCCGGTCCTGCCGCCGCGCCCGCGCCCGTGACGCGCCTCAAGGCCAGGCCGGCCGCACCGGCGCCGCGCGTGCCGGCCCGCGCACTGTCGCCGGCCAAGCCGGTCAAGGCGGCCAAGGCGGCCAAGTCCGGCGCCGACGAGTGGGAAGAGTTTTAAGCGCGCAGCAATCAAGCGACGTTTACCCGCGACGCTTATTCGGCACGTTCATCCGCGTTTTTGTCAGGCCAGCCTGCCAAAAGCGCAGTTCGTCGCAATCGGCGTGTCTGCCGGGGGCGGTATGGCTATAGTGACACCATACCGCAAGCCCACTGCCAGACACCCGAGGAGAACAACATGAACGTCGCTAAAAACATGGAAATCATTGCCGTTGCCGCCGCCATCCTGCTCAGCGCCAGCTGCTACGCCATCGCCCCGGCCGCTCCGGCCCTGCAAGTGGCCAGTTCCACGGCCACTGTGGCCGCGCCAGCGAACAAGGCTGCCATGCAAGTGGTGGTGGTCAAGGCCAAGCGCCTGAGCGCCGCCGAAAAAGCCCGTTTTGCATAATTAATTGTCAGCAATTTTCGGCGCTGCTACAGTGGTGCTGCGCGAGCAATGCAGGCGCCCTTGGCGGGCGAGCAGGCAGATAAAAACAAGATACCGAGGATGCACTACATGAAAAAGACACTGCAACTGGCGCTGTTGTTCCTGGCGACACTGGGCCTGGTGCGCGGCGCGGCCGCCGAGACCCGTTTGCTGGAAATGCGCAACATCGACGCCCGCGTGGTGCGCGTCAAGCTCGATGGCGTGATGGAAGTGCGCATTCGCCAGGGCAATGTGCCTTCGCTGAGCATCACGGCCGACAAGCGCTACATCGCCGATGTCAGCACGGCGCAAAGCGGCGATACCCTGCACATCGAAACGGAAGTGCGCGGCTTCAAGCTCGGCCCCTCGTCGATACGCGCCGACCTGGTCTTGCCGAACTTACGCGAACTGAGCTCGGAAGGCTTTGGCAGCACGGATATCACGGGTTTCAAGGGCGAGGAGCTGACCCTGTCGCTGGAAGGGGCGGGCAGCATCAAGCTGGTGGGCGACTACCGCAAGCTCAATGCCAGCCTGGGCGGCGTGGGCAGCATGCAGCTCTGGATCGGCAACAATGAGCGCGCGGAACTGGACTTGCAGGGCGCCGGCTCGGTGGTGCTGGGCGGCCGCGGGCGCATCCTGAAAGCCAGCCTGGGCGGCCTGGGCAGCCTGAATGCGCAGCAATTCGAAGCGGACGCCGTCAACCTGGAATTGAGCGGCCTCGGCAATGCCACGGTGAATGCCCATACGAATGCCAAGTTGAACCTGAGCGGACTCGGTTCGGTGGTGGTGTACGGCAAGCCGGCCAACCGCGATGTCAGCGTCGAGGGCCTGGGCAAAGTAAGCTGGAAATAAAAGCATCCTGCCGCAAGCCTTCGGCAGGACAAGAATAAGTAGTCAGACCACATCCCATTCCGATGAAAAAACTGATCATTACATTACTCATGCTGTTGACGATACAGCTACCCGCGCGGGCTGGCTTCGTCGAAGGCGCCAGCGCCTACAACAACAAGAATTACGCGCTGGCTTACAAGGAAATACTGCCCCTTGCCAAGACCGGCAATGCCGATGCCCAGCATTTGCTGGGTTTGATGTATTACATGGGGCGCGGCTTGCCGCAGGATTACAAGCAAGCCATGTTCTGGCACCGCAAGGCGGCCGAGCAGGGCAAGGCCGATGCCCAGTATGTGGTGGGCGCCATGTATTACACGGGCAACGCCGTGCTGCAAGACCACAAGCAGGCCGTCGGCTGGTTCCGCAAGGCGGCCGAGCAGAACCATGCAGAGGCGCAGCAGGTGCTGGGGCTGATGTACCGCTACCACATGGGCGGCGTGCCGCAGGACAACGTTATCGCCTACATGCTGTGGAACCTGGCGGCAGCCAATGGCAACGCGAATGCGGCCGACCAGCGCGCCGCCGTGGTGCGCAAGATGACGCATGAGCAGGTCGAAGAAGGGCAGGCCCTGTCGTCGAAATGGAAGCCGGGCATGCCCTTGCCGCGCCAGTCGAAGACGGGCGGCGCTTAGGGGGAGGCCCTCAGCAAGGGGCGGCGGCTTGGCGTACAATCGCCGTTTTCCCTTGAAAGAGTCCCGCCATGCGTGCAGTTGCCATCAGCCAGCCAGGTCCCGCCGACGTTTTGCAGATCGCCGAACGTCCCATGCCGCAATATACGGCGGGCGAACTGCTGATCAAGGTGCACGCGGCCGGCATCAACCGCCCTGACGTGTTGCAGCGTCTGGGCAAATACGCGCCGCCAGCCGGCGCGTCGGACTTGCCCGGCCTGGAAGTGGCGGGCGAAGTTGTCGATGGCGACTTTAGCAACACCGAATTCAAAAAAGGCGACCTGGTCTGCGCGCTGGTGCAGGGCGGCGGCTATGCCGAGTATTGCGCCGCGCCTGTCGGCCAGTGCCTGCCCTTGCCGCAAGGCTTGACGCCGCTGGAGGGCGCGTCCCTGCCGGAAAACTTCTTTACCGTCTGGAGCAATGTGTTTGACCGCTGCGCCCTGGCCGATGGTGAAACCTTGCTGGTGCAGGGCGGCACCTCCGGCATCGGCGTGGCGGCCATTCAATTGGCGGCCGCGCTCGGCCACCGCGTCTTCGCCACGGCGGGCAGCGACGAGAAGGCGCGCGCCTGCGAAGCGCTGGGCGCCGAACGGGGCATCAATTACCGCACGGAAGATTTCGTGGCCGTTGTCAAGGAATTGACCGCTGGCCGCGGTGTCGACGTCATCCTCGATATGGTGGGCGGCGATTACTTGCCGCGCGAAATTGATTGCCTGGCCGACGATGGCCGCATCGGCCTGATCGCGGTGCAGGGCGGCAGCAAGGCCACGCTGGACCTTGGCCAAGTGCTGCGCCGTCGCCTGAGCGTCAGCGGCTCGACCCTGCGCCCCCGTCCCGTGGCCTTCAAGGCGGCCATCGCGCACCATCTGCGCACGACCGTCTGGCCGCTGATCGAGGCGGGCAAGATCAAGCCCGTGATCTATCAAACTTTCCCATTGGAAAAAGCCAGCGAGGCACATGCCTTGATGGAAGCGAGCACGCATGTGGGCAAGATCATGTTGCAAGTTGTTTGAAACGGGGTACTGCCTGTTTGACCGGCATCGGTGCCGGAGTTAGAATGACGGGTTATTAGAATTTAGGCTACTATGCGTCGCAAACTCGTCGTCGGAAATTGGAAAATGAACGGCAGTCGCACCTCGAACGCGGTGTTATTGTCTGAAATAGTGGCTGGCCTGACTGCCTCTGGCGCCGCCAGCGCTGTTTGTGTGCCTACGCCGTATCTGGCGCAGTGCCAAGCGCAATTGGCAGGCTCGGCTCTTGGCTGGGGTGCGCAGGATGTGTCCGCGCACGCCAGTGGCGCCTACACGGGAGAAATTTCGACCGCCATGTTGCAGGATTTTGGCTGCAGCTATGTGGTGATCGGGCATTCCGAGCGTCGTGCCTACCACGGCGAGAGTGATGCGCAGGTGGCAGCCAAGACGGTTGCCGCGCTGGCGGCAGGCATCACGCCTATCGTTTGCATCGGCGAGACGCTGGCGCAGCGCGAAGCGGGTCAGACCGACGCGGTGGTGGCGCAGCAGCTGGGCGCCGTGCTGGCGGCGATTTCCACCGACGACGTGGCGAAACTGGTGCTGGCCTACGAGCCGGTCTGGGCTATCGGCACGGGCAAGACGGCCACGCCGCAAATGGCGCAGGACGTGCATCAGGTATTGCGCGGCCAGCTGGCGGCAAAGAATGCGGTAGCGGCGGCCGGCGTGCAGATCCTGTACGGCGGCAGCATGAAGCCGGAGAACGCACAAGAATTGATGGCGATGCCGGATATCGATGGCGGTCTGATCGGTGGGGCGGCATTGAAGGCGGCGGATTTCCTGGCAATTATTCACGCCGCTGATTGAATTAATTTAAACTAAGAATGGAATTGCAATGAACATGATGTTCAATCTGGTAGTGGTAGTACAGGTTATTTCGGCATTGTCGATTATCGCGCTGGTATTGTTGCAACACGGCAAGGGCGCCGACATGGGTGCCGCCTTCGGTTCGGGCGCCTCGGGCAGCCTGTTTGGTGCGACGGGTTCGTCGAACTTCATGTCGAAATCGACGGGCGTTGCCGCCGCGATTTTTTTTGGCGCCACTCTGGCCCTGTCGCTGATGGCGAATCAGCGCGCCACCATCGTCGGCGGCGGCGTGATGGATAAAGTCGTCAAGCCAGTGCCAGTCACCGGCGCGGGCGCGATCCCGACGACGGTGCCAGCAGCCCCTGCAGCACCAGCGGCCAGCGCTCCAGCAGCGGCGGCACCGGTTGCCAGCACCCCGGCAGGCGCGATTCCAAAGTAATCGTCTAGTCACTGAGCAGTTACTGAGTGCTCGCGCGATACCTCATCGAGAGTAATTCTCATTACGGGCAGATTATTGCTGAATGTTTTAGCAGTGCGGCAGGAAAAAATCCTGGCGTGCTGGAAGATGTAAAAATTTATCGTTTTTATCTGTGTTTTGATGCATTTGTGCATTAACTTTAGCGGCAAAGCAGAGTAGAATACGGGCCTTACCGCCGACGTGGTGAAATTGGTAGACACGCTATCTTGAGGGGGTAGTGGCGAAAGCTGTACGAGTTCGAGTCTCGTCGTCGGCACCAGAAATCAGAAGCCAGCAACGGCGCACGAGCCATGGCTCGTACAAAGTTGCTGGCTTTTTTTACGAGGATGTGTCGTTCGATCCTGGTCTTAGCTTTGATTGGGGTCGTGCGTTAGATACGCTGCAAATGATCGCAGCGTCCTCATTTAACCGATCGTTCAATATAAGCTTATCAATCGTGAACCTCGAAAATTACTTCCCCGTCCTGCTGTTTATTATTATCGGCCTTGGTGTCGGTATCGCTCCCCAGCTCCTGGGGCGCCTGTTGGGCCCTCACAAGCCTGATGCAGCAAAACTCTCCCCGTACGAATGTGGCTTTGAAGCATTCGAAGACGCGCGCATGAAATTTGATGTGCGCTACTATCTGGTCGCAATCCTGTTTATTTTGTTCGATCTGGAAACGGCATTCTTTTTCCCATGGGGCGTTGCAATGCGCGACCTGGGCTGGGCCGGTTTCGTCACGATGATGGTGTTCATCGCTGAATTCGTGGTCGGATTTTGGTACATTTGGAAGAAAGGTGCCCTTGACTGGGAATAAGCCATGGCTATTGAAGGCGTATTAAGCGAAGGTTTCATCACCACCTCGGCCGACAAGCTGATCAACTGGGCGCGCACCGGGTCTATGTTCCCGATGACGTTCGGTCTGGCCTGCTGTGCGGTCGAAATGATGCATGTGGGCGCAGCCCGCTACGATATGGACCGTTTCGGCGTCGTGTTTCGTCCGTCGCCGCGTCAGTCCGACGTCATGATCGTTGCCGGCACCCTGTGCAACAAGATGGCGCCGGCCTTGCGCAAGGTCTACGACCAGATGGCAGAGCCACGCTGGGTCATCTCGATGGGTTCCTGCGCGAATGGCGGCGGGTACTACCATTACTCCTATTCCGTGGTGCGCGGTTGCGACCGCATCGTGCCCGTCGACGTGTATGTGCCTGGCTGTCCTCCGACCGCTGAAGCCTTGCTGTACGGCATCATGCAGTTGCAGAACAAGATCAAGCGTACCAGCACGATCGCACGCTAACCGGGCCGCTTCAGATTATGACAACACATTTAGAAGTATTGCAAAACGCCCTCGGCACTGCCCTGGGCGATCGCGTTAGCACGACGGTTGCGCTGGGCGAAGTTACCCTGGTCGTCAAGGCCGAGGACTACCTGGCCGTGATGCAGACCTTGCGCGACGATCCGACCCTGCATTTCGAGCAAATGCTCGACCTGTGCGGCGTCGACTACTCGACCTATGGCGACGGTAGCTGGGATGGCCTGCGTTTCGCGGCCGTCTCGCACTTGCTGTCGGTCAAGCACAACTGGCGCGTGCGCGTGCGCGTGTTCGCACCCGACGACGACATGCCGCTGCTGCCCTCCGTGGTGAACATCTGGCGTGCCGTCAACTGGTACGAGCGCGAAGCGTTCGACTTGCTGGGCATTCTCTTCGAAGGCCACAACGACTTGCGCCGCCTGCTGACCGATTACGGTTTCATCGGCCATCCGTTCCGCAAGGATTTCCCTGTCTCCGGCTATGTCGAGATGCGTTACGATCCGGAACAAAAGCGCGTGATTTACCAGCCTGTGACGATCGAGCCGCGGGAAAACGTGCCGCGCGTGATCCGCGAAGAACATTACGGGATGAAATAATGGCTGAGATTAAGAACTACACCCTGAACTTTGGGCCACAGCATCCGGCCGCGCACGGTGTGCTGCGCCTGGTGCTGGAGATGGACGGCGAAGTCATCCAGCGTGCCGACCCGCATATCGGCCTGCTGCACCGCGCTACCGAGAAGCTGGCCGAGCAAAAGACTTATCTGCAATCCGTGCCGTACATGGACCGTCTCGACTATGTGTCGATGATGTGCAATGAACATGCGTACGTGATGGCCATCGAAAAGATGCTGGGCCTGGAAGTGCCGCTGCGCGCGCAATACATCCGCGTCATGTTCGACGAGATGACGCGCATCCTGAATCACTTGATGTGGCTCGGTACCCACGCGCTGGACGTTGGCGCCATGGGCCCGTTCCTGTATTGCTTCCGCGACCGTGAAGACTTGTTCGACGCCTACGAGGCAGTCTCGGGCGCGCGCATGCACGCGGCTTACTACCGTCCGGGCGGCGTGTACCGTGACTTGCCGAACGCGATGCCGCAGCACAAGGCGTCGATCATCCGCAACGCCAAGGCCATCGGCAAGCTGAATGAAAACCGCCAGGGTTCGCTGCTGGACTTTATCGAAGACTTCGCGCGCCGTTTCCCGAATTCGGTGGACGAGTACGAAACCTTGCTGACCGATAATCGAATCTGGAAACAGCGTACCGTCGGCATCGGCGTGGTCTCGCCGGAAGATGCGCTGGCCATGGGCTTTACGGGCGCCATGCTGCGCGGCTCGGGCGTGCAGTGGGACTTGCGCAAGAAGCAGCCGTACGAAGTGTACGACCTGATGGATTTCGATATTCCTATCGGCACCAACGGCGATTGCTACGACCGCTACCTGGTCCGCGTGGAAGAGCTGCGCCAGTCAAACCGCATCATCAAGCAATGCGTGGAGTGGCTGCGCAACAATGAAGGTCCTGTCATGACCAGCAACCGCAAGGTGGCGCCTCCGGGCCGCGTCGACATGAAGACCAACATGGAGTCCTTGATTCACCACTTCAAGCTGTTTACCGAAGGTTTCCACGTGCCGCCAGGCGAGGCCTACAGCGCCGTGGAACATCCGAAGGGCGAGTTCGGCGTCTACCTGGTGTCCGATGGCGCCAACAAACCGTACCGCATGAAACTGCGCGCGCCAGACTACGCTCACTTGCAGTCGCTCGATGAGATGGCGCGTGGGCACATGCTTGCCGACGCCGTGACCATCATCGGGACGCAAGATATCGTGTTCGGCAGTATTGACCGCTAAGAGGCAAAAAGTATGTTGTTATCAGAGCAATGCTATAAGAAAATTGACCGCGAGCTGGCCAAGTACCCGGCCGACCAACGTCAGTCGGCCGTCATGGCCGCGCTGGCCCATGCCCAGGATGAACTGGGCTGGCTGGCGCCGGAAACCATGAAGGAACTGGCCGATTACATCGGCATGCCGGCGATTGCCGTGCAGGAAGTGGCCACGTTCTACAATATGTACAACGTGAAACCCGTGGGCAAGCACAAGATCACCGTGTGCACCAACCTGCCATGCGCGCTGTCGGGCGGCGTGCGCGCTGCAGACTACCTGAAGCAGAAACTGGGTATCGATTTCCGCGAAACCACCGCCGATGGCCAGTTCACCCTGGTTGAAGGCGAGTGCATGGGTGCTTGCGGCGATGCGCCTGTCTTGCTGGTCAGTAATAAAACCATGTGCAGCTGGATGTCGAACGAGAAAATCGACGCCATGCTGGAGGAACTCAAGAAATGACGTCACTCCACAACCGCCATATCGATCCATTGATCCTGAAGGATCTGGATGGCAAGAACTGGCATTTGCAAGATTATGTGAACCGCGGCGGCTATAGCGCCCTGCGGCGTATCCTGGAAGAGAAAATCACGCCGGAACAGATCATCGCCGACCTCAAGGCTTCGTCCTTGCGCGGCCGTGGCGGCGCGGGTTTCCCTACCGGCTTGAAGTGGAGCTTCATGCCGCGCCAGTTCCCGGGTCAAAAATACCTCGTCTGCAATACAGATGAAGGCGAACCGGGCACTTTCAAGGACCGCGACATCATTCGTTACAATCCCCATGCGCTGATCGAAGGCATGGCCATTGGCGCTTATGCGATGGGCATCACCGTCGGCTATAACTATATCCACGGTGAAATCTTCCAGGAATACCTGCGTTTCGAAGAAGCGCTGGAAGAGGCGCGCGCCGCCGGTTTCCTGGGCGACAAGATCATGGGCAGCGAGTTCTCGTTCCAGTTGCATGCGCACCATGGTTATGGCGCCTACATCTGCGGCGAAGAAACGGCCCTGCTGGAGTCCTTGGAAGGCAAGAAAGGCCAGCCGCGCTTCAAGCCGCCTTTCCCTGCCTCGTTTGGCCTGTACGGCAAGCCGACGACGATCAACAACACGGAAACCTTCGCGGCCGTGCCATTCGTGCTGAACATTGGTCCAGAGAAATACCTGGCGATGGGCAAGCCGAACAATGGTGGTTCGAAGATCTTCTCGATCTCGGGCGACGTGGAATTGCCGGGCAACTACGAAGTGCCGCTTGGCACGCCGTTTGCCACACTGCTGGAACTGGCAGGCGGCATGCGTGGTGGCAAAAAGATCAAGGCCGTGATCCCTGGCGGCTCGTCCGCGCCGGTGATCCGCGGCGACATCATGATGCAGACCGACCTGGACTACGACTCGATCGCGAAAGCCGGTTCGATGTTGGGTTCGGGCGCCGTCATCGTGATGGACGAAACACGCTGCATGGTGAAGGCGCTGGAGCGCCTGTCCTACTTCTACTTTGAAGAATCGTGCGGCCAGTGTACGCCTTGCCGTGAAGGCACAGGCTGGATGTACCGCATGGTGCACCGCATCGAGCAGGGGCAGGGTCGTCCAGACGACCTGGACATGCTCAACTCGATCGCCGACAACATCCAGGGCCGCACCATTTGCGCGCTGGGCGATGCGGCTGCCATGCCGGTACGGGCCTTCATTAAGAATTTCCGTGAAGAATTTGAATATCATATCGAGCACAAGCATTGCTTAGTGCCCGCATATATCTAAGCTGCGTCAGGTAACGATCACCATGGTTGAAATCGAAATAGACGGCAAAAAAGTCGAAGTCCCTGCTGGTAGCATGGTGATGGACGCCGCCAACAAATTGGGAACCTACATTCCGCACTTCTGCTATCACAAGAAATTGTCGATCGCAGCGAACTGCCGCATGTGCCTGGTCGAAGTGGAAAAGGCGCCCAAGCCTTTGCCCGCTTGTGCGACCCCGGTCAGTGCCGGCATGATCGTGCGCTCCGCCAGCGATAAAGCTGTGCAGGCGCAAAAGTCGGTCATGGAATTCTTGCTGATTAACCACCCGCTCGATTGCCCTATCTGCGATCAGGGCGGCGAATGCCAGTTGCAAGACTTGGCAGTGGGCTACGGCAAGAGCGAATCGCGCTACAAGGAAGACAAGCGCGTGGTGCAGCCGAAGGAAGCCGGTCCGCTGGTCTCCATGCAGGAAATGTCGCGCTGCATCCAGTGCACCCGCTGCGTACGCTTTGGCCAGGAAGTGGCCGGCGTGATGGAGCTGGGCATGATCGGCCGCGGCGAACACTCCGAAATCGTGTCGTTTGTGGGCCAGACGGTCGACTCCGAACTGTCGGGCAACATGATCGACCTGTGCCCGGTCGGCGCACTGACCTCGAAGCCGTTCCGCTACAGCGCCCGTACGTGGGAACTGTCGCGCCGTAAATCGGTCAGCCCGCATGATGGCCTGGGCGCGAACCTGATCGTGCAAGTGAAAGCTGGCAAGGTCAAGCGCGTATTGCCGCTGGAAAACGAAGCCGTCAACGAGTGCTGGATCTCGGACAAGGACCGTTTCTCGTACGAAGCGCTGGACAGTGCCGAACGCCTGACTTCCCCGATGCTGAAACAAGGCAATGAGTGGAAAGAAGTCGATTGGCAGACCGCGCTGGAATACGTGGCGCACGGTTTGAAAAATATCAAGCACGAGCATGGCGCTGACGCCATCGCCGCGCTGGCCACGCCGCATTCGACCGTCGAAGAGCTGGTACTGCTGCAAAAAGTCGTCAACGGTCTCGGTTCCGAGAACGTCAACTTCCGCCTGCGCCAGACCGACTTCGCGCTGGACGCAGGTGTGAAACCATGGCTTGGCATGCCGATCAACGAATTTGGCCAGATCAAGCGTGCCTTCGTCATCGGCTCGTTCCTGCGCAAGGATCATCCATTGCTGGCCACGCGTTTGCGCGCGTCCGTCAAGGGCGGCGCCAAGCTGTCGATCTTGCACGCCTCCGACGATGATCAATTGATCACCATCGCCAACAAGATGATCGTCGCACCAAGCGATTGGCTGGCGGCCTTGTCGCAAGTGGTCGTCGCGGTTGCCAAAGCCAAAGAAATCGCCGCGCCAAACGGTTTTGAAGCGGTGACCGCTTCGGACGTGGCTGTGGCCATCGCCGCCAGCCTGATGGCTGGTGACAACGGTGCCGTGCTGCTGGGTAACGCGGCCACGCAACACCCGCAAGCGTCGCAACTGCATGCTGCCGCGCAATGGATCGCCGAACAGACGGGCGCCAAGCTCGGTTACCTGACGGAAGCGGCCAATACGGTTGGCGCGCACCTGGTCGCCAAGCCGCGCGCCAATGTGCAAGCTGCCTTTGCCGCACCGAAGAAAGCTTACGTGCTGCTGCACGCCGAGCCGGAACTCGATGCCGCCAATCCACAAGCGGCCCGCGCCGCCCTGGATGGCGCCGACATGGTCGTGGCCATGTCCGCCTTCAAGCACGGCATGGACTACGCCGATGTTTTGCTGCCGATCGCTCCGTTCGCTGAAACCTCGGGCACCTTCGTCAACTGCGAAGGCCGCGCGCAAAGCTTCAACGGCACCGTCAAACCGCTGGCGGAAACCCGTCCAGCCTGGAAAGTGCTGCGCGTCCTGGGCAACATCCTGGGCCTGGCCGGTTTCGACTACGACACCTCCGAAGCGATCCGCGACGAAGCGTTTGGTGCTGGCGTGACCGATTTGTCGGCACAGCTGAACAACATCGCCAAGAACGCACCGGAAGCGGCATCGTACGCACCGGCTTCGCCAGCGCTGCAACGCATCGCCGACGTGCCGATTTACTTCGCCGACGCGCTGGTACGCCGCTCCGAACCTTTGCAACGCACGGTCGATGGTGCCGCGCCGCAAGCGCACCTGTCCCTGGCGCTGGCTGAAAAGCTGGGCATCAAGGCGGGCGACAAGGTCAAAGTGGCGCAAGGCTCCGGCAGCGCCATCCTGGTGGCGGCAATCCATGCCGGCCTGCCAGCCAATGTGGTGAAAGTGTCGGCGGCGCATGCCTCGACAGCAAAGCTTGGCGGCATGTTCGGTGATATCACAGTTGAAACAGCAGAGGGGAAAATCTGATGGCTCTGCCTGAATTTGTAAACGTCATCAACAGCAGCGGCCAGGATTTGCTGGGCGGCTCGTGGCCGTTCTTCTGGACCCTGATCAAGATCCTGTGCGTGTTGTTGCCGCTGATGGGCCTGGTTGCCTACCTGACCTTGTGGGAACGCAAGCTGATCGGCTGGATCCAGATCCGCGTCGGCCCGAACCGCGTAGGTCCGCTGGGCTTGCTGCAACCGATCGCCGATGCGCTGAAACTCTTGTTCAAAGAGATCATCATCCCGGCCAAAGCCGCCAAAGGCCTGTTCGTGATCGGTCCGATCATGACCATCATGCCGGCCCTGGCCGCCTGGTCGGTCGTGCCGTTCGGTCCGCAAGCCGTGCTGGCCAACGTCAACGCGGGCTTGCTGATGCTGCTGGCGATTACCTCGATGGAAGTCTACGGCATCATCATCGCCGGCTGGGCTTCGAACTCGAAGTACTCGTTCATGGGCGCCATGCGCGCTTCGGCGCAGATGATTTCGTATGAAATCCCGATGGGCTTCGTGATGGTCATCGTGCTGATGGTCTCGGGCAGCCTGAACTTCATCGACATCGTCAGCGGCCAGCAAATCGGCTTTTTCGCCGACAAGGGCGTGAACTTCCTGTCGTGGAACTGGCTGCCGCTGCTGCCGATGTTCGTCATCTACCTGGTGTCGGGCTTGGCTGAAGCCAACCGTCACCCGTTCGACGTCGTCGAAGGCGAGTCGGAAATCGTCGCCGGCCACATGGTCGAGTACTCGGGCATGGCCTACGCCATGTTCATGCTGGCCGAATACGCCAACATGATCCTGATCGCCGCCCTGGCTTCGATCATGTTCCTCGGTGGCTGGTCCGCACCGTTTGCTTTCCTTGAGTTCTGGGGTGGTTTCGGCGGCTTCTTCTGGCTGTTTGCAAAAACCTTCTTCATCGTGTCGGTGTTCATCTGGGTGCGCGGTACTTTCCCACGCTATCGTTATGACCAGATCATGCGCCTCGGCTGGAAAGTGTTTATCCCGTTGACGCTGGTCTACCTGGTCTTCGTCGCTGCCTGGATGCAGACATCCTGGAATATTTGGAAGTAAGAGAGTGCATACGAATGGATAAGGTAAAAGATTTCTTCAGCAGCCTCTTGTTAGGCGAGCTGATCAAGGGCATGGCGTTGACAGGCAAGTACATGTTTTCGCGCAAGATCACGGTGCAATTCCCGGAAGAGAAGACACCGATCTCGCCGCGTTTCCGTGGCTTGCACGCGCTGCGCCGCTACCCGAACGGCGAGGAACGTTGCATCGCCTGCAAACTGTGCGAAGCGGTTTGCCCGGCGATGGCCATCACGATCGAATCGGAACAGCGTGACGACGGCTCGCGCCGCACCACGCGTTACGATATCGACTTGACCAAGTGCATCTTCTGCGGTTTCTGCGAAGAGTCTTGCCCGGTCGATTCGATCGTCGAGACGCAAATCCTGGAATACCACGGCGAGAAACGCGGGGATTTGTATTACACGAAAGAGATGTTGCTGGCCGTAGGTGATCGTTATGAAAATGACATCGCCGCTGCGCGCGCCGCCGACGCACCTTATCGCTGATGGATGCGCCGTAGCCCATGGCTGCGGCGCGCCCCTCGTTCATCTGTACGTCTATTGGGTTTTTTATGGACTTTAAAACAATTTTGTTTTACGCCTTCGCGCTGATCTTGATTCTGGCAGCGACGCGCGTCATCACGGCCCGTAATCCGGTCCACGCAGTACTGTTCCTGGTGCTGTCCTTCTTTTCCGCAGCGGGCATCTGGATGCTGCTGCAAGCTGAATTCCTGGCCATCGTGCTGGTCTTGGTGTATGTCGGCGCCGTGATGGTGCTGTTCCTCTTCGTGGTCATGATGCTCGATATCAATATCGACCGCATGCGCGAAGGTTTCTGGGGCTATTTGCCGCTGTCCGTGACGGTGGGCGTGATCATTGTGCTGGAAATGGCCGCTGTCCTGTGGCACGGTTTCCGCAACTTTGCGCCTAGCATCGCTCCGGTGAACGTCAACCTGGGCGGCACCAAGGAACTGGGCCTGCTGATCTACACGAAATATGTGTTCGCCTTCGAGATCGCTGCCGTCGTGCTGCTGGTGGCCATCGTTGCCGCGGTTGCACTGACCCTGCGCAAACGCAAGGACACCAAGCATTTTGCTCCAGGCGATGCGGTACGCGTCAAGCGCAACGACCGCCTGAAGATCATCAAGATGGACGCGGTTGTCGAGCGTCCTGCGGCTGAGCCGGAAGTTAAGGAGGCACCATGACATTATCGCTCACACATTTTTTGGTCCTGGGCGCGATCCTGTTCGCAATCTCGATCGTCGGTATTTTCCTGAACCGCAAGAACATCATCGTATTGCTGATGGCAATCGAATTGATGCTGCTGGCGGTGAATATGAATTTCATCGCGTTCTCCCATTTCATGGGCGACGCGGCCGGTCAGATCTTCGTTTTCTTCATCCTGACGGTTGCCGCCGCTGAGTCGGCTATCGGTCTGGCTATTCTGGTGGTGATGTTCCGTAATCTGGATACCATCAACGTCGAAGACCTGGACAGCCTCAAAGGCTGATGTTTTTCAGACTCGATCTCTCGAATAATAACGATTAAGGTTCATCATGGCGGGGCAACTCCTCAACCCTAACCTCCTTCTTGCCGTACCGCTGGCGCCGCTGGCCGGTGCCGCGATTGCAGGTTTGCTTGGCACCCAGTTCCTGGGTAATTTGGTCGGACGCAAGACGTCGCATACCGCGACGATCCTGGGCGTACTGATTGCGTTCATCCTGTCCGTGCAGACACTGCTGGCAGTGATGGATGGCGCGACATTCAATGGCACGATCTATAACTGGATGACGATCGGCACCCTGAAGATGGAAGTGGGCTTCCAGATCGATTCGCTGTCGGCGATGATGATGTGCGTGGTCACCTTCGTCTCCCTGATGGTGCACATCTACACGATCGGCTACATGAAGGACGACGAAGGCTACAACCGCTTCTTCGCCTACATCTCGCTGTTCACGTTCTCGATGCTGATGCTGGTCATGGCCAACAACTTCCTGCAACTGTTCTTCGGTTGGGAAGCCGTGGGCCTGGTCTCTTACCTGCTGATCGGTTTCTGGTACCAGCGTCCGACGGCCATCGTGGCCAACATGAAGGCTTTCCTCGTCAACCGCGTGGGCGACTTCGGCTTCATCCTGGGCATCGGCCTGCTGCTGGCTTACGCCGGCACCATGAACTACCAGGAAGTGTTTGCCAAGAAAGACGAACTGGCGCTGTTGAGCCTGCCAGGCACCGACTGGGCCCTGCTGACCGTCGCCTGCATCTGCCTGTTCATCGGCGCGATGGGCAAATCGGCGCAGTTCCCGCTGCACGTCTGGCTGCCTGACTCGATGGAAGGTCCGACCCCGATCTCGGCGCTGATTCACGCCGCGACGATGGTGACGGCCGGTATCTTCATGGTCTCGCGCATGTCGCCGCTGTTCGAACTGTCCGACACGGCACTGTCCTTCATCTTGGTGATCGGTTCCATCACGGCGCTGTTCATGGGTTTCCTGGGCATCATCCAGAACGATATCAAGCGCGTCGTCGCTTACTCGACCTTGTCGCAGCTGGGCTACATGACGGTTGCGCTGGGCTCGTCCGCCTACTCCGTGGCCGTGTTCCACTTGATGACGCACGCATTCTTCAAGGCACTGCTGTTCCTGGGCGCCGGTTCCGTCATCATCGGCATGCACCATGACCAGGATATCCGCAACATGGGTGGCCTGCGCAAGTACATGCCCATCACCTGGATCACGTCGCTGGTCGGTTCGCTGGCCCTGATCGGCACGCCGCTGTTCTCCGGTTTCTACTCGAAAGACAGCATCATCGAAGCCGTCGAAGCGACGCACATCTGGGGCGCTGGCTTTGCCCAGTTCGCCGTGCTGGCTGGCGTGTTCGTCACCGCCTTCTACTCGTTCCGCATGTATTTCCTCGTCTTCCACGGCAAGGAACGTTTCGGCCAAGGTCACGCGCATGATGCGCACGCTCATGACGACCATCACGCAGCAGCGGCCAAGCATGATTCGGACGCGCATGATGAAGAAGAGGAAGACGATCACGCGCATCACGGCCTGGAACCTGGCCAGAAGCCGCATGAATCGCCATTCGTCGTGTGGTTCCCGCTGGTGATGCTGGCGATCCCGTCGCTGCTGATCGGTTACCTGACCATCGGCCCGATGCTGCATGGCGATTTCTTCAAGGGCGTGATCTTCGTCGGCGAAAACCATCCAGCAATGGAAGAGTTGTCGCATGAATTCCACGGCGCAATGGCGATGGCGATCCACGGCCTGTCGACGGCACCGTTCTGGTTGGCATTGTCCGGCGTCGTGGCAGCCTACTACTGCTACATGGTCAACCCGCGCGTGCCGGCCTGGTTCTTTGCCAAGTTCCACGCGATCCACACCCTGCTGGACAACAAGTACTACCTGGACAAGTTCAATGAAGTCGTGTTCGCCGGTGGTGCCCGCTTGCTGGGTAATGGCCTGTGGAACTTCGGTGACAAGAAGCTGATCGATGGCCTGCTGGTCAACGGTAGCGCCAAGGTCGTCGCCTGGCTGTCCTCGCTGGCGCGAGTGCTGCAGACCGGCTACATATATCACTATGCATTCGTGATGATCCTGGGCGTGCTGGGCTTCCTGATCTATTTCCTGCCATTCTGGCCCGCTAAGTAAGCTGACCTGATAAAAGAATACTGAGAACCATGATGCAGTCTACGATTTCTACACTACCTCCTTACCTGAGTCTGTCGATCTGGGTGCCGATCATTTGCGGCGTCCTGATCCTGGCTCTCGGCCGTGACAGCAAAGCGGGCTTTACCCGCTGGCTGTCGCTGGCTGGCGCCGTGCTCAGCATGCTGTGCACCTTGCCGCTGATCCAGCATTTCGACAATGCCGCGCACGGCATGCAATTCGTCGAAAAAGCACCGTGGATAGCAACTTTCAATATCTGGTACTCGCTGGGTATCGACGGCCTGTCGCTGTGGTTCATTCCACTGACGGCGTTCATCACGGTCATCGTCGTCATTTCCGCTTGGCAAGTGATCGAGAAGCGCATCGCCCAGTACATGGGTGCCTTCCTGATCCTGTCGGGCCTGATGATCGGCGTGTTTTGCGCGCTGGACGGCTTGCTGTTCTACTTCTTCTTTGAAGCAACCCTGATCCCGATGTTCATCATCATCGGTATCTGGGGCGGCTCGAACCGCGTGTACGCGTCGTTCAAGTTCTTCCTGTACACCTTCTTCGGTTCGCTGCTGACCCTGGTTGCCATCATTTACCTGCGCAATGTGACGGGTAGTTTCGACATCCTGGCCTGGCATGCGTTCAAGCTGACGATGAACGAACAGATCTTCATCTTCCTGGCCTTCCTGATGGCGTTTGCCGTGAAAGTGCCGATGTTCCCCGTCCACACGTGGTTGCCGGACGTCCACGTGGAAGCGCCTACCGGCGGTTCCGCCGTGCTGGCCGCCATCATGCTGAAACTGGGCGCGTATGGTTTCCTGCGGTTTTCGCTGCCGATCACGCCGGACGCCAGCCACTACCTGTCGGGCTTCATGATTGCCTTGTCGCTGATCGCCGTCATCTACATCGGTCTGGTTGCCCTGGTGCAAACGGACATGAAAAAACTGGTCGCCTATTCGTCGATCGCGCACATGGGTTTTGTCACCCTGGGCTTCTTCATGTTCAACGACATCTCGGTGCAGGGCGGTATCGTGCAGATGGTTTCGCACGGCTTCATCTCCGGCGCGATGTTCCTGTGCATCGGCGTGCTGTATGACCGCATGCATACCCGCAACATCGCCGACTACGGCGGCGTCGTGAACCGCATGCCGAAATTTGCCGCCTTCTTCGTCTTGTTTTCGATGGCCAACTGCGGTTTGCCAGCGACTTCCGGCTTTGTCGGCGAGTTCATGGTGATCCTGGGCGCGGTGCAATACAACTTCTGGATTGGCTTGCTGGCTGCAACGGCACTGATCTGGGGCGCGGCGTACTCGCTGTGGATGGCCAAGCGCGTGGTGTTCGGCAAGATCAAGAACAAGCATGTGGCCGAATTGACCGACATCAACAAACGTGAGTTCTTCATGCTTGCTGTGCTGGCCATCGCCGTGCTCGTGATGGGTCTGTACCCAGCCCCGTTCACCGACACGATGCAAACTTCGGTTGCCGACCTGCTGCAGCATGTCGCCATCAGCAAGTTGCCTTAAATAGAAGACCGATAACATGACTAATGCACCTAATCTGGTACCGCTGTACGCGGAAATCTTTCTGCTGATCGCCACATCGGCGCTCTTGCTGATCGATATGTTCTTGCCTGCGGCGAAGCGTTCGATCACCTATGTGCTGTCGCTGCTGACTTTGGCAGGCTGCGCCTTGCTGACCGTGGGCGACTTCAACGCGGGCACCACCGTCTACACCTTCCACAATATGTTCGTGTCGGACCCGATGTCGCAGCTGCTGAAACTGTTCTCGTACGGCGCCGTGGCGCTGACCCTGATCTACTCGCGTGCCTATGCCACCGACCGCAATATGCTGTCGGGTAACCTGGGCGGCGAGTTCTACGTGCTGGCCCTGTTTGCACTGCTGGGCCAGATGATCATGATCTCGGCCAACAACTTCCTGATCATCTACCTGGGTCTGGAACTGATGTCGCTGTCGTTGTACGCACTGATCGCCTTGCGTCGTGACAACGCCAAGGCCACGGAAGCGGCCATGAAATACTTCATCCTGGGCGCGCTGGCTTCCGGTTTCATGTTGTACGGTATCTCGATGCTGTACGGCGCGTCCGGCACGCTGGACCTGGGCGAACTGCGCGTGGCGCTGGAAAACGGCAAGACCAACGGCACCATCATGGTCTTCGGCCTGGTGTTCCTGGTAGCCGGCCTGGCCTTCAAACTGGGCGTCGTGCCATTCCACATGTGGGTGCCTGACGTGTATCAAGGTTCGCCAACGGCCGTGACCCTGCTGCTGGGCGGCGCGCCGAAACTGGCCGCGTTTGCCATCACCCTGCGTCTGTTGGGCGAGGGCTTGCTGCCGATGGCGCATGACTGGCAGCAAATGCTGCTGGTACTGGCCGTGATGTCGCTGGCCATCGGTAACTTCACCGCCATCGCGCAAACCAATCTGAAGCGCATGTTGGCGTACTCGACCATCGCGCAAATGGGTTTCGTGCTGCTGGGCCTGCTGGCGGGCACCGTGGACGCACCGAACAACACACTGAACGCGGCTGGCGCAGCCACCGCCTACGGTGCCTCGATGTACTACGTCATCACCTACGTGTTCACCACCCTGGGTACCTTTGGCGTGATTATGTTGCTGGCACGTAATGGTTTCGAAGCAGAAGAACTGGCCGACTTCAAGGGCCTGGGTAAACGCAGCCCGATCTTCGCGTTGGTGATGACCTTGTTCATGTTCTCGCTGGCCGGCGTGCCGCCGCTGATGGGCTTCATGGCCAAGTACTCGGTGCTGGCCTCCGTGCTGGCCACGGGCCAGCTGTGGCTGACCATCGCTGCCGTGCTGTTCTCGCTGATCGGTGCTTTCTACTACCTGCGCGTCGTGAAAATAATGTGGTTCGACGAGCCGACGGACACCAACGCGCTGGTCGTGCATGGCGACATGCGCATCGTGCTGGCCCTGAATGGCGTGTTTGTGTTGGCGTTGGGTGTGATGCCTAACAGCATCCTGGCTGCCTGCGCGACCGCCATCACCAAGACCCTGGCGTCCTGACCGATGGATGTCACCGCCTCGAGCTGGCTGGTAATCGCCCTGGGCATCCTGGGCGCCAACCTGCCATTCTTGAACGAGAAACTGTTTGCCGCCGTGCCCCTGAAAAAGGCGGCGCAGGCAGAGCAGGGCTGGCGCAAGCCGCTGGCGCTGCGCCTGCTGGAGATGGTGATTCTGTACTTCATCGTCGGCGCAGTGGCGTTCGCGCTGGAAGCGCGCATCGGCAACGGTTTCCCGCAGACCTGGGAGTTTTACGCCATCACCGGCTGTCTGTTCCTGGTGCTGGCTTTCCCCGGATTTGTCGGACGCTATCTGCGCAAACGCCGCTAGCATCACCCTCCGAAAGCGGCGCCTCTGGCGCCGTTTTTTATTGAATAAAGGAATTCCATGGATACCCAATCCACCGATACTCAATTGATTGAAACCAAAGTCGATGGCGAGCTCGTTTATCAAGGCGGTTTCCTGCGCGTGCAGCGCGACCGTGTTGCCCTGCCTGACGGCAAGATCACGGCGCGCGAATTCGTCCTGCACCCGGGCGCCGTCGTCATCCTGCCGCTGCTCGACGATGGCACGGTACTGATGGAACGCCAGTACCGCTATCCGCTGGACCGCGTCTTCATCGAATTCCCGGCTGGCAAGATTGATGCGGGCGAGGCCCACCTGGCCTGCGCCCAGCGCGAGTTGCTGGAAGAAACGGGCTACACGGCCAGCGACTGGCAATTCGTTTCCACCATCCACAATGCCATCGCCTACTCGGACGAGCACCTGGAACTGTTTTTGGCGCGTGGCCTGGTAGCGGGCGAACGCCAGCTTGACGAGGGCGAATTCCTGGAAACGTTCACGGCCACGGTGCCGCAGCTGCTCGACTGGGTCAAGGATGGCAGCATCACGGACGTGAAAACCGTCATCGGCATCTTTTGGCTGGACAAGATTACCAGCGGCGCCTGGCAGCCGGCCTGATTCCCCGCATGCGCTTGCCCATTTTCCTGCTGCTTGCCTGTGTCACCCTGGGTGCACAGGCGCAGACGCGCACGCCGTTCCAGGTGCGCTGCGAAGACACGATCAGCAAGACGGTGTCCGTGCTGACGGCGCAGCAGAACGGCTACAGCATCGACACGCATCTGCCGTACAAGGCGCTGACCGTCATGAAGGGCACGGCGCGCGCCAACACCTGGGTGCTGGGATTGACGAAGACCGACTCGCGCGTGGCCATCGCTCTGGCCGGCCCCATGCTGCAAGACCCGGCCAGCGGCTACGAATGCGTGGCGCCGCAGATTACCGTGACCCTCACCTATGCGCCCGTGGTGATCTATATCGGCCGCGAGTTTGCCCCCGGCAGCTGCGCGTATGATGAGATACTCGCACATGAACTGCGCCACATGAAAACCTATATGGAACATTTGCCGCGCGTGGAAAAGACCGTGCGCGCCGCGCTGGCCAAACGCTTCGAGGCGCGGCCCCTGTATGCGCCCAGCGGTACGGCCAAGGCGGCGCTGGCGCGCGAGATCGACACGGGCTGGTTGCCGTATATCAAGGCACAAATGCGCAAGGTGGAAACCTTGCAGGCGGCCATCGATTCTCCGCAGGAATATGCGCGCCTGGGCAAGGCGTGCAAAGGCGAGATCCAGAACATCCTGATGGGCAAGGCAGCGCCCGCCAACTAGACAAGGAATGGCATGACAGCAGCACCGAACACCGTCCGCTACTTTGCGCTGATCCCCGCCGCCGGCGTGGGCGCGCGCATGGAAGCGGGCAGTCCCAAGCAGTATTTGCCCATCGCCGGCAAACCCATGCTGCGCCACGCGCTGGACGCCTTTCTCGCCAGCCCGTTGATTGCGCACACCTATGTCGTCGTCAGCGCCGAGGATGGATTGATTGACACTGTCGTGCCGGAGCAGGGCGTGACGGTGCTGCGCTGCGGCGGCGCCACGCGCATGGAAAGCATACTGAATGGCTTGCACGCCGTGCAAGGCAGCATAGCCGCGCATGACCAGGTGCTGGTGCACGATGCGGCGCGGCCGGGCTTGACGCCGGCGCTGATTGCAAAGCTCATTACCGAAGTCGGTGAGCACCCGGCCGGCGGCTTGCTGGCCTTGCCCGTGGTCGATACCGTCAAGCGGGCCGGGCCGGACACGGGTGCCGCCACCATGTCAGCGCAGACGGTGCCGCGTGAGGGCCTGTGGCTGGCGCAGACGCCGCAAATGTTCAGCTACGCCTTGCTGCACCGGGCATTATCGGAAGCGCCCTACCCGCAAGCTATCACGGATGACGCCAGCGCCGTCGAAGCGCTGGGCCTGGCGCCCAGGCTTGTCGAAGGCCACCCGCGCAACCTGAAGGTAACCTTGCCGCGCGACATACACACGGCCGAGCTGTATTTGTCCCACTCTTGGCCCATCCTTGAATCCTGAACAGAAAGACCGCATGACGACCACCACGACTCCCGTACTTCCTTTCCGCATCGGCCAGGGCTATGACTGCCACGCGCTGGTGGAGCACCGCGACCTGATCATCGGCGGCGTGAAGATTCCGCACCACCTCGGTTTGCTCGGCCATTCCGACGCCGACGTGCTGCTGCACGCCATCACGGATGCCATCTTCGGCGCTGCCGCGCTGGGCGACATCGGCCGCCATTTCCCCGATACGGATGCGCAATTCAAGGGCGCCGATTCGCGCACCCTGCTGCGCGAAGCCGCGCGCCGCGTGCAAGCCACCGGTTATATCATCGGCAATATCGACGCTACCATCATCGCCCAGCGCCCGAAAATGGCGCCACACATCGCCGCCATGTGCGCGAACGTGGCCGAAGACCTGGGCGTGAGTTTGGGCCAGGTCAATATCAAGGCCAAGACGAATGAAAAACTAGGCTACCTGGGCCGGGAAGAAGGCATCGCGGCTGAAGCCGTGGCCTTGCTGCTGCGCGCCTGATCCCACCTTCGCATCATCCACAGACAGGAGAGAGCATGTTCCAGTTACGCCGCACCAGCATCTTGCTTGCATTGACATTGGCCGCCGCACCATCGGCCTGGGCCGAACTGCAAGCCACGGGCGAGCCGCCCGCCGCCAAACAGGCCTGGAAGGCCGAGACTGTCGCGCAGGGAGTGCGCCAGCCGTGGGGCATCGCCTGGCTGGGCGAGGGACGTGCGCTGGTCACCAGCAAGCAGGGGACATTGCATCTGCTGAATGGCAAGAAATTTGAGGATGTGGCGCTGGAAGGCATGCCCAAAGTGTTTACCGGCGGGCAGGGCGGCTTGCTCGATATCGTTATTCATCCGCAGGATGCGGGCAAGGCCGCGCCAAGAGTCTACATGACGGTATCGACGGGCACGAATGACGCGAATCGCACGACCCTGGTGCGCGGCGTGTTCGACGGCAAGAAGGTGACGGGCATCCAGACCCTGTTCAGGGTTGCCACCGACAAGAGCGGTGGCCAGCACTTCGGTTCGCGCCTGCTGTGGCTGCCGGATGGCACTTTGCTGATGAGTGTGGCCGATGGCGGCAATCCGCCGCTGCGCATCGGCGACCGGCTGGCGCGCGAGCAGGCGCAAAACCTGGCCACGCACCAGGGCTCCATCCTGCGCCTGACGGAAGAGGGCAAGCCGGCGCCCGGCAATCCGCTGGCGGCCAAGGGCGCCTTGCCGGAAATCTGGTCGTACGGCCACCGCAATGTGCAGGGCTTGGCGCTCGATCCTGTTTCCGGTCGCGTGTGGGCCACGGAACACGGTCCGTATGGCGGCGACGAGCTGAACCTGGTGGTCGCGGGCGGCAACTATGGCTGGCCCTTGCAAAGCTATGGCGCCGACTACAAGACGCATGAGCCTGTCGGCAAGCATGAGGTGCCGGGCATGCGCAATCCCAGCGTGGCCTGGGTGCCGTCGCCGGCCCCGTCAGGGCTGGCCGTCTACACGGGCGACAAGATCGCCGCCTGGCGCGGCAGCATCTTCAGCGGCGGCCTGGCGGCCAAGGATATCCGCCGCATCGTCGTCGATGCGAATGGCAAGGTGACAGGGCAGGACCGTCTGGCCATCGGCGCGCGCGTACGCGACGTGCGCCAGGGGCCGGACGGCTACCTGTACGCGCTGACCGATGAAGACAACGGCCGCTTGCTGCGCATCGTGGCGCAGTAGCACGGCAGGCGCTGTCTTCGCTTAAGATGGCGCCTTTACTACATTCAAGGTGGCGGCATGGCCCGTGATACTTATGCATACCGGCACGTCGCCGTCGAATCGCGCGCTATCCATGGCCGCGTGGAAATCCGCCCCGTGCCGGGCCAGGCTTTTTCGCCGGAACTGGCCGTGCAGTGTTCGCGCCGCCTGGTCGACCTGCAGCGTTACCCGCTGGGCAGCCGTTTTTTACTCTTTGCCAAGCTGACGGACCGCCTGGGCGGCACACCCTTCCTGTATGCGTATCACGGCGATGCGGACGTGATAATGACGCCGGCCGAAGTGAGGAAATTCCTTGGCGAATTCCGCCGCGGGCGCATCTGAACCGACTGCCTTGCTAAGTAATCCTCGGGAAATTATTGTGAATTTATGACGAACAGAACCGGATGCTGTGCAAGGCGCCTGCAGCGACGCAGTGCGAGCACTGCTAGCTGCGGGCAACACCGCACAGCGCCGGTTATGGAAGTCAGAAAACACAATAATTTATTGGGGGTTACTTAGGCCTCGCAAGCCGCGCCGGCGCCCGCCTTGGCGCCTGCTTGCGGCTTGCCGAAGAGCGCGATCGTCAAGGCGCAGCCGAGGGCGAACAGGCCACCGACCACCATCGCGCTAGACACACCCAAGCGGTCGACCGCCATGCCACCGAGCAAGGCGCCGGACGCCAGCGACACTTGTACGATGGCAACAAACAGCGCGCTGCTGCCTTCCATCAAGTGTGGCGCGGCCTTGAACATCCACGTCTGCACGGCGATCGGCATGGCGCCGAAACCGAAGCCCCACACGGCCACCAGCAGCATGGCGGTGAGTGCATGGCTGCCGAACGCGGCCAGGGCCAGGATGGACAAGCCCAGCACGGCGCCCGTCAGCATCAGCGCGGCCCGTTCGTAACGGCCGGCGGCCCAGCCGCCCACCAGGTTGCCAATGAAGCCGGAAGCACCGTACACCAGCAGCATGGCGCTGACCGTGCCGGCCGCCAGGTGCGAGACTTGCGTGAGGAATGGCGCGATATACGTGTAGGCGGCGAACTGGCCCGTGAAGAGCATGGCCGTGGCGATCAGGCCCAGCCTTGCCTTGCGAATGCCGAAAATCATCGGCAACTGGCGCAAGCGGATGGCCTGTGTCGGCGGCAGCTTGGGCAGCAGCAATAGCTGGCCGATAAAGACCAGCACGGCAATGGCGCTGGCTGCGCCGAAAGCCACGCGCCAGCCGATCAGCTCGCCCACCAGCGCGCCGGCCGGCACGCCCGCCACCGTGCCCAGCGAGACGCCGGCGAAGATGATGGACATGGCGCGCGAGGCATGCTGCGGCGACACCAGGCGCGGGCCGATGGCGCTGCCGATGGCCCAGAAGCCGCCCACGCCCACGCCCAGCATGGCGCGGCCCAGCAGTATCCAGGTATACGAGGGGGCCAGCGCCACCAGCAGGTTCGATGCGACCAGCAGGGCGGTGAGTGCCAGCAGCACGATGCGGCGGTCCAGGCGGCCCGAGCCGACGGTCACGAAGATGGCGGCAAACGCGGCAACGATGCCGGGCGTGGTGATCATCAGTCCCGCCTGGCCCTTGCTGATGGCCAGTTCGGCGGCCATGGCCGGCAGCAGCCCGACGGGCAGGAATTCCGACGTGACGAGAGCGAAGGCGCCGATGCCGACGGATAAGACGGCCAGCCAGGGCGCCACGGTGGTATCGTCGCTGGTGGCCGCCGGGGCGGTGGGGGAAGCAGGTGGTGTTTGCATGGGAGGTCCTGAAAAGCCGGGAGGTTTTTAACCGGTCGGTATATAATCAGGGCAGGCAGGTATTGTTGTCAATAATTTTTTACCGAACGGTATGAAACAAGATAAAAAAGAGCAAGCGGTCAAGGCGAAAACGGGCCGGCCACGCACCTTCGACGCGGACCAGGCGCTCGATTGCGCCATGAAAGTGTTCTGGGAAAAAGGCTATGAAGGCAGTTCCTTGCCGGAATTGACGAAAGCCATGGGCATGAACCGGCCCAGCCTGTATGCCGTCTTCGGCAACAAGGAGCAGCTGTTCCACAAGGCGCTCGAGCGCTACAGTGACACGCGCATGCAGTTCTTCGATGCGGCGCTGGAACAGCCGACGGCGCGCCAGGTGGTGCAAGCCTTGCTGACGCAGTACGTCGACGCGCAAACCATGCCCGATGGTCCGCACGGCTGCATGGGCGTCAATGCGGCGCTCGCCTGCAGCGACGATGCCTTGCCGATCCGCGATGAATTGTTTGCGCGTCGGCTGCGCGGTGAGATCAAGTTGCGCGACCGCTTGCGGCGCGCCAAGGAGGAGGGTGACTTGCCGCCCGATTCCTGCCCGGAGCAGCAGGCGCGCTTTGTCGTGACCCTGTCGCAGGGCATGGCCATCCAGGCGGCGGCGGGAGTGTCGCGCGAGCAATTGCAGCAGATGGTGGGATTGCTGCTGCGCAATTGGCCGCTGTAACTATCCGCTCGGGGCGATGGTCTTGGCCAGGTCGCTGGGCGCCTTGCGCCGCCAGGCGGCCGTCAGGGCGGCGGCCAGCATGTCCAGTTCGGCGTCCGCCAGGCGCACCGTGATGCCGGCCAGCCGTTCGCCCCACCACAGTTTTTCGCAGCCGGACGGCGTGATGACGGTGGCGATATGCGCCGCTTCCGCATCGAGCAGCACGTTGATGTGCTCGTCGTCGGGCAGGGTGGCAAAGATCTTCCCGCCCACGCGGAAGGCTGGACGGTCGTGGTGTTCTTCCTCGGTGGCGTCGGGAAACGACAGTGCCAGATAGCGTAGTTCTTCCAGGTCGACCATTTCCTCTTTCCTCCTCATCGGACAGATAGCTGCATGACTGCATTTTGCCATGCTGTTTCACCGCGTGGTGCAGCGGCATGCGAAAAGAAATGCGCAAGATGCGACAGTGGCGGACTGGTCTGTGGTGCTGCCGCGACACGCCAAGCGCCACCGATACGGGCGTATGGCCAGTGCGCCAGAGTGAGAGGCGGCACTTTTTCTCGCACCGGGAAGGTACTTGCTAGAAAAATATCTTTCATGGTTAAAAGAAAAATACTTTTCTTCCAGGGAATTTAAGATAGAATACATCCATCGTCTTACCTGACCCGTCAACTGTCTGGTTTTGTCCCGGGAACCCGAACCCTTTCCAGGACGCTTGCAGTGCCGCAATGGCATGCTGCAAGTCCGCACTTTCACGCGGAAGTCTACGCCACCGACCGCTCATTTCTGCAATTACTAGCGCGCTACGCCGACACGCCTCAATGCAGCGTGTATTCAGCGCCAGCGCCCCTTGCTGCGCCCACTGAATACTTACTTACTGGATATCATCATGAAAAACTTGCCTAAAATCGCCTTGTCCCTGATCGCTGTCGGTGTGTTTGCCCACGCGAACGCCAGCACCATCACTCTCTCCACCGGCTACTCGAACGCTGGCGCGCAAGCTTCCGCCGCCGCCTACCAGTCCGTAGTGAATGCCGCCGTGGCTACGCCGGGCGCCGGTTATGGTTCGACCTCGGTCGCCAGCTATAACAACGTCGATAACAGCAGCCTGTTTGGCAGTGGTTCGAATATCGCTTTCAAATCGACCATCAACTTCGGCGTCAGCGCGGCCAATGCGGGCGCCTGGAGCTTTCGTAGCGGCGTCGACTTCGGCAAGGGCGGCGCCCTGTTCCTCGACGGCGTGGCGCTGGACTTCAAGAGCAATGACATGTGGTGGGCAGGCAACTACAACAATGGTAGCCAGTTCTTCAGCGGTTCGAGCTCCCTGTCGGCCGGCAATCACACGCTGAGCATCTATGGCCTGGAAGGCTGCTGCGATGGCGGCCAGCAAGCGCAGTTCAAGGCGGGCAATAACAATTTCGTCAGCTTTGGCGCCAATGACGGCTTGATTTCGGCCGTTCCTGAGCCAACCACCTACGCCATGCTGCTGATCGGCCTGGGCTTGCTGGGCTTTACGGCGCGCCGCAAGCAGGAAGCCAAGTTCTAAGTTGCCATGACGTACGTGCGCGCGCCTGCAAGCGCGCGATAAAAAAGCCCGCCGGTCTGCGATGACACGGCGGGCTTTTTGCGTATTGGCGTCTTAATCGCCGCTGTCTTCGTCTTCGTCGGCCCCCTTGGCCGCCTTGCCGCGCTCGGCGTCGACGGCGCGCTGCAGGCCGGCCGCATCGCGGAAGAAAGCCTCTGTCGTGTGATCCGCGACTAAACGCAAGGTCGGCGGGTAGATCACCGACATGTACGCCTCGTCGGCCAGGCGGCCGCTGGTCTGCAGGTTGCTCAGCAGGATCAGCGTCGAGCCAATGCTGGCCAGCACGACGGCGACGAGGCCGAAGCGGCGCGGGTGCTGCGGCTTGATCGTGCACAAGTGGTAGTAGATCATGGTGCAGACGATGACGATGAATATATGCCGCCCGTAGCGCGTCAGCACTTCCAGCGACAGCGCATACGCCGCCACATTGCTGCCCAGTTCCCACACTTCCATGGCCAGCAAGCCGCAGCCGATGATGAACAGGTGGCGACCGAAGCGCGCCACATGGCCGAACAGGCGGTTTGCCACGGCCCAGATCGACGCCCACACGAGGCCGCCGGCCAGCGCGTAGGCGATGATCATCAGGTAGGAAATCGGGTCGAAGGCTTCCGCGTCGCCGAGCCAGTTGCTGAAGGCTGCCGAGGCGCCGATCATGGCCAGGCCGGCGACGGCGGGGCGCAAGCCTTCCCAGTCGTGCCTGGTGGTGTCGCTCAGTTCGGGCGCAATAGGGTGGTCGCTGGCGCGCACGCGCAGGCGCGTGTGGCCCAGGCGCACAATGCTGTTGCCGTTCAAGGCCACTTGCAGTTGCCGTTGTCCCCGGTGGATCACGCCATTCTGGCTGCCCAGGTCGCGCAGCAGCAGGCCGCCTTGGCCATCGTCCTCGACGATGGCGTGCCGGGCGGCTGTATGCGCGTCGTCGACGATGAAGTCGTTATCGTAGCCGCGGCCGATGCGAATCGGCAAGGTGGCGATGCGCTGGCGTTGCTGCACTTCGCCATTCTCGGCGAGGATTTCGATGAAGTACGGCGCTGTCATGGCTTGCGCGTCCCGCTGGTGGATGGGGCGCGCGACAGCGCTTCGAGGAAGGTGCGCGTGACGCGCATGCCGTTGGCGTAGGACACGCCGCGCGCGTCGATGCGGCTTTGCAGGCTCATGAGTGGCTCATCGGTGCTGGCGGCCAGCAGGGCAAAGTCGTACAGGCCGGTAAACTTGCGGTAGGCACGCACGCACAGGACGGCGCGCAGGTGCAGAGAGGCATTCTTGACGAACTGTTCGGTGCATTGTGGCCCCGTCAGGTGCACGCTCTTGTAGCTGCCGACACTTTCATTCTTGAACGAGGCGCTGGCCAGCTCGGAAAAGCGCAGTGCGCCCAGTTCGCTGCTGCGCAGGAATTCGTGGCGCATCGACACTTGCCCGGTCTGCAGGGCGCCGGAAATAAAAATGGCCGATTCCATGGCGCAGCTGGTGTTGTCGAGCATGTAGGGCTTGTCGGACTTGACGTTAGAGCGGCCCCAGCAGCGCATCTGATCCGATTCGCGCACGGGCACGCGGTACGGGCCCATGGCTTTCAGGCTCAAGGGCGTGTCGAGCAGGCGCGCCAGCATGAGGTCCTGGTGCGCCAGCAACTGCGCCGTCACCAGCGGTTTGAAGTCTTTCGGCGGCTTGCCTTGCAGGGCGACTTTGGCCAGCAATTGCTGGGCATAGCGGGCGGGAACGAGAAAACTGACGAGTTCGCCATCGAGGCGCTTCGAGACATTCACACCGGCCACGTCGCCGCTGGCCGTCACGCTGGGGCCGCCGCTCATGCCGGCATTGATCGGTCCGGTAAACATCAGCTGGTCGTAGAAGCTGCGCGTGACGACGCCGTTGTACGAGCCTTCCGAGATGGCGAAGCCCAGGTCCAGCGGATTGCCCATCGAATACAGGTATTGCCCCTGTGTCAGGGGCGCCAGCGGCTCGGGCATCTTGAAGAAACCCGTGCCGTGGCGGTTCACGCGCAGCACGGCCAGGTCGTGCAGCACGTCGACCGCCAGCAATTCCACATTGCCCCGCTGGCCGCTGGTATCGACCCATTCGCCCACGTAGGTATCGGGGTCGAGCGCGAATTGGGAGACCACGTGATAGTTGCTCACCACTAGGTCGCCCGTGCCGATCAAAAAGCCCGAGCCGACCGACGACTGCGTGCGGCCGTTTTTCAGCAGCACGCGCACTTGCAGGATGTCGGCGCGCGCGGCCGTGTACAGCTTTTGCGCGGCCGACGAGGGCGGTGGCAGGGCCGCATGTTCGGTGGCGGCGGGCGCGGCGGTGGCCGGCGGCGGTTTGGCGGGGGGAGTCGAAGCGGTGGGGGCCGCGGCTGGCGTAGGCGCCGGGGCCGCGTGTGCGCCAGCGGCAGCGCACAGGCTGGCCAGCAAAAAGGCGAAGTTAGATAATTTCATGCATCCTTTGTGCGTGAGCAGGAGCGAGGCCGACCCGACGCAGCATCGTGCACGCGTTGCGCCAGCCCGGGGGATTACAGGGCGCCGTCTTCCAGCGCCGGCGCCGTTTCCGGCGTCATCATGTGACCGAGCTTGCTTTGCTTGGTATTCAGGTAGTGCTGGTTGAAGGCGTTGCGGTTCACCAGCAGCGGCACCCGTTCGGCCACCGTGATGCCCAGCGCTTCCATCGCGGCGATCTTGCGCGGGTTGTTCGTCATCAAACGCAGGCTGTTAATGCCGAATTGCGCAAACATGGGCTTGCACAAGGTGTAGTTGCGCGCGTCGGCCTTGAAACCCAGCTGTTCATTTGCCTGCACCGTGTCGGCGCCCGCTTCCTGCAGGCGGTAGGCGCGGATCTTGTTGATCAGGCCGATGCCACGCCCTTCCTGGCGCAGGTACAACAAAATGCCGCGGCCTTCCTCGGCGATGCGTTTCAAGGCGCCTTCGAGCTGCGCGCCGCAGTCGCAGCGCTGGGAAAACAGCACGTCGCCCGTCAGGCACTCGGAATGCACGCGTGCCAGCACCGGTTCGCCGTTGCCAATATCGCCCAGCACCATGGCCAGGTGTTCCTTGCCAGTGGCATGCTCGACAAAGGCGTGCAGGGTGAACTGGGCCCACGGCGTCGGCAGTGCGCAGGAAGTCGTGTAATCCAATTCGCCTGTCGCCAGGAGGTCTGCGCCGCTTTGCATGGTTGTGCTCATATAAGTAATTATCAAAAATAAAAGGCGCGCGACACCACTCCGGTGCCGGCGCGCCTTGCCATCATACCAAAAAGCAGGGAAACGTTTTCCCTGGCTGCCATTCGGTCGTTGCAATGTCTGGTGATAAGCCTTACTTAGGGACACTTCCTCCTTTTACAAGGTGAATTGCTGGCTTTGCCTGGCGGATGCCGCCGCCAGGCACGGATCATCAGCTGCCGATGCGTCCGCCGTCGTTCTTGGTGATCACGATGGTGGCCGAGCGGGGACGCTTGCCGGCGCCATAACCGGCGTTGGCCGGCCACTGGCTCGTGTATTTGGATGGATCGCCGATATTCGCCAGCGCCGTGCTTTCGCCCGGATGCTGGATGTTGATGAACATGGTCTTGCCATCGGGCGTTTCGCTGATGCCCGTGATTTCCGAGCCGACCGGCCCCACCAGGAAGCGTTTGAGCGTGTCGGCGGTAGGTTTCTTGCCGATGAAGGTGTCGACCGCCAGGTTGCCGCCGGCCGCCGTGGCGTAGTTCAGGGTCGACTTGGCGCCGTCGCCCACCTTGCCGGGGATGGCCGCCAGCATCATGCAGTTGGTCACATCCGTGTACGCGCCATCGTCGGTCTGGATCCAGCAAATGCCGGTGTAGGGGCTGAAGGCCAGGCCGTCCGGGCTCGAGAAATCCTGGTCGGCCGTCAGGTTCGACAGGTTGATCTTGCTGGCGTCGGCGCCGCTCTCGGCGCCAAACAGGTAGACATCCCAGGTAAAGCTGGTGGCCGCAGCCGCGCCCGTACCTTCCTTGAAGCGGATGATGTGGCCGTTCGGATTGCCGTTCTGCGCGCTGCTGCCTTTCATGTCCGTGTAGGCGCGTGGATTGGCGCTGTCCGGCACCAGCTGCGACGAGCCGCTCGGATTGACGTTGCGGTTCGAGTTATTGGTCAGCGTGTAGTAGATCTCGCCATTGGCCGGGTTGACCGAGCACCATTCCGGACGGTCCATCTTCGTCGCGCCCACGGCGTCGGCCGCCAGGCGGGCATTCACCAGCACATCGGCCAGATCGGCGAACTTGTAGGCGCCATATGCCTGGATCAGCGCGTTCGACATGGCCAGCTCGATCCACTGGCCCGTGCCATCGGCGGCCAGCTTGGCCACGTACAGCTTGCCCGAATCGAGGTATTTGTCGCCGGTGGCCATGCGGTCGGCCGGGTTGGCGTCCGCGGCGGCCCAGGCGGCGGTCGTGACAAACTTGTAGATGTATTCGTTGCGTGAATCGTCGCCCATGTAGACGGCCAGCTGCTGACCCACGGTCGGGACGCTGAAGGCGGCGCTTTCGTGCGCGTAGCGGCCCAGTGCCGTGCGCTTGCGGATGGCGCGGGTCTTGTCGTACGGGTCCATCTCGACGATGTAGCCCATGCCATTCAATTCATTGCGGTAGTCGTCGCTGCCGTTGGTCGAGGCGCCAATCTTGCTCAGGTTCCAGCGCGCATACTTGTCGTCGCTGCCGCCCGTTTCCCAGCCGTGGCGCGAGGCGCCGCCCTGGCTGCGGCCATAGCGGTTCAGCGAGACTACGGACTTGTCGCCGCGCGCCGCATTGTCGGTGGCCGAGCGCGTGAAATAGCCGGCCCAGTTTTCTTCGCCCGAGAGGTAGCTGCCCCATGGCGACTTGCCCGTGCCGCAGTTGTTGATGGTGCCGCGCGTCTTGGTGCCGGTCGGCGAATACTTGGTCACTACGAGGGCGTTGCCGCGCACCGGGCCGGCAATCTCGATGTCCGTCAGCGGCGTGACGCGGCGGTTGAAAGCGGAATCGTTGACGGTGGCCCAGGCGCTGCCCGTCTTTTTGACTTCCACCACGCTCAGGCCGTGGACGGCCACTTCCTTGTCGACTTCGGCCGCAGGGCGCGGCAGCGAAGTGGTGCCGCCATTCACGTGCAGGAAGTGCGAGGACAGTTTTTCGTCGGTGGTCGCTTCATGGTTCATCGCCAGCACGCCCCGTTCGGCGCCGGACGCCAGCGGCGCGCCGGCGGCGGAGAGACCGTAGTATTCCATGCCGTCGTGGTGGTCGCCGGCGCGGTTATCGAAATCGGTATCGCTGCCGTCATTCTTGTAGGCTGGCGTGGCTGCGCGCAGCGAGTCGCCCAGCGCATACAGGGCCGTGGCCGTGTAGCCGGCCGGCACCGACACGACGTCGGCCAGGCTTTTCGGCACGGCGGCGAAGGCCAGCAGTTTTTCGGGTGTCGGTGTCGGCGTGACGGCGACCGCATCGCTGCCGCCGCCGCAAGCGGACAGGCCCATCGAACCCATGACGGCGGTAGCGGCCGTGACGGCGCCGCCGCGCAGCCAGTTGCGGCGGCTCAGGCGGGCGTTCAGGATGCTATTGAAATGGTTGTCGTGGGACGCGTTGCTGTCAATGTCGTTCAGATCGGTGGCGCTGATGGCCAGATCGTTGGGCTTGTTCATGGGCTGCGATGTCCTGTGGTTACGTGATTAAATGGCAACCGCATGATAGTCAGTGTATGTGACCGCACGATGTCAGCTTGATGACAATACGGTGACAGGCTGCCAAGCGGGCGAACCGCGTACGCGACGGACCCGTTCGCTCAGGCAGCTCGCGGCCTTATTTGACCTTGCGAAAACCGCGCTCCACCAGCAACAACATGCCGCCGAAGATGGACAGGTTCTTCAGGAAGTTCGTCAGCTGATCCTGGAAGTGGGTCGCATCGGCGCTCCAGAAGGCGTGGAAGATGAGCGTCGTCGGGATCAAAAACAGCGCCAGCGCCAGCGCCGCCCAGCGCGCCTGCCAGCCAGTAATCAGCAGCAGGCCGCCGCCCACTTCCAGGGCGATCACACCGACCAGCAGGATGTTCGCCAGCGGCAAGCCCTGGCTGGCCATGTAGCCGGCCACGCCCGCAAAGCCGCCGATTTTCAGCAAGCCCGACACAAAGAACAGCACGCCAAGGGCGGCACGGCCGAGGGGGAGCAGCAGATCAGTGTTATTTTTCATGTTAATCCAATTGTTTTATCAAGATTTAAGGTTGACTTGCGGTGCCTGGCAAAACCGTAGCGAGCGGCAGTGATTTGTGGCTAAGAAGCGCAACCGTACTTTAGTACGGGGGCGCCGAGCCGGTGAGCATCGCAGGCCGCAAAGCGCGACGCGCAGTAGGTTTGGCCAGGTACCATCATTTAGGCAAGTCGAAGACGAGTACTTCAGCGTCTTCTGCTTGCGTCAATGTCACGCTCGCTTCCTGCGTCAGTTTCAGCGCATCGCCCGCTTTGAGCGGCGTGCCGTTCACCACCAAGCTGCCGCGGATCAGGTGGACGTAGGCGAGGCGGCCTTCGTCCAGCGCATGTTCCAGTTGCTCGCCTTCCTGCAGGATGCTGGCGTAGATGGCCGCATCCTGGTGGATCAGCACGGAACCCTGGCGGCCGTCGGAGGAGGCGATCAGGCGCAGCTTGCCCCGTTTGCTGTCCGGCGCGAAATGTTTTTCTTCATAGCTGGGGGCAATGCCCGTCACGTTCGGCTGGATCCAGATTTGCAGGAAGTGCAAGCCATCCGTGGCAGAATGGTTGAACTCGCTGTGGCGCACGCCGCTGCCGGCGCTCATGCGCTGCACATCGCCGTAATGCAGGACGGAACCGGTGCCCATGCTGTCCTTGTGTTCGAGCGCGCCGTCAAGCACGTACGAAATGATTTCCATGTCGCGGTGGCCGTGCGTGCCGAAACCCTGGCCTGGCGTGACGCGGTCTTCATTGATCACCAGCAAGGGGCCAAAGCCCATGTGCAGCGGATCGTGGTAGCTGCCGAAGGAAAAGCTGTGGTGGGAATTGAGCCAGCCGTGGTTGGCGGCGCCGCGTTCTTCGCTGTGACGAATCTGTAACATGGTGGACTCCGTTTCTGTCAGTGAATGTGCGATAATTTCGAAGGACCGCTGCCTGGCAGTTGCCGTGGCATTTGTACTGCCCTTCGCTGTACGATGGAGAAAGTATAGGCTGGCCAGGCTGGAAAGAAAAACGGAAAATCTTGCGACCTATGATCGAAAAAATCGAATGTTAAGACTCAGCCTGGAAGCCTTGCAAATCGTCGACGCCATCGACCGCCGCGGATCGTTCTCGTCGGCGGGCAAGGAGTTGCATAAAGTGCCGTCCACCATTTCCTATACGGTGGCCAAGCTGGAAGATGACCTGGGCGTGCAGGTGTTCCAGCGCAATGGTCCGAAAGTCATGCTGACGGCGGCTGGCCAGGAATTGCTGAAAGAGGGCCGCTATCTGCTGAAGGCGGCGCAGGACCTCGAGCACCGCGTGCGCCGGGTGGCTTCCGGCTGGGAAACGGAATTGTCCATCGGTATCGATTCCATGTTTTCCGCCGTGGCCCTGGCCGACGACGTGCGCGCTTTCTACCAAGTGGCGCAGCAGACGCGCTTGCGCCTGTCGCAAGACACCCTGTCGGGCACCTGGGAAGCGCTGCTGGACCGGCGCGTCGACTTGCTGGTGGGCGCGCCCGGCGACGGGCCGGCGGGCGGCGGCTATATCGCGCAGCCTATCGGCATGCTCGACTTCGTGTTTGCCGTGGCGCCCTCGCACCCGCTGGCGCAAGTGGCGGAACCCTTGTCGCGCGGCCATTTGCAGCAATACCGGGCCGTGGTGGTGGCCGATTCGGCGCGCCAGATGGCGCCGCGCACCGTGGGTTTACTGCTGGGACAAGATGCCTTGAGCGTACCGAACATGCAGGTCAAGTTCGATTATCAAGTGCTGGGGCTGGGCTTTGGCTTCCTGCCGGGGCCGTGTGCGCGCGCCGCCATTGCGCGCGGCCTGCTGGTGGAAAAGGCCGTGGAAGAGCCAAAACCGTCGGAAACGTTTTACCTGGCGTGGCGCGTGGGCGAGGATGGCGCCGCACTGCGCTGGTGGATGGCGCGCATGCGCGAACCGGATATGTTTGCGCGCCTGGCGCAGCATCTGCCGGGCCGTGCTGTCTGACATTAAGCGGCTGCAAGCCTGGGACGCAGTGCCGTGCCATTCTGCGTAGATCTTAAAATGTTGACATACGCCAACATTTTTAAGTTACCATATTCACAGTATTTCGACCGTCTTTCTGCCCCGACCTCCATGCCCCATAGTGGGATTTTGATGATTACACACACTGCAGCGCCCCTGATACCTTCCTCTGACCTGGCCCAAGAGTGGGGTTGCCATGCTTGAGGCGAAGGTTGCGCTGTGCCTGCGCCTGGCCCAGGATGCCCGTGAACAGGCGGGGCCGCAGCAAGCCGCCACCCTGGCGCGGCTGCAGGAAGAGCTGGAGCGGCTGCGCGGCGCCAGCCGGCCCGTGGTGCGCGTGGCGCCGGCCGACGCCTTGCTGGAAATCGATCCCGATGGCTTCCTGATCGGCTGGAACCATGGCGCCGAACAGATGTTCGGCTATTCCGAACTGGAAGCGCTGGGCCAGCACATCCTGTTTTTGTATCCGGAAGACGATGCGGAAGCGAGCGTGCTGGAATTGCATTTCAAGCAGGGCGACGTGGCCACCGATGTGCGCCGGCGCAAGAAGTCGGGCATGGTGACGTGGCTGCGCATGCACCGTCACGTGATCCACGACCAGGCTGGCAAGGCGTGCGGCATGGCCGTGCGCCTGTCGGCCATGAGCGAACCGCTGTCCGACGTGGACAAGGTGAGGTTGCACGCGCGCATCATCGAAGACAGCGAGCAAGCCGTGCTGATCACGGATGCGGAAGAGCGCATCGTCTCCATCAACAGCTCGTTTTCCCGCATCACCGGCTATTCGCCGGCCGAAGCCATCGGCCGCACGCCGGACTTGCTGCGCTCGGGCGTGCACGACCCCGATTTTCGCGCCAAGGTGCGCGCCGCCATGCGTGGGCACGGCTCCTGGCGCGGCGAAATCATCGGCAAGCGCAAGAATGGCGAACTGTTCCCGCAAGACGTCACCATCAGCGTCGTGCGCGACGAATTTGGCGAAATCAGCCATGTGTTTTCCCTGTTTTCCGATATCTCAGTGCACAAGGATGCCGAAGCGCGCATGCAGCGCATGGCCAACTACGACAGCCTGACGGGCTTGCCCAACCGCTGCCTGCTGAACCAGCTGGTGAACCAGGGCCTGGCCGAAGCGAAACGCCAGGGCACGCATGGCGCGTTGATGGTCATTGACATCAGCCGCATCGGTTCCATCAGCGACACCTTGGGCCATGAAGTGGGCGACCAGTTGGTCATCGCCATCGGCCAGTTGTTCCGTGGCGCCCTGCGCGACGCGGACATTTTGGCCAGGGTCGACAATAGCAAATTCGTCGTCGCGCTGTTGCACATCGAAAAGCGCGAACACGCGGCGAATGTGGCGCAAAAACTGCTCAACCTGCTCGAAGCACCGATCAATATCGATACCCACGCCCTGCACGTGGGCGCCAGCATCGGCATCACCGTGTATCCGGAAGATGGTCTGGAAGCGCCAGCCCTGTTCCGTTTTGCCGACGTGGCCGTGGCCAAGGCGGGACAGACCATCGAATCGACTTTCCTGTTTTACCGCGAAGACATGAACCGCAGGGCCAAAGAACATTTGCGCCTGGAAAGCGAAATGCGATTGGCGCTGGGCGACAAGGAATTGGAATTGCATTACCAGCCCAAAGTGAGCCTGGCCAGCGGGCGCATCGTGGGCGCGGAAGCCCTGCTGCGCTGGAAGCATCCGATGCGCGGCATGGTCTCGCCCGGCCTCTTCATCCCCGTTGCCGAGGAAACCAGTTTGATTCTGGAACTCGGCACCTGGGTGCTGGACGAGGCTTGCCGCCAGATCCGTAACTGGGAAGACCGGGGCCTGCACATGCCGGCTATCGCCGTCAATTTGTCGGCGCGCCAGTTCGATGAACAGTTGCCTGCGCGCATAGCGGCCGTGCTGGAACGCTACCAGGTGCGGCCCGACCAGATCATGCTGGAAATCACGGAAAGCCTGTTGATGCGGGGTGCCGACAAGGTCATCGATATCATGAACCAGCTGGTGGCCATGGGCCTGGCACTGGCGCTGGACGATTTCGGCACCGGCTATTCCAGCTTGGCTTACCTGAAGAAATTTCCCATCAGCACATTAAAAATCGACCGCTCGTTTGTCATCGGCTTGCCGTTCGAGGAAAACGATTGCGCCATCGCCCGCGCCATCGTCACCATGGCGCAGCAGTTGCGCCAGGAAATCGTCGCCGAAGGGGTGGAAACGGCCGAGCAGATGCGCTTCTTGCGCGAACTGGGCTGTGACCAGCTGCAAGGCTACCTGTTCAGCCCGGCCGTGCCAGCGGCGGAATTCGAAGTGATGCTGGGCGAGGGCCGGCAGCTGCGCCTGGATGCGGTGGCGGCTTAAGCGATGTCCAGCTTCACTTTTTCCAGCAGATAGTCGAGCATCACGCGCACGCGAGCCGGCACTTGCAGGCCCGGTCCCACGAAGACGGCGTGCACGAGTTCCTTGTCGCCCGGATTGTAGTCCTGCAGCAAGGGTATTAAATGACCTTGCTCGATATCGCGCCGCACGTGCTGGCGCGACAAGCGTCCCAGTCCCATGCCCGCCAGCACCAGCTGGCGCATGCTTTCGCCATCGCTGACGCAAGTATTGCCTTGCGGCGCCACCTGCAAGGTATTGCCCTCCCCATCGAGGAAGGGCCAGGTGTCGTTCTGGCAGCGGAAGTTGAACGCCAGCAAATTGTGCTGCGATAGCTCCTGCGGTGTGCGCGGCAGGCCGTGCAGCGCCACGTAGGCGGGCGAGGCGACGACGACCATCGCATCTTCGCCCAGCTTGCGCGCCACCAGGTTCGATTCCTTCAGCTTGCCCGTGCGGATGGCGATGTCGGTGCGGTCTTCCAACAAGTCGACGATGGCGTCGCTGACAACGACGTCAAGCACGATGTCGGGATAGCGCTGCGCAAACTCGGGCAGGATGGGTAGCAGATGACGCACGCCGAATGGCACGAAACAGTTGATGCGCAAGCGCCCGCGCGGCGCCGCGCCCTGCGCCGCTTCGCGCTCGGCGCCGTCGATATCGTCGAGGATGCGCTTGCATTGCACGAAAAAGGCGTCGCCTTCGGGCGTGGTGTGCAGCCGGCGCGTGCTGCGCTGGAGCAGGCGCGCGCCGAGACGCGCTTCCAGCCGGCTGACCAGTTTGCTGACTGCCGATGGCGTCAGGGCCAGGCGGCGCGCGGCGGCGGAAAAGGCGCCCGTTTCCACCACGGCCACGAAGACGGCCATCTCGAATGCACGGTTGATGTCTTGCCTGGCCATTATTGAATCCATTTCAAAGGTGTTTCTATTATTGGAGTCTATATCAAAAGTAGTTCCATCGATACACTGGCTGGCTTGACCTCTGCCGGAGAAATCCATGACTACCGCAAGCCTTGTTTCCCCTCAAGCCAGCAAGATGCCGCCCGGCGTGCTGGCGCTGGCCGTCGGCGCCTTTGCCATCGGCGTCACCGAATTCATCGTCGTCGGCATCTTGCCGAGCATTGCGAAGGATTTGCATATTTCCATCGAATCGGCCGGCTCGCTGGTCAGCCTATATGCGCTGGCGCTGGCCATCGGCACGCCGCTGCTGGTGCTGCTGATGTCACGCCTGCCGCGCAAGGCAGCCTTGCTGGGGCTGATGAGCATGTTCCTGGTCGGCAACTTGCTGGCCGCCTTTTCGCACACGTTTGAATGGTTGCTGGCGGGGCGGGTCATCACGGCCGTGGCGCACGGCACCTTCTTTGCCATCGGCGCCACCTTGGCGGCCAGCCTGGTCGCCAAGGCGCAGGCGGGCAGGGCGATTTCCGTAATGTTTGCGGGCCTGACCCTGGCCATGGTGATCGGCGTGCCCTTCGGCAGCTTCCTCGGCAATTTGATGGGCTGGCGCTTGCCCTTCTTTGCTGTCGTCGTGCTGGCTGCCGTGGGATTGGGCGCCATGGCGCGCTGGTTGCCGGCCGGTTTGCCGCAGGGCAAGGGCGGCCAGGCCATGACGCAGCTGGCGGCCCTCGGTAGCGGTCCCATTTTGACGATGATGGCCGTGACGACGTTCGGCTTCGGCAGCAGCTTTGCCGCCTTCACCTTCATCACGCCCATCCTGACGGATGTGACGGGCTTTTCCGCCAGCATGGCTAGCGCCTTGCTGATCGTGTTTGGCGCCGCCACTTTTGCCGGCAACCTGGCGGGTGGCTACCTGACGAGCCACCTGGGCTGGCAAAAGGCCTTGCGCCTGATGCTGCTCTTGCTGGCCGTCACGCAAGCTGGCGTGGCCCTCAGTATCAGCTCGCTCTGGATGATGACGGTGATGCTGTTCGTCTGGGGCGTGTTCGCCTTCGGCCTGTCGCCCGCCCTGCAGGCCGGCATGCTGGCCACGGCCGAGCGCTATACGCCGCAAGCCGTCGATTTCGCATCAGGCCTGAATATCTCCGCGTTTAACCTGGGCATTTCCTTCGGCTCGATGCTGGGAGCGCTGATGGTCTCGCACCAATTGATGGCATCGTCGCCGTGGGCGGGCGTGGCCGCCGCATTACTCGCCTTGCTGCCGCTGGCGTGGCTGGCGCGCCGCAATCTGGCTGTCCACGTGGCGGGGGTGGTCGCGCACTGAACGCGGCGCCGCCCACCTTACTCCAGGAGCGCGGCAATCGCCAGCGGCGTGCCGCTGGTGAGGACCTGTCCCGCATCCTGATGCGCATGGAAACGGTAGACGAAGATGCGGAAACCGGCCACGGCGTCGCCGGGGAATGCGGGGCCTTCCTGCGCCGCCAGCGGAATCGCCGCACCATCGCTGCCCTGGTAGCGCACTTGCGCCGCCTCCGTCCTCGGATACGAAAACTGCACGCCGGCGCAGCGCTTGCCGCTCGCCCCGCCCGTGGAGCGCAGGTAGGCGAGCAGCTGTTCGCAGGCGGCGCGCAAGTCGGCCGCCGCATACACGCCATCGGGCCGCGTGACGATGGAGACCCAGGCGCTTGTGGTGATCTGCCCCGGCTTGCGGTTCCAGGTCAGCTCCGCATTGTCGTCATACGCGGCCTTGGAGAACGGGAAAACGGCCAGGCCCAGCGCATCGAGCGGCAGCGCCAGTTGCGCGCTCTTGCCGTGCAAGGTCAGGCGCAAGTCGCCCATGGACACGCTGGCGTCGCGCGGACGCAGGCGCAGATGGTTTTGCAGGAATTGCTTGTGCTTGCCGTACTTCTCGAACCAGATCATGTGGCGGTAGGCGTCGCGATACGCGGTCCAGTCGTTTCCTTCCTGTGCGCAGGCGAACGCGGGCAGTAGTGCCAGGCCGAGAAGCAGGGGTTTGAGCATGGTGCTTAAAACCGGTAACCGAGTCCGCTGGACCAGGTGATGACGTTGTGCCGTTCGATGAAGGGGCTGTGGGCCGGCCCGCTGCCCAGCCGCGTGCCCGTCACGGTGCTGTTGAGCAGCCACTTGCTGCTCAGGGCCCAGTTCCAGTTGATGCCAGCATGGATGGAGGTGACGCCGCCGGCCGGGCGGTAGTCGCGCGCGCCGCCGGTGGCGAAGCTGACGGCGTACTGCTCGTCCATCACGGCGCCGCTGGCCAGCGACACGCCGGTCGATAAGATCACCGTATGATGAGCCGCCAGCGAGGGCAAGGTCTTTTGCAGGCCGACCTGGCCGCGCCAGCCGCGTGCGCTCGTGTCGTACAGCAGGTTCGACGTGACGCGCGCCGCGCCGCCCAGGTAATAGCCATAGAAACCGCCCACGTCGAGCGAGCCCTTGATGCGCCGCGTGCCGCGCAGGCGCCAGCTATCTTCCGGACCGCGCGCGTTGCTGGAGGTGAGCAGCGGGCCGTACTCCACGCCCGGCGTTGCCGACAGGTGCATGCCCGCCACGCCGCTGGCAGAGACGAACACGCCGTTGCTCCACTGGACTTGCAGCAGCGGCCGCAGGACGGCGGCGCGCGGTGCGCCATTGTCCGTCGCGGAGCTGCCCGTGACAGCCGCTCCCACGTACATATCCCTGCTCCCGTCGGGCATCATCAGCGCGCTGGCGTCGTCGGCCAGTACCGGTCCGCAGGCGGCCAGCAGCAACAGCAGGGGAGAAAAACGGGAAAAAAAACGGGGAGCGAACTTGTTCATGTATTCCTTTTAAAAGCCGAAGCGGACACCGAGCGCCAGGCGGTTCATCCTGCTATCGAATCCTTCGTATTTGACTTTCGGGGCGTGCTCCCATTCGAGCTGCAGCGCCACGTCCTTGTTGATCTGGTAGGCCACTCCCACGCTTGCGTACAGGCCGGTCTTGCTTGCCGATTCGCCCTGCGGCGCATTCTTGCCGTCGATGGTGAATTCAACGCGGCTGCGCGCCACGCCAGCCTTGCCGAACAGCGACCAGTCGTCGTCCAGGTGCCATGTGCCGCGCGCCGCCAGGTAGGCGGCGCTGGAACGCACCTTGAACTGGTAGCCGGGATCGAGGTCGAAGCTGGTCGCGCCGCCGCTGGCGCGGTAGCCGCCTTCCAGGGCCCAGGCCGGCGTTAGCTCGTAGCCGGCGAAGACGCCGAAGGGTACCGCCTTGCCTCTGGCATCGCGCTGGCTCTTCGTGTCGCCATCGGCACGCAGGATCTTGCCGTCGGTAGCCGGGCTGACGTTGGCACCCACATACAGGCCTTCGGCATGGACCATCGAAGTGGCGGCGATGGCGAGCAGGGTGCTGCATACAATTTTTTTCATGTTCGGATTCCGGTTGAAGTAGGAGCTACGAATGTTAGGCAAACGTCGTTCCGGAATCCGCCCTAGTTTGTCCTTGAATTGTCCTCAATTTGTAGGGCACATTTGTATGAAAAGTGTACAGATGTGTATGTGATTGTCGAATATGCCACTTTTGCGCTGCGCTCCACTACAATACGCCACAAAAATGGCGGCGCGGAGGGGCGATGCAACGTGTAATGCTGGTGGAAGACGATGCGCGGCTCGCCGCGCTGGTCAAGGAATACCTGGATGAATACGACTATGTGGTCGACGTGGTGACGCGCGGCGACCAGGCCCTGGCGCGCTTCCGCGACCTTCAGCCTGATTTGGTCATACTCGACCTGACACTGCCCGGCGTCGACGGCCTGGTGGTGTGCCGCCAGCTGCGCCAGCTCAGCGCCGTGCCCATCCTGATACTCACCGCGCGCGAAGACACCTTCGACGAAGTCTCGGGCCTGGAGCAGGGCGCCGACGATTACGTGAACAAGCCGGTCCAGCCACGCGTGTTGCTGGCCCGCCTGCGCGCGCTGCAGCGGCGCGGCAGCGCGGCGGCCGGCAGCGACATCGTCATCGGCCAGTTGCGCATCTCGCGCGCGAACCGCGCCGTGCACTGGCGCGGACAGGAAATCGCCATGAACAGCGCCGAATTCAAGCTGTTCGCGATCCTGGCCGACGCTTCGGGCAAGGTCATGTCGCGCAACGATATCCTCGTCAAGATGCGCGGCATCGAGTTCGATGGCCTCGACCGAAGTATCGACAACTGCATCTCGCGCCTGCGCCGCAAGTTCGACGACGGCGGCGCCGAGCGCATCAAGACGGTGTGGGGCGAAGGCTATCTGCTCACGCCCTCCGCCTGGGAATGAATCGTCTTTTCTGGCGTTTCGCGCTGCTGATGCTGATGGCCATCGCGCTGGCCAGCTGCGTCATTTACTTCACCTTCAGCCGCCTGTTCGGCGATCCGCTTGAGCATATCGCGCGCGACCAGGCCGCCGGCCAGATATTCCTGCTGGAGCAGTACATCGACCAGGCGCCAGCCGACGAATGGCTGCCGCGCCTGAACAAGGTACGCGAAGTGTCGGACGTCACGCTGGAGCTGCAGCCCTTGTCCACTGTGCTGCCGGCGCTGCCGACCGCCCGGCGCGCGCAGCTGCTGCAAGGCGCCGTCGTGATGGACGTGGGCGGCAAGGCTTTTTACCGCCGCGTGGACGGCACCGGCGCGCGCTATGCCGGCAGCGAGGATGATGTGATCCACGCGCAAAACCTGCCCATCGACGTCGGCCAGGCGCTGCGCATGGAGGCGATCCGCTTCGCCGTCATCGCGCTATGCCTGCTGCTGCCGCTCGGGTGGTGGACGCGCGCACACGGGCGCAGCCTGGCGGCGCTGTCACGCATGGCCGACGATTTTGGACAGGGCGACCTGGCGGCGCGAGCGCAGGTCAGGCCTGCGTCGAGCATCGCGCCGCTGGCCGGACGCATCAATGAGATGGCCGAGCGCATCGGCTCCCTGCTGGAAGCGCGCCGGCATTTGCTGCTGTCGGTGTCGCACGAGCTGCGCACACCGATCGCGCGGCTGGAATTCGGACTGGCGCTGCTGGTTGAACGGCATGCGGGGCAAGACCCTGCCATGCGGCGGCGCATCGATGCCATGGGCGTGGATGTCGAAGAATTGAAGACGCTGGTCAATGAGTTGCTGAACCTGATGCAGCTTGATCATGCGCAAGCCTTGCCGCGCCAGCCGTTCGCCCTGGCGCCCCTGCTGCACACCTGCATGGCGGCCATCTTGCCGCGACAAGTGAGCGCCCAGATCGCCGGCGACCTGGGCGAGCTGCGCGGCGATCCCCGCCTGCTGGCGCGCGCCATCGGCAACCTGCTAGGCAATGCCGCCAAATATGCCGTCGTGCGTATCGCGCTGTCGGCCGTGCGCGATGGCGATGCGCTGCGCATTGTGATCGAGGATGACGGTCCAGGCATTCCCGCCGACCAGCGCGAACGGGTGTTTGCCCCATTCTATCGCCTGGCCCGCGAGCAGGACCATACCGCCGCCGGCCATGGCCTCGGGCTGGCCATCGCCGCCAGGGCCGTCGCGCTGCACGGTGGCGCCATCGCCATCGACGACTCGCCGCTGGGCGGCGCGCGCTTTACGATTTATATTCGGGCCTGAGCGCCGGCGCACCGCGTTTCTGGCGCTGCGCCATGTACGAGCTGCCCATGGACGCGGCCATGATCATGGCGATGGCCAGCCATTGGGGGGCGTCCAGCCGTTCATCGAGCAGGATGAACGCCAGCATGGCGGCCACGGCCGGTTCCATGCTGCTCATGATGCCGAACGCTTGCGGCGTCAGCCGTTTCAGGGCCACCATTTCCAGCGAGATCGGTATCGCGCTGGAAATCAAGGCCACGCCCAAGCCCACGGCCAGCACGACAGGCGAGAGCAGGGCGGTGCCGCTGTGCAGCACGCCCACGGGCACGACCACCAGCGCGGCCATGGCCAGGCCCAGCGACACGGAATGGCCTGCATGCAAATGGCTGGCGCGCTTGCCGAAGATAATATAGGTGGCCCAGCAGACGGCGGCGCCCAGGGCGAACAGCACGCCGGTGGCGTCCAGAGTGCTGATATCGTGGCCGAGCGGCAACAGCAGCGCCAGTCCCGCCACGGCCAATGCCACCCAGACGAAGTCGAGCGGACGGCGCGAGGCCAGCAGCGCCACGGCCAGCGGGCCGGAAAATTCGATCGCCACGGCGATGCCGAAGGGAATTGTGCGTAGCGCCATATAGAAACACAGGTTCGTCAAGCCCAGCGCGGCGCCATACAGGGCTACCGTGCGTAAGTCGGTGCGGCTCAGCTGCCAGCGCCACGGGCGCCAGAACAGCAACAGCAACAGGGCGGAAAAGCCCACGCGCACGGCCGTCGTGCCCTGTGCACCGACCAGCGGGAACAGACTATGCTTGGCCCACGACGTGCCCAGTCCCAGACAGGTGACGGAGCCCAGGATGGCCAACAAGGGGATAAAAGAAGAGTAGCGGTGCTGTAGCATGGCGAGTATGGCTTGATATCGTAAGCATGAAAGTTTATTGTGTCTGCTCTGATATTTGCACTGCATTTTGACCCCCATGACGCAACTTTCGCTCACGCCTTCCTTTACCCTCGATGCCTTCGACCTGGCGATCCTGGACATCTTGCAACGCGATAATACGACCTCGCAGCGCGAAATCGCCCAGGCCGTGCATTTGTCCGCACCCGCCGTGCAGCGACGCATCCGCCGCCTGCGCGAAAGCGGGGTGATCCGTCATGAAGTGGCCGTGCTCGACGCGAGCCGCCTGGGCCGCCCTTTGATCTTGACGGTGGAAGTACATTTGCACGATGAGCACCCGCTACGCACAGCCGGCATGCGCGCACGCATCATGGCCGAACCGGCCGTCCAGCAGTGCTACGGGATCACGGGCGAGGCCGACTATCTGCTGGTCATTACTGCCAGCAGCATGGCCGAATACGAGGCGTTGACGGAACGCCTGTTCGGCGGCGACGACAATATCCGGCGCTACCGCACCTCGGTGGCATTGACCTGCCTCAAGATGGGCTTGCACGTGCCCCTGGGATAGAGAAAAGGCCAGCCAGATGAGCATATCCAAAAGCAGGCAAGTCGCCATGATGGCAGTCATGCCCGCCAGCCTGCGCGCCGCCGTGGCTGCTTATCAATGGGCGCGCGACAGCATCGGTGAGTCGGGCGCTGCCGTCTACCGGCTGCATGGCAGGGACGGTGCGCCGGGCCTGTACCTGAAGCACGGCAGGGCTGTTGCCGCCGCCGATATCGCCGATGAAATGGCGCGGCTGCGCTGGCTGGCGCAGTACCTGCCCGTGCCGGCGGTGGTGCAGTTTGCCCGCATGGCTGACCCGGACCAGGCATGGCTGCTGATGACTGCGCTGCCTGGCACGACGGCGTCCGAGGTGCTGGCAGCGAACCCCGCGCTGGGTCCCGCCGTGGTCGATGCGCTGGCGGCCTTCCTGCGCCGCCTGCACGCGCTTCCCGTGAGCGCTTGCCCGTTCAACGCCGGCCATGCTGTTCGGCTGGCCCAGGCGCGCCAGCGCATCGATGCGGGCCTGGTTGATGCAGAGGATTTCGATGCCGGGCGGGAAGGCTGGACGGCAGGGCAGGTGTGGGCGGCGCTGCAGGATAGCCTGCCTCTGGTGCCCGACCTCCCGGTCACGCATGGCGATTTTTCGCTGGAGAATATCCTGATGCAGGAAGGCGCCGTCGTCGGCTGCATCGACGTGGGACGTGCCGGCGTTGCCGACCGCTACCAGGACCTGGCTATTGTCTGGCGTGCTCTCGGTGAGTTGGATGCCTCGCTACAGCAAAGGTTTGCGCAGCAATATGGGCTCCTTGATATCGATCAAGGCAAGCTGCAATTTCACTTGCTGCTGGACGAGCTGTTCTGAATGTCACCAGTCATCACGGCGCTGGCAGCCTACTGCTCCTCGCGCTCGGCATCGCGTTCCCTGCAGCTCAATGACGCGTAATGCCCCTTGGCCACCCTGGTCTTGATGGCCACGTCGCTCAGTGCATGCCGGATATCGACCGGGTCGGTCAAGGTGCAGCGCTGGGCGCGGGCGAAGGCTTGCAGTTTCTGCGTGTTGCCGCGCACCTTTACCGTTACGCCAACGCCGGAGCTGACGCAGCAGCCGATGTATTGCGTGATGTATTCTTCCTCGATGAGCACTAATTCATGTCCCATGAAGCTTGCGGGCTTTTTCAGCAGGTAGTAATCGGTGTAGTCGAAGCGCTGGTCGGGCTGCTTGCCGATAAAACCTTCGCGCATGTAGGCCTGGATCGCCTTGCCCGAGGTGCCCACTCTGTCCGTCGTGCCCTTTTTTAGGTGCAGCGCATGGAGCAAGCCCATTTCAAGCCCAGGATAGGCAACGGTGTAGGCGCTGGCGCAACTGGCGGCCAGCAGAAGAGCGCCGATCAGGCGGCGGGTGCGGCTCCAGTCAGACATGGGATTGATTCCTTGCATACATTTCATACTTGAAGAGGCGAAGAAGAGAAACGGCGCAGTGTAGCCCACGCCAGCCTGTGTGCGTGGCACAATGCGTGACCCGCATGCCACTCACCCGAGGACTTTCATGACCCGCGCCATCCTAGACGAAGCCCAAATACATCCCGCCGCCCGACCTTTGATCGGCAGCAAGCATACGGACATCGTGCGCGAGGTGCAGGCTGCCATCGCCGCGCACCAGGTGGTGGTGGTCGGCATGGCGCTCAATCCGTTTCCCCGCAAGGCGCGCAAGATACTCGACGTGCTGGGCACGCCTTATCAGTACTTGCAATACGGTAGCTATTTGAACCAGTGGCACCGCCGCAATGCCTTGAAAATGTGGACGGGCTGGCCGACTTTCCCCATGGTCTTTGTCAATGGCGTGCTTATCGGCGGCGCCAGCGAGTTGCAAAAACTGGTGGAAAATGGCGAGTTCAGCGGCATGCTGGCGAAGAAGGTGCGCCAGTTTTAAACGCTTCCTTACTCTCCCGGCCGCCACGGCGACTTGCGCGTGCGCAAGGGGTCGAGCAAGCTTCTTAGGTCGTTGTGGTCAAGCTCGTACATCAGCGCGATTAAACTGCCCAGTTCGCCCGAGGGAAAGCCTTCGCGCGCGAACCAGCCCAGGTAGTGGCCTGGCAAATCGGCCAGCAACCGTCCCTGATATTTCCCATATGGCATTTCGCGCGTGACCAGCAGCGCCAGTTTTTCTGAATTCATGTTGGTGACCCCATGTTGATCCGATCAGTGTAGCAGACCCTCGAATTATTGATTTTTGCGCAACTATCTTCTGCCGAGCGAGCTATTTTTCGGAATAAAGAAAATCCTCATACTGCATGCCAACATCTTTTACCGGAGTTTGTCATGTCCATTGCCTTGCTCGCGCTGCCTCTCAGTGCATTTGCCATCGGAACCACCGAGTTTGTCATTGTGGGGCTGTTGCCCACCATCGTCGCGGATCTGGGCGTGAACTTGCCGTCGGCCGGTTTGCTGGTCAGCCTGTATGCGCTGGGCGTCGCCGTTGGCGCGCCTGTCCTGACTGCCCTGACGGGCAAAGGTCCCCGCAAGACCCTGCTGCTGTCGTTGATGGTCTTGTTGACCCTGGGTAACTTGCCCTGGTCTACAAGTAAGTTGCTGGCAGAAAACACCAAAACGGGCGGGCGCAGGGTTTAAAATAGGGCTTACCTTCCTCTGGCCCCTACTCCCCATGTCCGATACAGCAACGTCACCCCTGCGCCTGCGCGCCGCTATCAATCCCAAACCGCTGGGCATTGCCCTGTTGCTCATTGTGCTCGGTGCCTGGTACCTGGCGCTGACCGTGGGCATCACCCAGGCCGCGCTGTACGTGGTGGGCGCCTTGCTCGGCATTACGCTATATCACGCGGCCTTCGGCTTTACGTCCGCCTGGCGCGTCTTCATTGCCGATGGCCGCGGCGACGGCTTGCGCGCGCAAATGCTGATGCTGGCCGTCGGCGTGGCGCTGTTTTTCCCCGCGCTGTCGGCCGGCACCCTGTTCGGCACGCCCGTCGCGGGCCTGGTTTCTCCCGCCGGCACCTCGGTGATCTTCGGCGCCTTCATTTTCGGCATCGGCATGCAGCTGGGCGGCGGTTGCGCCTCCGGCACCTTGTACACGGTCGGTGGCGGCAGCACGCGCATGCTCATCACCCTGGCCGCCTTCATCGTCGGCTCCGTGATCGGTACGGCGCACATGCCGTTCTGGACGGCGCTGCCGCAGCTCAAGCCCATTTCTCTCGTCACGACCCTGGGCCTGGCGCCCGCGCTGGCGCTGAACTGGATCGTCTTCGCGCTGATCGCCGGCATCACGGTATTCGTTGAAAAGCGCCGCCATGGCAAGCTCGTCGCCACGCCGCTGCGGCCAACACAGGCATCGCCCTGGCTGCATGGCCCATGGCCGCTGGTGGCGGGCGCCATCGCGCTCGTCGTGCTGAACTTCGCCACCCTGGCGTTGTCGGGCAAGCCATGGGGCGTGACGTCCGCGTTTGCCCTGTGGGGCGCCAAGGCCGCATCGGTGGTCGGCATCGATACGGCCAGCTGGGCTTACTGGTCCACCAAGGCCAATGCCGCCGCCCTGGCCGCGCCGCTGACGCAAGACAAGACCTCGGTGATGGATATCGGCATCGTGCTGGGCGCCATGCTGGCGGCGGCGCTGGCCGGCCGCTACGCGCCCGTGTGGCGCATCCCGCGTCGCTCGATCATCGCCGCCGTCGTCGGCGGCTTGCTGCTCGGCTATGGCGCGCGCCTGGCCTACGGCTGCAATATCGGCGCGTATTTCAGCGGCATCGTCTCGGGCAGCTTGCACGGCTGGCTGTGGCTGGTCTGCGCTTTCCTCGGCAACGTTGTCGGCACGCGCTTGCGTCCGTGGTTTGGCCTGGAAGTGGAGCGCGTGAAACCGAGCGGCTGCTGATGCCTGATTGACCTGGGGCATTGCTGTACGCTTTGTTGTATATTTCTGCCCCTGTTCATCTTTGCCGCCAGTGCAACGCCCATGTCCCCAGTCATCCTGTTTGCCGTCGTGCTCGCGTATTTTCTGATCCTGCTGGGCGTGGCATGGCGCACGTCGCGCCACGCCACCAACGACAGTTTCTTCATCGGCAACAAGGATAGCAATTGGATGCTGGTGGCCTTCGGCATGGTGGGCACCACGCTCACGGGCGTCACCTTCATCAGCGTGCCGGGCGCCGTGGGGAGCAACGGTTTCGGCTACATCCAGCTGATGATCGGCTATGTACTGGGCTATTTGGCCATCACGTTTATTTTGCTGCCGCTGTACTACCGGCTGCAGCTCACGTCGATTTACCGCTACCTGGAATTGCGCCTGGGGCGGCGTTCCTACCAGAGCGGGGCGGCGTTTTTCATCGTGTCGCGCCTGCTGGGCGCCACGGCGCGGCTGTATCTGGTGGTCAATATCCTGCAGGCGACGATACTCGACAGCTTCGGCGTGCCGTTCTGGCTGACGTCGTGCGTCGTGCTGCTGCTGATACTGCTCTACACGTATGAGGGCGGCGTGAAAACCATCGTCTGGACCGACACCCTGCAAACGGCCTGCATGCTGGCGGGGCTGGTGATTTGCAGCGTGTTTTTGCTGCGCGAGATGGACCTGTCCCTTATCGATAGCCTCGAGCGCATGCGCGCGCAAGGACTCACGCGCATCTTCACCGTCGACCCGGACAGCCCAGCGTATGTCTGGAAGCACATCGTGGCCGGCATGTTCATCACCATCGCCATGACGGGCATGGACCAGGAAATGATGCAAAAAAACATTTCCGTGCGGACCTTGCGCGACTCGCAAAAGAACATGCTCAGCCTGACCGTGGTACTGACTGGCGTGCTGCTGCTGTTCCTCTTCCTCGGCGGCTTGCTGCACCTGTATGCGCCGCTGGCGGGCGTGACGGCCACAGGAGATAAACTGTTCCCGGCCGTGGTGCTCGGGCATTTCCCCGCCGTGGTGCAGCTGATTTTCTTCATCGCCCTCATCTCCGCCCTGTTTCCCAGTGTGGACGGGGCGCTGACGGCGCTCACGTCCACCTTCTGCATCGACATCCTGGGCCTGCAGCGCAGGCAGGATTTGAGTGTCGCCACGCAGATGCGCTGGCGCCGCCGCGTCCACCTCGGGTTTTCCGCACTGTTCTTGATCCTGATCATGGCCTTCAAGTGGATCGATAGTCCCAGCATGATCGTCGTGATCCTGAAGCTGGCCAGCTATACCTATGGTCCGCTGCTGGGCCTGTTCGCCTTCGGCCTGCTGAGCCGGCGCGGCGTGCGCGACCGCTGGGTGCCGCTGGTGGCCGTGGCCGGGCCATTGCTGTGCGCGCTGATCGAAGGGGAGCAGGCGCGGCTGTTCGAGCATTACCGCCTCGGCCTGGAATTGCTGATTCTGAATGGCGCCCTGGTGCTGGGCGGCCTGTTTCTCATTTCCACGCCGGCAGGGCAGGGTGGCCAAGGCACGCGATACTTGTCAAAATAAGACGAATCCCAAGACGATCGCGGCCATTTTCAGCTATATTGATTTCCTTTAGGTACATAACCCCACGGAGCATCAATGTCACTCAACCCCTTCCCGCCGCTGCGCCGCGGCTTTGGCGCATTCTGGCGCGCGCTGGACGCCACCCGCCGCGCGGTCATCAATCTGATTTTCCTGCTGATCGTCATCGCCATCCTGATCGCCATCTTTGGCGGCGGCGCCAAGCCCCTGGCGGAAAAGACCACGCTGGTGCTTGACTTGCAAGGTCCGCTGGTCGAGGAAACCCCGGGCGGTGTGCGCGAGGCGGTGCTGGCCAATGTCAGCGGCGAAGTCAAGAAAAGCGTGCAGCTGCGCGACGTGCTGGCGGTGCTTGACACGGCGTCCAAGGACAAGAACATCGGTTCCATGGTGATCCTGCTCGACGAGTTGCAGGGCGGCGGCCTGGCGTCACTGCGCGAAGTGGCGGCTGGCGTGGAACGCTTCCGCGCCACCGGCAAGAAAGTCACGGCCTGGGGTTCGAGTTACAACCAGCGCCAGTACCTGGTGGCGGTCAAGGCCGACGAGGTATACCTGCATCCGATGGGCGGCGTCATGCTGGAAGGCTTTGGCCGCTACCGCAATTACTACCGCGACGCGCTCGACAAGGTGGGTGTGACGGTCAACCTGCTGAAAGTGGGCACGTATAAAAGCGCGGCCGAGCCTTTCATCGCCAACGGCCCGTCCGAAGCGGCGGCCGAAGCGGACCGCTACCTGAACAACGGCCTGTGGACTACCTACACGACGGACGTGGAAAAGGCGCGCAAGCTGCCGGCCGGCGCCATCATGCAATCGATCGATGCGTTGCCCGCGCTGATGACGGCAGCCGGCGGTGACCTGGGCAAGCTGTCGCTGGACGCCAAGCTGGTCGACGGCCTGAAAACGCGCGATGAACTGCGCCAGTTCATGATGGCGCGCGGCGCCAAGAACACGGAAGGCACAAACTTCCGCCAGGTGAACTACACGGATTACCTGGCGCGTTTGCGCCCAGTGCACGTCGGCGACGCCGTCGGCGTGGTCATCGCCTCCGGTGAAATCGGCGACGGCATCGCGCCACCGGGCGCCATCGGCGGCCTGTCCACCTCGCGCCTGATCCGCCAGGCACGCGAAGACAAATCGATCAAGGCCATCGTGCTGCGCGTCGATTCGCCGGGCGGTAGCGCCTTCGGCTCGGAATTGATCCGCCGCGAACTGGAACTGACGCGCGCCGCCGGCAAACCGGTGGTCGTCTCGATGGGCAACGTGGCCGCTTCGGGCGGTTACTGGATCAGCACCTCGTCCGATGAAGTGATCGCCGACGCGGCCACCATCACCGGTTCCATCGGCGTGTTCGCGATTTTGCCGACGGCCGACAAGGTGGTGGAAAAGCTGGGCATCCATACGGCCGGTTCGCCCACCACCTGGCTGGCCGACGCGGGCAACCCGTTGCGCCCGCTCGATCCCCGCTTCGCGCAAGTGATCCAGGGTTCGATCAACCACGTGTATGGCGACTTCCTGAACCTGGCCGCCAAGGCGCGCAAGACCACGCCGGAAAAGATCGATGAAGTGGCGCAGGGCCGCGTCTGGACAGGCTTGCAGGCGAAAGAACGCAACCTGGTCGACCGCATCGGCAGCTATGGCGATGCGCTGGCGTCGGCGGCCAAGCGCGCCAATCTGGGCAGCGACTACCGCGTGACCTACCTGGAGCAGGAAACGTCGAACGTGGACCGCCTGATCGGCATGTTCGGCTCCAAAGCCATGGCCTCGCTGGGGCTGGGCGAGCACGTGAAGCTGGGCCTGGCCAGCACGGGCTTGCCGGCTGACGCGGCGCTGGGCATGGCGCAGGACCTGAGCTGGCTGTCCGGCATCACGCGCGAGCGCAAACCGTTCATGGCCCTCACGCACTGCTTGTGCGAGGTGCCTTTAGGCGGTAATTAAGGCCAGACGCGAGACAATGATTTGCCCCCCAAGCCGGCTTCGCCCGGCTTGTTTCATATGCAGGGCAGCGATGAAGAGCAAGGCATGGCAAACGACATGAGTACACAAACTGACACGGCGATCAGCATTCGCCCTTGCGTGCAGGGCGATGAACAGGCGCTGGCGCTGGTGGGACAATCGACCTTCCTGGAGGCGTTTGCCGGCATCCTCGATGGCGCCGACGTCATCGCCCACTGCCAGCGCCAGCACGATGTGCAACTGTACCGCGACTGGCTGGCGCTGCCGGCCATGCGGCTGTGGCTGGCCGAGGCCACGCCCGGTGGCGCGCCCATCGGCTACCTGGTGCTCAGTCCCGCCAGCCTGCCGGTGGCCAACCCGAGGCCGAATGACCTGGAAATCAAGCGCATCTACCTGCTGCACCGCTTCCAGGGCCAGCGTGTGGGCCAGCGCCTGATGCCGGCGGCCGTGGAGCGGGCGCGCGCCAGCGGCGCAGGGCGCGTGCTGCTGGGCGTGTACGCGGAAAACCACGACGCGCTGGCGTTTTATGCGCGCTGCGGCTTTGCGCAGCTGGGCAGGCGCACTTTCCGCGTGGGCCGCACCGATTACCAGGATGTCATCCTTGGCATGACGCTGTAAATCCAGGTAAAGAATCGCGGCCGTCTGTCGCTGCCTGAGCACCCGCGTGGCGCCAGGTCAAGGCGGATGGCGGGAGATTTGTAGCGAGTTTGTATCTGCATGCGAGTCGCCCGTGCAGCGCTGGCGCCGTGGCACGACGCCCCGCAAGCCTGATTTTTCCACCATTCCCCCACAGTGGCGGCATGCCAGCAGGCGTGCGTGTCCAGGCCCCGCGCGGCAAGCCATGGATAATTGTTTCAAGTAGAAATGAAACAGAAACATGACTATGCTAGAGTCGTTTCACGCTAGGGAGCGATGTTTTTTCAGCTGACTTTCAGCTCTTGACTCCCCCGGCTTTGTACCGAAACAACCCCGAAAAACGGTCGTCCGGCCTGAGTGTGTTCCACCTCGGCCGGCGCCACAGACTCGCCGTGCCAGCGGCCTATACAAGGATAAGCGATGGATTCGCAGACAACACCCAACACCGCGCGGCGCAGCCGCCGTTCGAAAATCGTCGGCACGGTCATCGCGCTGGCCGTGATGGCTGCACTGGGGGGCGCTGCCTGGTACCTGACCCACTCCGGCACCGCCGCCCAGGGCGGCTCCGGCATGGCCGGACCCGGCGGTCCGGGCGGCCCCGGTGGACGCCGCGGCGGCCCCTCGACCACCGTGGGCGTGGCCACGGCCGTGAAGTCCGACTTGCCCGTGGTGCTCGATGCGCTGGGCACCGTGACGGCGGCGTCCACCGTGACGGTGCGCCCGCAAGTGTCGGGCATTTTGAAAGAGTTGAAATTCAAGGAAGGCGGCATGGTCAAGGCGGGCCAGGTGGTGGCGCAGATCGACCCGGCGCAGTTCGAGATGGCGCTGATGCAGGCCACGGGCCAGCGCCAGCGCGATGAAGCGCAGCTGGAAAACGCGCGCCTGACCCTGAAGCGCTATCAAACCCTGCTGGGCCAGGATTCCATCGCGCGCCAGGACGTCGATACGCAGGCCGCCCTGGTCAAACAGCTGGAAGGCACGGTCATGACGGACCGCGCCGCCGAAGGCACGGCCAGGCTGAACCTCGGTTATACCAAGGTGGTGTCGCCGATCAGCGGCCGTGCGGGCCTGAAGGTGGTCGATATCGGCAACCTGGTGAGCACCAGCGACGCGGGCGGCGTGGTGGTGGTGACGCAGCTGTCGCCCATCGACGTAGCGTTTTCCGTGCCACAGGATAAAGTGCAGACCATCCAGGAACGCCTGAATGGCGGCTCTGCCCTGGCGGCCCTGGCGCTGGACCGCACGCGCACGCATACCCTGGACAAGGGCAGCCTGAGCGCGCTCGATAACCAGGTCGACGTGCAGACGGGCACCGTGCGCGCCAAGGCCCGCTACACGAATGACAAGATGGCCCTGTTCCCCAGCCAGTTCGTCAACGTGCGCCTGGAACTGGGCAATATCACGGGCGCCGTGCTGGTACCCGTGACGGCTCTGCGTCACAGCAATAATGGCGACTTCGTGTATGTGCTGAAAGCCGACAAAACCGTCACCGTGCGCATGGTCACGCGCGGTCAGGCGACTACCGACATGGTGGAAATCCGCGCCGGCCTGGAAGCGGGAGAGCAAGTCATCACGGAAGGCGCCGACCGCCTGAAGGAAGGCGCTAAAGTCACCCTGGCGGGCGACAAGCCGGTCGGTGCGGGCGGTGCACCTGGCGCAAGCGGCGAACGCCGCCACCGCCGCCAGCAGGCTGACGGCGCTGCCAGCGCATCAGCAGCGGCAGCCGCTTCCGCATCCGCATCCGCACCGGCCAACGTTCCAGCGGCACCAGCGAAGGGCGCAGCACAATGAGTCCATCGACGCCCTTCATCAAGCGCCCCGTCGCCACGGCGCTGCTGATGCTGGCCATCGTGCTGGCGGGGCTGGTCGGCTTCAAGTTCCTGCCGCTGGCCGCCTTGCCGCAGGTGGACTTCCCCACCATCCAGGTGCAGACCTTATACCCGGGCGCCAGTCCCGAAGTCATGGGGCAGACCGTGACGGCCCCGCTGGAGCGCCAGTTCGGGCAGATGTCGGGCTTGCAGCGCATGAGTTCCACCAGCGCCGCCGGCGTCTCACTCATCACCCTGCAATTCACCCTGGGCCAGACCCTGGACGTGGCTGAGCAGGAAGTGCAGGCGGCCATCAACGCGGGCGGCTCCCTGCTGCCGACCGACTTGCCAGCGCCGCCCGTGTACGCCAAGATCAACCCGGCCGACGCGCCCGTGCTGACACTGGCCATCACCTCGGACACCATGCCGCTGACGCAGGTGCAAAACATCGTCAACACCCGCCTGGCGCTGAAAATCAGCCAGGTCAACGGCGTGGGCCTGGTGTCGCTGTCGGGCGGCCAGCGTCCCGCCGTGCGCATCCAGGGCGACACCAAATTGCTGGCCTCATATGGCCTGGGCCTCGACAGCCTGCGCACGGCCATCGCGGCGGCCAACGTCAACAGTGCCAAGGGCAGTTTCGACGGCCCCACGCGCTCGTTTACCATCAACGCCAACGATCAATTGGTGACGGCGGAAGACTATAAGCGCCTGATCATCACCTATAAAAACGGCGCGCCCGTGCGCCTGCTTGACGTGGCCAACGTCGTCGACAGCGCGGAAAATACGCGCCTGGGTGCCTGGTCGGGCAAGCAGCCGGCCATCATTCTGAACGTGCAGCGCCAGCCCGGCGCCAACGTCATCAAGACGGTCGACGCTATCAAGGCCCTGCTGCCCGACCTGCAAGCGAGCCTGCCGGCGGCCATGAAACTCGACGTGTTGAGCGATCGCACGACAGGCATCCGCGCCTCGGTCGAGCACGTGGAAATGGAACTGCTGCTGTCCGTGCTGCTGGTGGTGCTGGTGATCTTCGCCTTTTTGCATAGTCTGCGCGCCACGGTGATTGCCAGCCTGTCCGTGCCGATTTCGCTGATCGGCGCCTGCGGCGCCATGTATCTGCTCGGCTACAGCCTGAACAACCTGTCCCTGATGGCGCTGACGATTGCCACCGGTTTTGTCGTCGATGACGCCATCGTCATGATCGAAAACATCGCCCGCTACATCGAAGAGGGCGAAACGCCGATGGCGGCCGCGCTGAAAGGCGCGTCGCAGATCGGCTTTACCATCATCTCGCTGACGGTGTCATTGATTGCCGTGCTGATTCCGTTGCTGTTCATGGGCGACGTGGTGGGCCGATTGTTCCGCGAATTTGCCATGACCCTGGCCATCACGATATTGATTTCCGGCGTGGTCTCGCTGACCCTGGTGCCGATGATGTCGGCGCGCTGGCTGAAAAGCCACGCCGATGAAAAAGTCAGCGCCACGGGCCAGCGCATCCAGGCCTTTCTCGACCGCGTCATCGTGCAGTACGACCATGCGCTGGTGTGGGTGCTAAAACGCCAGGGCTTGACCCTGCTGGTGGCTTTGGCCACTTTGCTGCTGACGGTGATTTTGTACATCACCATCCCGAAAGGCCTGTTCCCCACGCAGGACACGGGGCAGCTGAAGGCGCGCATCGAAACCTCGCAAGCCGTCTCGTACGAACGCATGGCCACCTTGCAGCAGGCTGCTGCCAGCGCGCTGCTGGAAGATCCCGCTGTCGATACCCTAAGTTCCCTGGTGGGCGTGGATGCGGCCAACAACACCATGCTGCACACGGGCAGCATGCTGATCAACCTGAAGCGTTCGCGCAGCGGCAGCCAGGACGACATCATGGAGCGCCTGCGCAACCGCGTGGCCAAGGTCGCCGGCGTAACCCTGTATTTGCAGCCGACGCAGGATCTCACCATCGATGCGGAATCGGGGCCGACGCAGTACCGCGTGTCGCTCGAAGGGGCCGACACGGCCACCGTCACCGAGTGGGCCGGCAAGCTGGCGGCGCGCATGCGCGAAAAATCGCAGCTGCGCAACGTCGTCACGGATGCGGGCGCCACGGGCGCCGCCGTCGTGGTGGCCATCGACCGCGATAGCGCTGCGCGCATGTCCGTCACCACGGCCACCGTCGACGACGCGCTGTACAACGCTTTCGGCCAGCGCATCATCTCGACCATTTTCACGGAAACCAACCAGTACCGCGTGATTCTCGAAGCGCAGCCCGGCATCGTCACCACGCCGGCCGACCTGTCGGAACTGCAGGTGCGCACGGGTTCCGGCAAGTCGACGCCGCTGTCCGCCTTTGCCAGCATCAGCGAAAAACAGGCGCCGCTGCAAATCACGCACGTGGCGCAGTACCCGGCCACGACACTCGGCTTTGATACCACGCAGGGCGTGGCGCTGGGCAGCGCCGTCGACGCCATCCGGCAGGCGGCAAAAGACATCGCCTTGCCGCCATCGCTGACATTGACTTTCCTGGGCGCGGCCGGTGCGTATGAAAATTCCTTGTCGAATCAGCTGTGGCTGATCCTGGCCGCCGTCGTCTGCGTCTATATCGTGCTGGGCGTGCTGTATGAAAGCTATATCCACCCGCTGACGATTTTGTCGACCCTTCCATCGGCCGGCGTGGGTGCCTTGCTGGCGCTGATGATTTCCGGGCAGGACCTGGGCGTGATCGGCATCATCGGCATCATCCTCTTGATCGGCATCGTCAAGAAGAACGCCATCATGATGATCGACTTTGCCATCGAGGCCGAGCGCGACGAGGGCAAGAGCCCGCAGGAAGCCATCCACCAGGCCGCATTGCTGCGTTTCCGCCCTATCCTGATGACGACCCTGGCGGCGCTGTTCGCGGCTGTGCCGCTGATGCTGGGCTGGGGCGAGGGCGCCGAGTTGCGCCGTCCGCTGGGCCTGGCCATCTTCGGCGGCCTGATCGTCAGCCAGGTGCTGACCCTGTTTACCACGCCCGTCATCTACCTGGGCTTTGACCGCCTGGGCCAGCGCTTCGCGTCTAAAACGCGGGGCGTGAGCCTGGACAAGCCGGCCGATAACGCGGGGAGCGCCGCGTGAACCTGTCCGAACCATTCGTCAAGCGGCCCATCGCCACCGTGCTGCTGACCATCGGCATCGCGCTGGCGGGCGTCGGCGCTTTCTTCGTGCTGCCCGTCTCGCCGCTGCCGCAAGTCGATTATCCGACCATTTCCGTCAGTGCCAGCCTGCCCGGCGCCAGCCCCGCGACCATGGCCACCTCGGTGGCCACGCCGCTGGAGCGGCGCCTGGGCGTGATTTCCGGCGTGAACGAGATGACGTCGTCGTCCAGCACGGGCTCGGCGCGCATCAATTTGCAGTTTGATTTGAACCGCAAGATCGATTCGGCCGCGCGCGAAGTGCAGGCGGCTATTGCCGCCTCGCGCGTGGACTTGCCGGCCACCCTGCGCAGCAATCCGACCTACCGCAAGGCCAATCCGTCCGACGCGCCCGTGATCATCCTGGCGCTGACGTCAAAGACGCGCACGCCGGGCCAGATCTACGATGCCGTGTCGAACCTGGTGCAGCAGAAAGTGGCGCAAGTCAAAGGCGTGGGCGACGTGGAACTGGGCGGCGGTTCGTTGCCGGCCGTGCGTGTGGAATTGCTGCCTTACCAGCTCAATCACTATGCCGTGTCGATGGAAGATGTGCGCGCGGCCATCCAGGCCACGAACGCCAACCGGCCCAAGGGGGCGATCTCCGGCGACGCGCGCAGCCTGCAAATCTATTCGGGCGCCAGCACCGCCTCGGGCGGGCGCAGCGCGGCCGACTACCGCGGCCTGGTGGTGGCCTGGCGCGATGGCGCCGCCATCCGCCTCGACGACGTGGCCGAAGTGGTCGACGGCGTGGAAAACAACAATACCCTGGGCCTGTTCAACGGTGACCCGGCCGTCATCGTGCTGATCACGCGCCAACCCGGCGCCAACGTCATCGCCACGGTGGACGGCGTGCGCGCACTGCTGCCGCAATTGCAGGCGCAGCTGCCCGGCGACATCAAGCTGCAAGTGGCGTCCGACAGCACCAATTCCATCCGCTCATCCTTGCACGAGATCGAATTCACCCTGATCCTCTCCATCGTGCTGGTGGTGCTGGTGGTCAGCGCCTTTTTGCGCAGCGTGCGCGCCACCATCATCCCGGCCGTGGCCACCATCGTCTCCTTGCTGGGCACTTTCGGCGTGATGTACATGCTGGGGTTCAGCCTGAATAATCTGTCCCTGATGGCGCTGACTGTGGCCACCGGCTTTGTCGTCGATGATGCCATCGTGGTGCTGGAAAACACGCAACGCCACATCGAGGCGGGCATGGAACGTTTCAAGGCGGCCTTGCTGGGCGCGCGCGAAGTGGGTTTTACCGTGCTGTCGATCAGCCTGTCGCTGGTGGCCGTCTTCATCCCGCTGCTGTTCATGGGCGGCCAGGTGGGGCGCTTGTTCCGCGAATTTGCCGTCACGCTGTCGGCCGCCGTGATGATTTCGCTGGTGATTTCATTGACCACCACGCCGATGATGTGCGCCTGGCTGCTGAAAAGCGGCGAGCAGCACAAGCCGCCCGGCTTTGTCGCGCGCTGGTTCGAACGGGGCTTCGAGCGCATGCTGAAAGCGTATGAACACTGCCTGGACTGGGCCTTGTCCAGCGCCGCGCTGGTGATGACCATCCTGGTATTCGTCGTCGGCCTGAACGTGTATCTGTTTGCGGCCGCGCCCAAGGGCTTTTTCCCGCAGCAGGACACGGGCCAGATCAACGGCGGCATGCGCGCCGACCAGAGCATCTCCTTCCAGGCCATGCAGGGCAAGCTGCGCCAGCTGGTCAACATCATCAAGGACGATCCTGCCGTCGCCACCGTCGTCGGGTTCACCGGCGGGGGCAGGGCGGGGGGCGGCTTCATGTTCATCGATCTGAAACCGGCCTCGCAGCGCACCGACAAGGGCCAAGCCGTGATCGCGCGCTTGCGCCCGCAACTGGCGAAGGTGACGGGTATTTCCCTGTTCCTCAACCCCGTGCAGGATTTGCGCATGGGCGGGCGTTCCAGCAATTCGACCTACCAGTACACCCTGATCAGCGACAACCAGGCGGACCTGAAGAAATGGGCGGCGAAACTGGCCGACCAGATGAAGCTGCAGCCCGCCCTGATCGACGTCGACACGGACCAGGCGGAAAATGGCGTGGAAACCTTTGTCAGCATCGACAAGGACCGCGCCACCCAGCTGGGCGTGCAGGTGCGCGACATCGACAATGCGCTGTACAACAGCTTCGGCCAGCGCCAGGTGGCGACCATCTATGATGAGCTGAACCAGTACCACGTCATCATGGAAGTAGCGCCGCGCTATGCGCAAAGTCCGGAAGCGCTGCGCTCCGTGTATGTGCCGGCGTCGAATGCGGCCGGCGTCAGCACGACCACCTCTGCCGTCACCTCGGCGACGACTGCCACCACCTCGAACACGACGGCGGCGCGCGATCCGTCCAGCGGTACGGCCTTGAGTACGACCCTGGCGACGATGGTGCCGCTGTCGTCGTTCAGCAGCTTTGCCGAAAGCTCGACGGCGACGTCCATCAACCACCAGGGAGGTGAGCTGGCCACCACCGTCTCGTTCAACCTGGCCGACGGCTCTCCGCTCAGCGATGGGCAGGCCGCCGTGGCCCAGGCGGAATCGGAAATCGGTATGCCGGTGAATGTGCGCGGCAGCTTCCAGGGTTCGGCCAAGAGTGCGCAGGACAGCAACAAGGAGCAGCCGCTGTTGATCCTGGCGGCTATCGTGGTGATTTACATCGTGCTGGGCATCCTGTATGAAAGCCTGATCCACCCGATCACCGTGCTGTCAACCTTGCCGTCGGCGGGGGTGGGCGCCGTGCTGGCATTGCTGCTGTTCCGCATGGAGTTTTCCATCATTGCCCTGATCGGCGTGTTCCTGTTGATCGGTATCGTCAAGAAAAATGCTATATTGATCATCGACTTCGCGCTGGAGGCCGAGCGTTCGCGCGGACTGACAGCGGTGGAGGCGGTGCGCGAGGCATGTTTGCTGCGTTTCCGCCCCATTCTGATGACCACACTGGCGGCGGCGCTTGGCGCCTTGCCGCTGGCGATCGGTTTCGGCGAGGGGTCAGAGCTACGCCAGCCCTTGGGGGTCGCCATCATCGGCGGCCTGATTGCCAGCCAGTTACTCACATTGCTGACCACCCCGGTGGTCTATATCCTGCTCGACAAGTTGCGCACGCGCAGCGCCGACGAGCAGCAATTGAGCCGCATTCCTGGGCCAGATAACCCGAGCACACAATCATGAAGCAAGTAAAACCTATCCCGTCCGCCGTACCCGCACGCCACCTGCTGGCATTGGCAGCGGCCGCAGTTCTTCTGGCTGGCTGCGCCGTCAGCCCCGCGTATGAAGTGCCCGTCGCCGCCGCGCCGCAAGCGTTCAAGGAGGCGGCCGGCTGGCAACCGGCCGTGCCAGCCGATACCCTGGAGCGTGGCCCCTGGTGGACCCTGTTCGGCGACGCGCAGCTGAACCAGCTGGCCGAAGGCATTGAGGTATCGAACCAGAACGTGGCGGCTGCCATTGCCTCGTACGAGCAGGCGCGCGCGCTGGTGCGCGAACAACGCGCCTCGCTGTTCCCCAGTGTGAACCTGACGGGCAGCGGTGCCCGTTCCGGTGGCGGTGGCGAGCAGCAGACGAACAATAACTTCAAGGCGGCCATCGGCGCGTCGTGGGAACCGGATATCTGGGGCCGCCTGCGCGCCGGCGTATCGGGCGCGGATGCCAGCGCGGCCGCCAGCGCGGCCGACCTGGCTGCCGCGCGCCTGTCGGCGCAGGGCGAACTGGCGACGAATTACTTTTCGCTGCGCCAGAGCGATGCGCAGATCGCGCTGCTGAACGCCACCATTGCTGGCTACAAGCGCGTGCTCGACATCACCAGCAACCGCTTCAATTCCGGCATCGCCGCCAAGTCCGACCTGCTGCAGGCGCAGACGCAGCTGGCGAATGCGCAGATCGACCTGTCGAGCCAGACGCGTGCGCGCGCCCAGCTGGAACACGCGATCGCCATCCTGCTGGGTAAGGCGCCGTCCGACTTCAGCCTGGCCGTGGCGCCGTGGACCCTGACCGTGCCCGAGGTGCCGCTGGGCGTGCCGTCGACCCTGCTGCAGCGCCGCCCCGATATCGCCGCCGCCGAGCGCAGGGTGGCCGTGGCCAACGAGCAGATCGGCATCGCCCGTTCCGCCTACTATCCGAGCCTGAACCTGACGGGTTCCTACGGGTCCGGCGCCAGCCGTGTGGGCGACCTGTTCAATGCATCGTCGAGCCTGTGGTCGCTGGGCGTGTCGGCCGCGCAAACCTTGTTCAACGCGGGCGCCACCACGGCCAGCGTGGACGCGGCCAAGGCCGGCCACGAAGCGGCCGTGGCGCGCTACCGTCAGACGGTGCTGGCCGCCTTTGGCGCCGTGGAAGACCAGTTGTCGGCCACGCGCGCGCTGGCCGAGCAGCTGGCCTTGCGCCAGCAGGCGTCGTCCGCCGCCGACCAGGTCGAGCAGCAGATGCTGAACCGCTACAACGCGGGCCAGGTCGGCTATACGGATGTGGTGACGGCGCAGGTGACGGCCCTGTCGGCGCGCCGTTCGCTGGTGCAGGCGCAGGCGGACCGCCAGACGACGGCCGTGGCCCTGATTCAGTCGCTGGGCGGCGGCTGGCATGTGCCGCCGGCGCAGTAGACGGCAGGTTGGCGCAGGGTGAAAAACCTGCGCCAAATTCGCATTTTCACGCGTGGCTTGAGTGCTAGAATGCAAGATTATCAATTGCCGGCCTGACCTCTTGATTTACCTCAAAACCAAGCTGCAGCAGCGTTTGACTCCCCTGTTTCATTACGCCTTGAACCGCGATGGCGTATTGCTGTTGGGGAGCGCCGACACGCCTGGACATTCTTCCGAGCCGTGCGCACCGCTGACGGCGTCCGTCTGGCTGTACCAGCGCCCCGGCAACCGGGCGTCCCAGCTTGCCGACGTGCCGCCAGCGGCCACCCCGGGCCGCCCGCCGAAGCTCAAGGTGCTGGAACTGGGGCGGCAGCTGATCCAGGCACGCCATGACATCCAGACCTCGCGCGACGAAGTCAAACCGGCTAAGGGGGAATGGCAAGTGAGCAATGAGGAGTGGCAATCGGCGAGGATACTGGAAGCCCGGCGGCGTCAGATCCAGTCCGGCGCCGTAGCAGACGGGACAGCAGGAAAGAGAGCCTCATGAACGGACCATTCGACGACGGTAGCATGCCGGCCAGATTGCAAGCGCAGGCCGAGCAATTGGCGCAGCAGCGCCAGCCGATACCGCCACCGCAGTCGAATGAAGACGTGATGCGTCAGACGCATGAGCTGCAGATCAAGCAGATCGAGCTGGAAATGCAGAGTGCAGCCCCGGGCGAACTGGAACAGATGAGGACTGAATTTGAAAGCCGCCGCGACCTATATGCGCAGCTGTATGAACAGGCGCCCGTCAGCTATTTTTCAGTGGCGCGCGAGAGCGTCATCACGCGTGTCAACGTGGCTGCCTGCGGCTTGTTGCAACGTGACAAGAGCCAGCTGCTGGGACGGCGTTTCGAACAATTCGTTGCGCCCCAGGCGCAGGGTGCTTTCCGCCGTTTCCTCGACGCTGTCTTCAGCAGCGGTGCGCGTCAGGTACTCGAGGTGCAACTGTTCGAAGGCGTAGCGGGCCGCACGGGTCGCATGGTGCGCATCGAAGCCAATGTCGACGCAGCCAGCGCCACGGCGCGCATGTTGGTGATGGACCTGGGCGACGAGCATGCGCGCGAATCGGCCTTGCAGCGCGCCTTCGTCATCCTCGACAGTATCCGCGAAGGCGTGCTGGTGACAGACAGCGGCAACCGCATCATTTCCGTCAACCCCGCCTTTACCACCATCACCGGCTACCAGGCGGAGGAAGCCATCGGGCGCGATCCGTCCTTCCTCGGCGGCGGCACGCATTTGCCGCATTTCTATGAAGCCATGTGGCGCAGCCTGCATCAGAATGGCAGCTGGTATGGCGAACTGGTGAACCGGCGCAAGAGTGGCGAGCGCTTCGTCGAGTCGCTGTCGATCACGCCCATGCGCAACCAGGACGGTGCCATCAGCCATTTTGTCGGCGTGTTTTCCGATATCACCGAGCGCAAGCTGGCCGAGGTGGACTTGCGTGAACTGCATCGTGAGCTGGACCAGCGCGTCATCGACCGCACGGCCGAATTGCTGCGAGCCAACCAGCATCTGCAGCTGGAAGTGCACCAGCGCGAGCGGGCGCAGGAAGCCTTGCGCGATGCCGAGCGTTTCTTCCACGCCACCATCGATTCGCTGACGGACCGGGTGCTGGTGCTGGACCGGTCCGGCTGCGTCGTGCATGCCAACCAGGCATGCCTGGCCTTCGTGGGGCGAACGTCACGGCCGCTGCAGTACCTGGAATTTTGCGAGACCGACCCACGCTGGCAGCGCAGCGCCGGACGCGAGCTCGCTGCCGGCATCCGTTCCGTCATTGCCGGCACTGCCGACACGTTTGCGCTAGAGTATGAATTTGCCACGCGCGCCGGCCCGCGCTGGTCGCAGGCCAGGATCAGCCGTTTCCTTGGCGAAGAGCCGCTGCGTGTGGTGGTGGCGCACACGGACATTACCGAACGCAAGCTGATGGATGGCGCCCTGCGCCAGTCGCACGCGCAGTTGCGCCAGCTGGCGCTGCATCTGGAAACGGCCAAGGAAGACGAGCGCAAGCGCATCTCGCGCGATATCCACGATGAGCTGGGGCAAAACCTGCTGGCGCTGCGCATCGATATTTCCATGCTCAGCGCGCGCACCGAGGGTACCCATCCGCGCCTGCACCGCCGGGTCGGCGCTGTGCTCAGCAATGTCGACACCACCATCAAGAGCGTGCGCGGCATCATGAACGAGCTGCGCCCGATGGCGCTGGACCTGGGCTTGCAGGCCGCCATCGAATGGCAGGTGGGCGATTTCCGCAAGCGCAGCGGCGTCGCTTGCCGCTTGCTGATACGCGACGAGGCCTTGTTTGCCGCCATCGGCAGCCAGGTCGAGATCGTGCTGTTCCGCATCGTGCAGGAGGCGCTTAGCAACGTCATGCGGCACGCCCAGGCCAGCCAGGTCGAGATCGAGCTCAGTTCGGATGCCTGCGCCGTGTACGTGGCCATCAGCGACAATGGCATCGGCATCACGCCACAGCAGCAGCGCAAAAAACAGTGCTTTGGCCTGATCGGCATTGCCGAGCGGGTGACGGCGCTGGGCGGGCACTTCGAGGTGGGCATGCCGGCGTCGGGCACCGGTTGCCGCCTGTCCCTGCAGATTCCCTTGCCGGGGGCGGGGCGGCCTGCCGCCTGATACAGAAATTGCAATGGGTTAATTTTTGCCGACTCATGCCCCGCCGGACAGGCTATACTTTCGCCTGCTATTTATGGAGGGGCATATCTTGTTCAAAACAATCGTTTTACCCGTCGCCTTACTGGGCGCGTTCGCCGGCGCACACGCCGACGAAGGGCAGTGGCAACCACACCAACTGCCACAGCTGAAAGCCGAACTGAAACGGGTCGGCATCGACATTCCTGCAGAAAAACTGGCCGACCTGAGCAAGCACCCGATGAGCGCCATCGTGTCGCTGGGTGGCTGCTCGGCCGCTTTTGTTTCCGACGCGGGCCTGGTGGTGACGAACCACCACTGCGCGTATGGCGCCGTGCAGCGCAATTCCACGCCGGAACACAATTACATCACCAACGGCTTCCTGGCCAAGACGCGCGCTAGCGAGCTGCCGGGCGGTCCGAACAGCCTGGTGTATGTGACGGACAAGGTGGAGAACGTCAGCGAGCGCGTACTGAAAGGCTTGACGGCCGACATGAGTGGCCGCGCGCGCCACGAAGCCGTGGAAAAGCGCGTCAAGGACCTGATCGCCGAATGCGAAACGGACAAGATGTACCGCTGCTCCGTGCCCGCCTTCCACCGCGGCCTCGAGTACTACCGCATCCGCCAGATGATGATACGCGACGTGCGCCTGGTGTACGCGCCATCGGACAAGATCGGCAACTTCGGCGGCGACATCGACAACTACGAATGGCCGCGCCACACGGGCGACTACGCGTTCCTGCGCGCCTACGTGGGCAAGGATGGCCGTCCGGCCGACCCGTCGCCCGACAACGTGCCGTACAAATCGAAGGACTTCCTGGTGGTCTCGGCCGAAGGATTGAAAGCCGGTGACGGCATCTTGCTGGCGGGCTACCCCGGCCGCACCAGCCGTTACAAGCTGCCGGCGGAAATCCGCTTTGCGCGCGATGCGGCCTTCCCCCTGAAAGTATCCGAACTGCAAGCTGACCTGGCCGTGATGGCCGCTGCCACCGATGGCGACGCCGCCGCTGCCGTGCGCTATGCGAGCGTGGTGAAAAGCATCAACAACGTGCTGAAGAAAACCCAGGGCTTGCTCGACGGTTTCGCCCGCAAGGACATCGCCGCCATCAAGGACGTGCAGGATGCCGAGTTCCGCGCCTGGTATGCGAAGCAGCCGAACGTCTCGACCACGCTGCTGGCCGAACTGGACGCGGCGATTGCCAGCGACATGGCCTTGAGCGAAGAAGAGTTCGCCTGGTCAGTGGCCACCAATAGCGACTTGCTGAAAAGCGCGCGCACCATCTACCGCCTGTCGCTGGAGCGCCAGAAAGCGGACGCCGAGCGCGAATCGGGCTTCCAGCAGCGCGACCTGGCCTTCATCAAGGCCCGTCTGGCCCGTCTGGAGCAGTCGTATGTCAACAAGGTCGATCAGGCGCGTTTTGCAGCGGGCCTGAAGCGTTACGCGCAGCTGGCGGCGAAGAGCCATCCGCAAGGCCTGGACGCGCTGCTGCCGGCGCCAAGCGCCGTAGCGGCCCTGTACCAGCAGACGCAACTGGCTGACACGGGCAAGCGCCTGGCCTGGCTGGAAAAGGACCAAGCTGCTGTTGCGGGGTCCGACGACGCCTTCATGCAACTGGCCATCAAGCTGCAAGTGGTCGAGGCAGCGCTGGAAGAGCGCCGCAAGGAAATCGACGGCAACCTGGAACGCGTGATTCCGCAATACATGCAAGCCGTGATTGCCTGGAAGAAATCGCAAGGCAAGCCGGTCTATCCTGACGCTAATTCGACCCTGCGCGTCACGTACGGCACCGTCTCTCCCTACTCGCCGCGCGACGGCATCACCAAGGGACCGTTCACGACCGTGGAAGGCATCGTCGAGAAAGTCACGGGCAAAGCCCCGTTCGAAGCACCGCAAGCGCTGCTCGACGCCGTCAAGGAAAAACGCTACGGCCAGTTCCGCGACCCGGTGCTGGGCACGGTCCCCGTCAACTTCCTCACCAGCGCGGACACCACGGGCGGCAATTCCGGTTCGGCCGTGATGAACAAGCGTGGCGAGTTGATCGGTCTGAACTTCGATTCGACGTATGAATCGATCACCAAAGACTGGTACTTCGACACGGCCATCACGCGCGCCATCCACCTCGACATCCGCTACATGCTGTGGGTGATGAAGGAAGTGGACCACGCCGATAAGCTGCTGCAGGAAATGACGGTCAAGTATCCGAAGGCTGTGAAAGCTGCGACGAAGTAAGCATTCATTTGCGCTAGCGCAATGCCGCATCCGCCTGTTTGGAGATGCGGCTTTTTTGTGGCTGGGGGAAATGAACTTTTCATTTTTCCAATGCGTCACTTAACGATTTCTGACGTGGCAGTTATCGGCGCCGCACCGACGAATTCAAGCGTGCGCTGGTGGCACAATCGCTGCTGCCGGTGACAGTGGTGAGGCCGGCATTGGCGAAGCATCCGCCCCAGCCGGTTCGTGTGCCTGGCGGCGTGATCGCCCTGACTGTCGGCAAGGTCCAGCTGCGGATCGAGAGCGCCGCCGATACGACGGTGCTGGCCTTGGTGCTGCAGCGGCTGCTGCCATGATCGGCCTGCCTGCCCACACGCGCATCCGGATCGCTGCCGGCGTCACCGACATGCGCTGCCGCTTCAACGGCCACGTGTCTGTGTTCCGTGGCCGGCGCGGTGACATCATCAAACTGCTGTGGTGGACCGGCGCCGGTCTATGCTTGTTGAACCAGCGGCTGGCGCGGGGCCGCTTCATCTGGCCGCAGGCTTTCTCCAAGGATTGATGCTGAATGAGCGAGCTGCACTGGCTCTCACGCAATGCCGCATCTGGAGCCAAGGAATTCCGCGCTACTCTTTTGATGCGGGCGCGTGCTTCAGCATGAGCGACGCGACTGCCGAGACAACGCTGACGATGCCTGCCATCAAGAATGCGAACCGGTAACCCGCAAGTTCGGCCGCCTGGGGTAGTTGCCCGGTGGCCAATTGCGCCGCCATGACTGAATGGGCGACTGCACCTAGTACTGCTATGCCCACTGCTCCACCTAGTTGGCGTGCAGTGTTCTGTAGTCCTGCTGCAAGACCCGAGTCTTTCCGCGGAACTCCTGCAAGAACTGCTTGCGTGGCACTCATCATTACCAACCCGTTGCCAGCGCCGACCAGCAATGTAGGTAGTAGAAATTCGCTGACCTGCAATGGATGAACAGGCAACCAATTGAGCCAGATCAGGCCTGCTGCCGACACGAGGCTGCCAATACAGGGCAAATTTTTAACGCCAGCGTCCCGCAAATAGCGTGATGCGATCGATGCGATAGCCAGTGCCGAAGCCATTGGTAGTAAAGCCAGTCCGGTGTCGAGCGGACTGCGCCCGTCGATCCGCTGCAGAGCCTGCGATAGAAAGAACATCGACACGGTGAGAACTGCGCCGAGGCTCAACACCATAGCCATTCCGACCGTTACGTTTCGCAGCCGAAATATTTCGACATTGATCAGGGGCTGAGCCGAACGGCGTTCAGCTGCGATGAAGGCCATGAACATGATCAGCGCGGTAGCCAACGCACTGAGCACGGTACTGGATGTCCAACCTGCATGTACCGATTGTGAGATCGCATAGAGAAACGAGGCCAACGCCAGCGTGACAGTGGACGCGCCTAGAACATCGAGCTTCGCCCTGGCGTCGGCCATGAGCTGAGGGCGCAGACAGCCGGCAACAACCGCGGCCAAGACGATACCGACAGGTATGTTGACGAACATCACCCAGCGCCAGGAGGCTAGGCTCGTCAGCAAGCCGCCAATGACCACACCAAAGGCCGAGCCCATCGCGGCGCAGGCCGCCCACAGGCCGATCGCTCGTTCCTGACCCGAACCCTTGGGATGGGCGGCGACGATGACTGCCAGCGGTGAGGTCGCCAGTACCGACGCGCCCAAACCCTGCACTGCGCGCGAGGCCAGCAGCATGGTCCCGGAAGTCGCAAAGCCACCTACCAGGCTGGCTCCAGTGAACAGCGTCAAACCCCACAGCAGAAGGCGCCGGCGCCCATAGATGTCGCTGGCGCGTGCAGCGAGCAACATGCAGCCACCTAGCACCAGCAGGTAGATGTCGACTACCCACTGCAATTGGACAGATGACAGACCCAGGTCATCGCGCATCGCCGGTAGCGCGACGTTCACGATGGCACCGTCCACCACGACCATGAAGGCACACACGCAGGCGACGAAGGTAGCAATCCAAGTCGATACGCCGCTGCGCAGGAGTTGTGGCGGCATCGCCGGTACGGAAGATATAGACATTTATTGACCTCTCAGCACGATGACGGCGGCGACTGCCGCCAAAAAGTTTGGTAGGGGCTAAGTATGCCGAGCAATATGAAAAGTCATATAACGGTAAATGGACTTAAAATGGTGATAAATGGCCAAAATGAATCCTGAGCATGCGCAAGCGGAAGACGACTTCAGTGAGTGGTCTGATGGTCCTCGTCTGATCGCGTTGTTGGGGAATGACGCTCAGGGCAGCGAGTACCGCCTCGGAACACGCGAGTACGGTTTGCATCACCATCATCGAGGGCAGGTGTTCTGCGTAGAAGCCGGGCTAATCCATGTGCGAACAGCTCAAGGATCTTGGTTGCTACCGCCGAACCGCGCCGGCTGGATGCCGCCAGAGGTACCGCATCAAGTACGTGTCAGCGGTGCTCTTGCCGGCTGGAGCTTGTTCATCACCCCGGAATCCAGTGAGTGCTTGCCGAACCAGCCTTGCGTGATCGGCATCACTGAGGTGTTGCGCGCCTTGGTGCGCCGAGCCGCCGAATGGGACAAGTCCGATCAGCTGGCGTCAGACCAAGAGCACGTCGTTACCGTCATCCTTGACGAAATCCGTCGTGCGCCGCATGAGTCGCTGCACTTGCCAATGCCGACAACTGCCCGGCTGGAGCGTATCGCTCGGGCGATCTTGGACGATCCAGGTTCGATTCGAACGTTGGAAGCTTGGGCAGATTGGGGCGCGATGTCGGCTCGAACGCTGCGCCGTCAGATGCTGGCTGAAACAGGCCTGAGCTTTGCCCAATGGCGCCAGCAGGCACAACTCACGCACGCCCTGGAAATGCTTGCGCGTGGAGAGTCGGTTACGCATGTTGCCGACACGCTGGGCTATGCCTCACCGAGCAACTTCATCGCCATGTTTCGCCGTTCCTTCGGCGACTCCCCAGCACGATACTTTGCAGCGCGTTCTGTTGGTGGCAGCTGAAACATTGTCATCAATCGGATGCGACGGCGGCCATGTCTTGAGACGCCGCGAGCAGCGGCTTCGTGACGCTGTCCTCTACGACTGATGGGAGTCATCGAGGCGATGTCATCCAATGGAATGACATCGCTGCCGCCCGATCTCCGATGATGGTGAACCCGCTTGCTTCCTAGGGAAACTCGCTGCGGCGAGCCTCAGCGAACGTCAGCCAAACCCAGCGGTGTGATGCCATCCTCTGGCAATCAACGCCAAGCTCAAGACGGTGCAGGCTTTACGTTTAGGACTGAATCTTGAGTTGAGGGGCACTTCTGGCCTGCAGCGAAAGCGGATCTTGGTATGTATCCCGATACCGAGTTCTGTCTGATTTTATTGTTCTTGTCCCGCTTTATCCCTGGCCTGCATCAATGCCTGCACCGGCAATTGAAAAAAGCGCGGCACCATGGCTGGCGACAGGTCGTCGCCGCTCCCCGCCATGGCCAGGCGCCCGCTCAGCAGCAGCATCACGTAGCCGTGGCCCAGCGACCAGCCGGCGCTGGCGGCGGCCTTGTCCCAGCGGGGAGCGAGGCCCGCTTCGCGCACGGCCGCGCCGGCCGTTTGCAGCACATACTGAAAGCACGCTTGCGCCGCTTCTTGCAGGGCCGGGAACTGGCGCACGTCCTGGTGCTCGAACATCAGCCGGTAGTGGGCCGGCGCGGCCAGGGCGAATTCGATGTATTGCTGGCCGAGCAGCTGAAAACGCTGCTCGGCGGGCAGGCTGCCCGGCGGCGGCAGTTCAGTTTCCCATTTGGCGATCAGGCTGGCGAAGCCGGCCGCCGCCACGTCGGCCAGCAAGGCTTCCTTGCTGGGGAAGTGGCGGTACACGGCGGCGACCGACACGCCCACCGTGCGCGCCAGTTCGCGCAGCGACAGGGCGGCGTCGTGCTGCTGCGCCAGTTGCGCGATGGCGGTGGCGACCAGGGTGTCGCGCAAGTTGCCGTGATGATAGGTGCTGCTTGTCGTCATTCTATGTTATCGCTGTTCACATTGTCGTGTATGATGGCCATGTTATCACTGAAAACATCGAGAGCACATGCAAGAGATGAACATCGCCGTCCGCGCCGTGGCCTTGCCGCCGGGCGCCAGCATCGCCCCCTTGTACCAGGGCAGCAACCTGGCCGATGCGTATGCCGTCGACTTGCCGAACGCGCGCGCGCGTGAGCTGGACATGGAAAGCCTGGCGCGCCAGCTGCTGGGTAGCCAGCCGCGCTGGGCGCAATGGCTGATGGTGGTGCGCGACGCCATCGTGGCGTGCTTTGGCATCAAGACGGCCAAACAAATGGAAGGCAAGCCGGGCAAGCGCATCGGCATCTTTCGCATCTACGCCGTCAGCGACGATGAAATCATCGTGGGCGAGGACGACAGCCACCTGGATTTCCGCCTGTCCGTGCTGCGCCACCGCGACGCGGGGCGACATGGCAGTGTCACCGTGGCCAGCGTCGTGCATTGCCACAATCGGGTGGGACGCGCTTACATCCTGCTGATCCGGCCCTTCCACAAGCTGATCGTGCAGCGTTCGCTGGCGCGCGCCGTCAAGCGCGGCTTTGCCTGAGGGGGCGGAACAGGGAAGGGCGGTGACGCTGCGGGCAATCTTGCTTATTCATGGCCGGTATTGCATACTGCACCACCAGCCTCATCACGATTCCCATGAACGATACGCTTCTCCTGCTGGGTTTTGCCACCACGCCGCTTGAACTGATTTCCTTTGTCCTGGCACTGACAACCGTTGCGCTGAATATCCGCCAGAATCACTGGGCGTGGCTGTTCGCCATCATTTCCTCGGCCGCCTACGGTTTCGTCTTTTTCGAATCGCGCCTGTATGGCGACATGGCCTTGCAACTGCTGTTCATCAGCGTTTCGTTCTGGGGTTGGTACCAGTGGCTGCATCCGGCCAGCGGCGGCAAGACCCTGCCCGTCACGCGCCTCGATGGCCGTGGCTGGCTGGCCTGCGCCGCGGGCTGGCTGGTCGGTTTCCTGCTCATTGCCTGGCTGCTGACGACGACGGACACGGACGTGCCGCATGCGGATGGTTTCCTCACGGCAGGCAGCCTGGTCGGCCAGTTTTTGTTGTCGCGCAAGAAGCTGGAAAACTGGATCGTCTGGATCATCGTCGATATCCTGTATGTGTGGCTGTACCTGCACAAGGACCTGACCCTGACGGCCATCCTATACGCGGTGTTTGTCGTCATGGCCAGCATCGGCTTGCTGGCTTGGAGAAAGTCGGCACCGGCCGCGCCCGATGCCATGGTGCTCAAGTGACGGCGCCTTGCGTGCGCGTGGCGATACTGGGCGCGGAATCGTCGGGCAAGTCGACCCTGGCGGCCGCCTTGGCCGAGCGCTACGGCACCGTCTGGGTGCCGGAATACTTGCGCGAGTTCGTCGAGACGCAGGGCAGGGTGCCCGTCGCAGCCGACCAGTATGGCATTGCGCTGACACAAGTCGAACGTGAAACGGCCGCTGCCGCGCAAGCGCGTCACTTCCTATTCTGTGACACGACGCCCTTGATGACGGTGGTCTACAGCCGCCATTACTTTCACGGTGCCGATGCGCAACTGGCGGCGCTGGCCGATGCCACGCAGTACGACGTGACGTTGGTGACGGCACCCGACAGCCCGTGGGTGGCCGATGGCTTGCAGCGCGAGTCGGAAGCCGTGCGCCAGCTGATCTACCGCTACTTGCTCGACGAGCTGGACGCGCGCGGCATCGTCTACCAGGTGTTGCACGACAGCCTGGAAGCGCGCCTGGAACAGGCGGCGCCTTTGCTGCAGCAGGCGCTCGCTGCGGCGCCTGTCATTTCCTTCAATTAAAAGTCGAACTGCGCCGACACCTTGAACGTGCGGCTGGCGCCAGGGTACAGATAGCCGTCCGATTCCGGCGTCACGTCGCGCCAGTAGAACTTGTCGGCCACGTTGTTGACGGCGGCGCGCAGCACGGCGCGCGTGCCGGCGATGCGCGTGGCGTAGGCGGCGCCCAGGTTGAACACGTTGTACGACGGCACGAAAGTGGTGTTGTTGTACTCAAACGCTTTCTTGCCCGCATATTCCCAGCTACCGTTGACGCTCAAGCCCGCCACCTGTTGTACGGCATAGTCCGCATGCACGGCCGCCTTGAAGGCGGGCACGTTCGGCACGCGCTTGCCATCGAGGTTTGCATTGCCCGTGTTTGATTGCTGGCTGTTCAGGGCCGTGAGCGAGACGCCCAGGTTCAGGTCGCGGGTCGCCTTGCCTTGCGCGGACAATTCCAGGCCACGGTGCTGCGCCTGGCCTTCACGCACGAAGTAGCCGGCAGCGTTCTGGAATTCCAGGCCCTTGCGGATCTGGAACAGGCTGGCCGCCAGCATGAAGTCCTGCGTCACATCCATCTTCACGCCGAATTCGATCTGCTTCGAGCGGCTCGGTGTCAGCTCTTCGTTGGCATTCATCGCCTTGCGGTCGGCCGTGCCGCCATGTTCCATGCCCTGCGAATAGGCCGCATACATGGACACATTGTCGAGCGGGGTGTAGACCAGCGATACGTTGGGCAGCAGGAAGTCGTGCTTGGCGCGGATTTCCTTGTCGGCCTTCAACACATACTGGTAGCCGTCGACATTGATATGGCGCAAGCCGCCATGCAGCTTCCAGTTTTGGGCCAGGCTGACGATATCCTGCACGAAGACGGAGTTTTCCGTATCCTTGCGCACCAGGCGCACGGGGCCTTGTACGCCCGTCGACATCTCGACTATTTGCGGGCGGTAGATGTTGCTCACGCCAGCCCAGTCGTACACGTACAGGCCGGCGCGGTCCTTGCGGCGGAAGGTCGAGACGCCGGCCGTGAATTCGTGGCGCAGGGCACCGGTGGCAAACTTGCCCTGGATCATGGCTTGTGCGCTCAGCGGCTTTTTCGTCTCGCCCAGGCTGCGGTAGTCATACACGTCGTAGTCGCCATTGCCGCAAAATCCCGGGTACAGCTCTTGCGCGCTGCAGCCATACGGGAAGGCCGTGTAGTCGTCGCGCTTGAACGAGTGCTGGTTGGCCGACACGGTGGCGTGCCAGTCGTCATTGAAGGCGTACTGGAAGCGCAGGCCGATATTGCTGGTGACGGTTTCCACGGGGCGCGTCCACGGCTGCAAGTTGAGCATGGCGTCGGCGCTGATGCCGGTCGGCAAGGTGGTGTTATTCAGTAGCTGGAAGCCGGGCGCCGTCGCCTGTGCCTTGTCCTGGTAGTCGGCATCGATTTGCAGCAGCGCTTGCGGCGATATTTGCCAGTCGAAGGCGCCGGAAATGAAACGACGGTTGCCATCCGCACCCTTGATGTAGGAACGCAGGCGCTCGGCAGCCACGTTGACCCTGTAGCCGAAGCGCGTGTCTTCCAGGCGGCCGCCCAGGTCGACGGCGCCGTACAGGGTGCCCCGTTCGCGCGTTTCCACGGTGACCGTGCGCAGCGGCGCGGCGGTGGGGCGCTTGACGATGAAATCGATCACGCCGCCCGGTGCGGCCACGCCCGCCTGCAAGCCGGCCAAGCCCTTCAGCACTTCGATGCGCTCCTTGTTTTCCAGCGGAATTTGCGTGTCGCCGGGAATGGCCACGCCATCCTTGCGGTAGCTGGAATTGTTGTCGAGCTTGAAGCCGCGGATGGAAAATTGCTCCGCATAGCCGACGGCGTTGTAGGCGTCGTTGATGCTGGTGTCGAGCTTGACGGCATCGCTGAGATTGCGGATTTGCAAGTCCTGCATGTCTTTTTGCGAAATGACGGTGACGGACGCCGGCGTCTGCAGCAGCGGGGCGTCGGAAAAACCGCCCACGGAGGCGCGCTTGGCGGCTGGCGCCTTGCTGGCCGTGACGACAACTTCGGTCATGCTTGGCGTATCGGCCGACACTTCGGCGGTGTCATTCGCGGCCAGGGCAGGCGTGGCAAACGCGTGCAGGATGGCCAGGGTCAGAACAGAAATAGATAAATTCGGTGTGGACATAGATTGCTCGTGGTTCAAGCCGTCTCCGGGAAAAGAGCACGGCAGGCTGCTTGTTCGGCTGGCGCCAACGCAGGAGCTATCAAAGGAGGGAGGTACTTTGCGCTTTCCTTCGCTGGCATTATCCAGATCAGGTACGAAGGGTATCTCTCACCCGGATGACTGCTCCAGGACCCCTAGCGAAATGACAGCTTAGCATGAAGCACGGCCAGCTGTCCCGCTGGCTGACCGTTTTACAACAGTGTGGCAGATTCTATAAACTAAGCTACAGGCTCAGTTCCAGCACCTTGCGGCTGACGGCGGGCGTGATGTCGCGCTGTTCGCCCAGCGCCGTCATGCCGTGCGCTTCCAGGGCGGACACGACGGCATCCACGCTGGCATGGTTCAAGCCGTAGTCGGCCAAACGCGTCTTGACGCCCATGTGGCGGAAGAAAAATTCCGTGCGCGCGATGGCCGCCTCGATGCGGCCATCTTCGTCGCCGCCATCGAGGCCCCAGACGCGGGCCGCATATTGCAGCAGCTTGGCGCGCTTGGCCTGCTTGCGCACGCGCAGCATGCTGGGCAGGATGATGGCCAGGGTTTGCGCGTGATCCAGTTCATACAGGGCCGTCAATTCGTGGCCGATGGCGTGCGTGGACCAGTCCTGCGGCACGCCCACGCCGATCAGGCCGTTCAAGGCCAGGGTGGCGCTCCACATCACGTTGGCGCGCACGTCGTAGTCGTCCGGGTGCGACAGGGCTTTCGGGCCTTCCTCAATCAGCGTCAGCAGAATGCCTTCGGCGAAGCGGTCTTGCACCGAGGCATTCACCGGGTAGGTCAGATACTGCTCCATGACATGCGCAAACGCATCGACGACGCCATTGCCCACCTGGCGCAGCGGCAAGGTAAATGTTTTCGACGGGTCCAGCACGGAGAACTTCGGATATACCTTGCGGCTCATGAACGAGCGCTTTTCCTGCGTGGCCTTGCGCGTGATCACGGCCGAGCCATTCATTTCGGAACCCGTGGCCGGTAACGTCAAGACCGTGCCGAAGGGCAGGGCGGCCTCGACGATCTTGCCGCCTTTGGCCAGGATGTCCCACGCCTCGCCCTCGTGCAGGGCGGCGGCGGCGATGAACTTCGTGCCATCGACCACGGAGCCGCCGCCGACGGCCAGCAGGAAATCGATGCGCTCGCTTTTCACGAGGGCCACGGCCTGCATCAGGGTTTCATAGCTGGGATTGGGTTCGATGCCGGCAAATTCGAGCACCGTATGGCCAGCCAGCGCCGCCCTGACTTCATCGTAGACGCCGTTCTGCTTGATGCTGCCGCCGCCATAGGTCATCAGGACCCGCGCCTGCGGCGGGATCAGGCCGGCGATGGCGGCGATCTGGCCCTGGCCGAAGAGGATTTGCGTCGGATTGTAAAAGTCGAAATTGAACATGGGGCTCCTGCCGCTGAGGTTTAGGCTGTTGCTGAGCCATGATTATGGCCGAATGGGTGGAAACGTGTCGTGGACGCTTGAGCTTTTTGCCCGCACGGTGGAGAATGCAGCCGATGTCACCACCACGCGAAAAGGAATGCGCATGACCACCGTCCCACTGGAAGAATCAGGCTTGCCGGCCACGGCACTCGACATGCACCGCGCCATCGGCGCAACCATCGCTGCACTGCAGGCGCTGGACTTGAACAGCCAGCGTTTCGAAGCATGCACGGACCCGGAACTGCGCCGCGTGCTCGCGCATGCAGGCGACACCAGCCGCAAGGAAGCGGCCATGCTGCTCGAATGGATGCGCCGCCGCGACGCGCGCCTGGACACGGCCATGAAAGAAGCGCTGTTCAAGGCGGGGCCGATTGTTGCCCAGTATCACTATGACGAGAAAATAGTGTAACTATTGGTTTGTTGCTGTGGCGTACCATGCGCCACTTTCGCCTTGCATCGCGTAGACTGTGCCCCGAACACGATTTTGGGGGAGTTTGCAACGATGAGATCATTACCATACCGAGAAGGCAGCTGGTTTGCCGTGCCCCTGCCGGGCGGCGGCTATGCCGTCGGCGTGGTGGCGCGCAGGGCGCCTGCCGGGCGCATCATGCTGGCATATATGTTCGGCCCGAAGCGCGATACTTTGCCGAGCCTCGAAGAACTGGAAGGCTTGCGGCCGGAACAGGCCGTGCGCCGACTGCGTACGGGCGACATGGCCTTGCTCAACGAGCGCTGGCCTCTGCTGGGCGACAGCGGCCACTGGGAGCGCGATGCCTGGCCCATGCCGGCCTTTATCCGCCGCAATGAATCCTTGCAACGCGCCTGGCGCGCCAGCTATGCGGATGCCGACCCTGCCAAGCTGAACCGTGAGGAATCGATTCCCTTCGATACGCCGGGCATGGAAAGCGATTCGCTGTACGGCTACGGGGCGACGGAATTGTTGATGAATAAATTGCTGGCGCCGGAGCGGGCGTCCGCCTGAAAGCAGGGCACGGCATGGCCGTGCCGTGCCCCTTCGCTTACACCGCTGGCAAGCTGATCTGAAACGCCAGGCCGCCGCCTTCGCGGTTACGCACTTGTAAGTCAGCGCCATGGCGCAGCAGCACGCGGTCGACGATGGCCAGGCCCAGCCCGGCGCCATTTGCTTGCCCGCGCGCCGTGTCGAGGCGGGTGAACGGTTTCAGCAGTTGCTCGATCTTTTCCGCCGGCACGCCGGTGCCATGGTCTTGCACCTCGATAATCACCTTTTTCATGCCGTGGCTGGTGCGCACCTGGCAGGCGATATCGATTTCCGTTACGTCGCTGCCCGGCGTCTTGCCATAGCGGCGCGCATTCTCGATCAGGTTGTTCAGCACGCGGCGCAAGTCGGTGGGATTGCCCATCGCATGCGCGCCTTCGGCGATGCTGGCATTGATCTTCAGGTCCGGCAGGCGCATCGCCTCGCGCGTCATGTCGCTGAGCAAGCCGCTCAGGTCGACATCGGTAAAGCTCGACGCTTCCGTCGGCTTGGCATAGTCGAGGAACTGGCCGATGATGGCGTCCATTTGCCCGATATCGGACTGGATGCCTACACGCGCCTCGTCCGACAGGTTCGCCATTTCCACTTCCAGCAGCATGCGCGCCAGCGGCGTGCGCAAGTCGTGCGAAATGCCGGCCAAAATCACGGCGCGGTCCGATTCCACCTGCTTCAAATCATCGACCATCTGGTTGAAGCTGCGGTTCGCCTCGATGATTTCGATCGGGCCTTTTTCCGGCAGCAGCGCCGGCTGCTTGCCCTTGGCGATGTCGCGCGCTGCCGCCGTCAAACGCGACAGCGGTAAATTGATCAGGCTGGAAATGATGGCTGCGCCCAGCAGCGATAGCAGGGATACCAGGCTGGCCCAGCCCAGCCACTGAAAGCCCGTCAGGCCGCGCAGGCGCTCGCGGTCCAGCATCAGCCAGTATTCATCGTCATCGATCTTGAAGCTGACCCAGAAACCGGCCACGCCGTTGACGCGCGCGGAAAAGCGCGTGTCCTTGCCCAGCTTGGCTTTCACCTGCGCCTCGATCTCGGGCATCAGGTAATTGTCGGGCGGCGGCTCGATGCGGTCGTCCTCTTCCAGCGAGAAGATGCGGATGCCTTCATTGCTGACGAGGTCGAACAGCAGCTCGCGCCGCAGCTCGGGTGCCGAGTGCGTCAGTGCCGCATGCGTGATGGTGACGACGGAAATGATCTGGGCGGAAATCTGCTGCGCCTGCGGCTCGCGCTGGATGACGGAAATCATGCCGATCCAGGTGATCATGCTGACCGTGGTCAAGGTGCCGAGCAGCAAAAAGGTGCGCCAGAAGAGGCCGCTTTTCAGCCGCGCCAGGCTGATATCGGGAACAAGCTTCATCATGCCTTGCCTGCGATCAGCGCGGCTGTCCGTCCGGGATGAAGACGTAGCCCAGGCCCCACACGGTCTGGATGAACAGCGGGCTCGACGGATCGGGTTCGATCAGCTTGCGCAGGCGCGAGATTTGCACGTCCAGGCTGCGGTCGAATACTTCGTATTCGCGGCCACGCGCCAGTTCCATCAGTTTCTCGCGCGACAGCGGCTGGCGCGCATGGCGGGCAAACACTTTCAACACGGAAAACTCACCTGTTGTCAGGGGCACCGTTTCGCCATTCTTTTTCAGGGTGCGCGTGCCCAGGTCCAGCACGAAGTCGCCGAATTCGAAGGTTTGCGGCGTTTCCGACGGCGCGCCCGGAATTTCATCGGGACCCTTGCGGCGCAGCACGGCGCCGATGCGGGCCACCAATTCGCGCGGATTGAACGGTTTCGGCAGGTAGTCGTCGGCGCCCATTTCCAGGCCCACGATGCGGTCCACGTCTTCGCCCTTGGCCGTCAGCATGATGATCGGTGTCTGGTCACCCGCGCCGCGCAGGCGGCGGCAGATCGACAGGCCGTCTTCGCCGGGCAGCATCAAATCGAGCACCAGCAAGTCGTAGCGTTCGCGCAGCCACAGTTTGTTCATGGCCGTCGCGCTCTCTGCCGTGAAGACATTGAAACCCTGTTCAGTCAGGTAGCGGCGCAGCAGGTCGCGCAGGCGCACATCGTCATCGACCACCATGATTTTTGCCTGGTGGCCGTGGATCGATTGCGTTGGCGTCGTGCTGCCGGAAGTGGAGGTTGTGGTCATTTGGGGTGTCGTGTTATCTTATATTAGTTGCTATAGTAACGCCTCGCGCGGCGTCGGCAAGGGGCTGTGGCGACCCATTACAAAGTGTTACAAACTTTACCCAATTACTCTTACTGCACCGTGTAAAGCATCATACACTGGGGCCACAGTGGAAATCAGCTTTAAGTTTATACGGCATCGCGGAAGAGGAACTCAATGAATATCTTTACAAAAAAAATTCAAGCCGCTCCCAGCGCAGCTATTAACGCTTGTATGGCTGCACGTACGGCCGCACGTACGACTGTGCTGTCCGCATTTATCGTTTGTTCCGTGTTTGCCGCCAGCCTGGCGTCAGCGCAAAACCAGCCGCCACCACGCCGTGACGACCAGCAGCAAGTGCAGGCCCAGCGCTATGAACAGGTACAGCGCAGCAATAGCAATAGCAATGATACGCGACTGCGCGAACAGCGTGATGCGCGCAGTTTCGACACGCGCGCCGAAGAGCAGCGCCGCGCCAACGAGGGCGCCGAGGCCTCGCGCCGCACGGGCCGCATGACGCCCGACGAGCGCCGCGACCTGCGCCGCCAGATCAACGAAGTGGGTCAGGATATTTACTCGAATCCCCCGCGCCGCTAGGCATTCCACACCCCATCCGACAGGGCCATCTCGCAAGACATGGCCCTGTTTACATCTGGCAACCCGCTTTTTTGCTCATTTATGCTCAGTCAGGCACGCCGCCACGCCCCGTGATATTGTGCTAGTGAACTGAGGCAATTCTCTGAATGTGTTGCTGGGGGAGGCAAGTGGTGAGCGACGACGACACGCCCGTTCCTGATGCGGCCCCCGCAGGTAGCTTGCCGCACGGCCTGGTCCAGCGCGGTGAAGGCGTGTGGCTGGACCTGTCGCTGGCGCCGGCCCAGTTGCGCGCCGCCGTCGACCAGCTATTCCAGTCGGGGCAGCTCCTGGCCGGCCTCGATTACGCTTTGTTCCTGCTGACCCTGTTCCATGCCCCCGCGCCCCGCGCCGCGCCCAAGGGCGATGCCTTGCTGCGCATCGCCGCCCGCGTGGCGCCATTCCCGCCCCAGCGCCGCGCGCTGTATAAACAAGTCAAGATCCGCGGCGACAGCGCCGAGTTTTACTTTGAAGCCTTGTCGCCTGGCGCGGATGGCCAGGTGCCGGCCCGCCGCGAGTTTGACGAGCTGGTGGCCGACTTGTGGTGCAAGGGCGTGCGCTATGGAATCGATGGCGCGGCCGTGCGGTCCATTCTCGGTAGCGGCAAGGCCGAGCGCATCACGGTGGCGCGCGCACTGCCGCCGCAGCCGGGGCGCGACGCCCAGCTGGTTGAAGTGTCGCATGGCATCCACCGCGACGACGCGCCGCGCGAACGCTCCGACGGCCGCCTCGATTTGCTCAGTTTCAAGAACCGTTTTCCGCAAGTGAAAAAACACGCGCGCCTGCTGCGGCTGCTGCCCGGTGCGCCCGGCTTGCCCGGCTACGATCTGGCCGGCACACTGCTGCCGCCGCCCGCGCCGCTGGAACTGGACCCGGTGGCGGTGGCAGGCGCCGGCACGGCGGTCGAGCGCTTCAACGATGGCGATTACGTCGTGGCCACCCAGGATGGCTATGTGAATGTCGATGAACACGGCAAGATTTCCATCGAAAACAAGATCGTCAGCCGCGAAGGCGTCAGCAGCCGTACCACGGGCAACCTGAAGCTGCGCGCCGCGTATGAGGAATATGGCGAAGTGCAGGAGCAGCGCCAGCTCGACGGCAGCGACATCACCATCCATGGCGACGTGTATGGCCATCTGCACTCGCATGGCGGCTTGATATGGCTACAGCGCAACCTGGTGGGGGGGACGGCCTTCAACGAGCATGGCGACGTGCGCGTCGAGGGTGTGGCTTCCGGTTCCGTGCTGCAGGCGCTGAGCGGTGAAATACATTTGAAGCGCGCCGAAAGCTGCGTTATCGCCGGCACGCGCGTGGTGATCGACCATGCCAGCAATTGCGAGATCATCGCCGACGAGGCCGTCATCGAGCTGGCCGAAGGCTGCGCCGTGGCGGCACGCACCATTCGCATCGGCAGCGCCGGTCCGCGAAAGCAAGTGGAGATGCTGCTGTTCCCGCTGGTACCCGATTTGAGCGCGCTGGAGCAGAGAATTGCGGAAAGCATGGAGAAGGCGGCGCAGTACCAGCAGGCGCAGCACAAGCGCCAGCAGGAAATGGATGCCATTGCGCAATTGCCCGAGGTGCGCAATTATCTGACGCTGGCGGGCCAGCTGCGGCGCGGCGAATTGCAGCTGCAGCCGGCGCAGCAGCTGCAGTACGACAAGTTGGCCGCGCGCATCGCCCCCGTGCTGAAGGAAGTGGCGCGCCTGCGCGTGGAGGTGAAACAGTCGGAAATCCTGCAGGCGCAAATGCTGGCACTGGTGGCCCAGGTGCGCCAGCAGCGGCAAGCGACGGCCGGCCAGTCGCGCTGCAGCCTGGGCCTGGTCGACGGCGAAACGGCGGTGCGCACGATGGTCGTGCCACCCGGACCGGCCAAGGTCTACGACCGGCCGCCGAAAGAGATCAAGGCGCTGTTGCGCAGCGCCACGCCAGCCACGCAGCCCGTGTTTGCGGACAGCAGTGGCAGCCTGGACTGGGTCTACCAGCCACCACCTTGATCAGTCGGTGACCTTGCCGCGAGACTGTTTGAGGACGCTGTGCGTGCTCTTGCTGTCGAGGCGGCGCCGCTGCGAGCTGCGCGTGGGCTTGGTGGCGCGCCGTACGGCGGGCAGGAAGGTTACGCTGTCGATGATTTCCTGCAAGCGGCGCAAGGCTTCTTCCTTGTTCTGTTCCTGGCTGCGCGATTGCTGCGCCTTGAGCACCAGCACGCCATCCTTGCTGATGCGGCTGTCGCGCAAGGCCAGCAGCCGTTCCTTGTACGCTTCCGGCAACGACGAGGCGGCGATGGGAAAGCGCAAATGGATGGCGCTGGAGACCTTGTTGACGTTCTGCCCGCCGGGGCCCTGGGCGCGGATGGCGGAGAATTCAACTTCAGCGGGATTGACGAGGTGTTGCATGGCCTGCCTGTGGGGAAACGATGCCCGTATTGTAAGGGAAGATGGCTGCGCCGGCGCAAGGCCGAGGCCGCATCCATTGATGTCTCCCTGGAAAGTTGATGTTTCTCAACGCCGCCTGCGGCGATGCTGGTTAGCATGGGGCCAACGTTGCGCCACTGCGCATCCTGGCAGCGCTTACCGGATGAAAGGAACATCATGCAGCCCACGACGACGCCTGGCGCCGCAGCAACGGCGGAACATAGCACATACTTGACGCAGTATTTAAGCTTCCGGCTGGGCGGCCTGGAATATGGCCTCGATTACCGCTGTGTGCGGGAATTGCGCCCGCTGAAGGAACTCGACCGCTTTTCCTCGGAAGGGGAAGTGCTGCACAGCGTGGCTATCTCGCGTGGCGTGATCATCCCCATCGTCGACATGCGCGCCGCGTTCGGCAGCGCCCGGGGCGCGCCCGACCCGTCCACCGACGTGATCATCCTGCAGCTGAGCAATGGCGTGATGGGCATGGTGGTCGATGGCGTCACCGATATCGTCAGCCTGGCGCCCACCGACATCGCCGCCGTGCCCGGCCTGGGCGAGGCAGAAGCCGATTATCTGCTGGGCCTGGGCACGCTGGCGGGGCGCCGGCTGATCCTCGTCGATATCGACCGCCTGATGGCGATCCGCAGCCCCAGCCCCATGCAGGCGGCTTAAAAAAAAGACGACCCGGAAGTCGTCTTTGTGTTTTGCGTTAGCCGAGTTTCTCTAACTGATCCTGCAAATCGAGCCATTCCGCTTCCAGTTGCGCCAGGTCCTTGGTGAAGAAGGTCTGGTCAGCCAGCAATTGCTTCAGCTTGGCCTTGTTGGCCGCGTCGTAAATGGTCGGTTCGCCCAGCTTGGCTTCCGTTTCCGCCTTTTGCGCATTGCGCTTGGCAATCTGCTCTTCCTGGCGCTTGATCTTGTTTTCGATCGGCTTGCGCAAGGCGGCCGCCTTCTGGCGGTCTTCCGCTTCCTGGCGCTTGTCGCGCACGGGCGCGGCAGGGGCGGTGGGGGCTATCGGCGAAGGGACGGAAGAAGTCACGGGGAAGTCCGTCTTGTTGGCCTTGCCGGCTGCCGGCAGCACATCCGTGCCTTTGCCCAGCTTGGTCTTGAACAGCCAATCCTTGTAGTCGTCCAGGTCGCCGTCGAACGGTTGCAGCTTGCCGTCGGCAACGATGATGAATTCATCGGTGGTGGCGCGCAGCAAATGGCGATCATGGGACACGACGACCAGCGTGCCTTCGAACTGGGCCAGCGCTTCCGTCAGCGCTTCGCGCGTTTCCAGATCCAGATGGTTGGTCGGTTCATCGAGCAGCAGCAAGTTCGGACGCTGCCAGACAATCAGTGCCAGTGCCAAACGGGCTTTTTCGCCGCCCGAGAATGGTGCGATCGAGGCGGTGACCATGTTGCCGGGGAAGTTGAAACCGCCCAGGAAGTTGCGCAGTTCCTGCTCGCGCACGGTCGGGGCGATCTTGGCCAGATGCCACAGCGGCGATTCGTCATGGCGCAGCATTTCCACCTGGTGCTGGGCGAAGTAGCCGATGTTGAGGCCCTTGCCCATGGTGGCGTCGCCGCTCAAAGGCATCAATTCGCCGGCGATGGTCTTGATCAGGGTCGACTTGCCGGCGCCGTTCTGGCCCAGCAAGCCGATGCGCTGGCCGATCTGCAGCGAAAACTTGATGCCGTTGACGATGGTCTTGTGGGTGATTTCGCCCGTGGCTTCGTTTTCGATCTTGTAGCCAGCATCGACGTCTTCCATCACCATCAGTGGATTCGGCGCGCTCAAAGGCTCGCGGAATTCGAACGAGAATTCGGCGGCGGCGCGCAAGGGCGCCAGTTCTTCCATCTTCGCCAGTGCCTTCATGCGGCTTTGCGCCTGACGGGCTTTCGACGCTTGCGCCTTGAAGCGGTTGACGAACGATTCCAGATGGGCACGCTTGCGTTGTTGCTTTTCCAGCGCGCCGGCAGCCAGGATCATCTGCGCCGCGCGTTGGCGCTCGAAGCTCGAGTAGTTGCCCGAGTAGCGCTTCAGCTTGCGCTCGTCGATATGCACGACGACGTTGACTACTTCATCGAGGAAGTCGCGGTCATGGGAAATGATCAGCAAGGTGCCAGCGTAGCGTTTCAGCCAGTCTTCCAGCCAGATGATGGCGTCCAGATCCAAGTGATTGGTCGGCTCATCGAGCAGCAGCAGGTCGGACGGGCACATCAGCGCTTGCGCCAGGTTCAAACGCATGCGCCAGCCGCCGGAGAAGCTGGCCACCGGTTGCTGCATCTGGTCCAGGGTGAAGCCCAGGCCCAGCAGCAATTGCTCGCCGCGCGACTGCACCGTGTAGGCGTCGGCATCGGCCAGCGCGCTGTACATGTTGCCGATGGCGATGCCGTTTTCCGTGCTTTCCGGTTGCGACTCGAGATGCGCCAGCTCAGCTTCCAGTTTGCGCAAGGTGGCGTCGCCGTCGATGGCGTAGTCGAGCGCGGCACGGTCCAGCGGCGGCGTTTCCTGCGCCACGTAAGCCACGCGCCACTTGGCCGGGAAATCGATCTCACCCTGGTCAGGGTGCAATTCGCCACGCATCATGGCGAACAGGCTCGATTTGCCCGCGCCATTGGCGCCGATCAGGCCGATTTTGTCGCCCGGGTTGAGCGTGACATCGACTTGTTCGAGCAACGGTTTGATGCCGCGCATCAGGCTTACTTGTAGGAAACGTATCATTTTTTTCTTTGTGTTGTAAATTAAGGCGCTGCGCCGCTTACGCCAGCGCTTATGCCAGCTTCAGCTGCTCGGCCGTCAGCAGGAATACCATGTCGTCGCCGGCGCTCGTCGTCAGCCAGGTCAGGCCCAGTTCGCCGAAAGCCGCTTCCGCGTATGCGCGTTCGTTGCCGATTTCAATCATCAGGATGCCATCGTCCGTCAGGCGTTCGGCCGCGCCGGCGATGATCTTGCGCACCAGGTCCATGCCGTCGCTGCCGCCGTCGAGGGCGATTTGCGGTTCGGCCAGGTATTCCTGGGGCAGGGCGCCCATCGACGCGGAATTCACGTACGGCGGGTTGCTGATGATCAAGTCGTATTTCTTGACCGGCACCTTGGTGTACAAGTCCGATTCGATCAAGTTGACGCGGTCCTGCAATTTATAGGTGTCGACGTTGCGCTTGGCCACGGCCAGCGCGTCGGCGGATATGTCCACCGCGTCCACTGTGGCGTTCGGGAAAGCGTCGGCCATCATGATAGCCAGGCAGCCCGAACCGGTGCACAGTTCCAGGATGTTTTCCACGGCTTCCGGTTCCGCCACCCATGGCGAAAAGTATTCAGGGATCAGCTCGGCGATGAAGGAGCGGGGCACGATCACGCGCTCGTCCACATAGAAATTGTACGTGCCCAGCCAGCCTTCCTTGGTGATGTAGGCGGCCGGCACGCGGTCGATGCTGCGGCGGTCGATGACCGTCATCACGCTGGCCACTTCCGACGGCAGCAATTTGGCGTCGAGGAAAGGTTCGAGCTTGTCGAGCGGCAACTTCAAGGTGTGCAGGATCAGATAGGCCGCTTCGTCGAACGCTTCGGCGCTGCCGTGGCCGAAAAACAGCTTGGCGGTATTAAAACGGGTAACGGCGTAGCGCAGCAGGTCGCGTGGCGTGGAAAACGGGTTCGGGGTCATGGCATTCTCGAAAAGACGGTGTTCTGGCCCGCCGTGACGGGCCTCGGTATTCTGGTTCAGACGGGCAGCAAATGCTCCAGCGTGCGCCGGTAAATATTCTTCAGGGGATCGATGTGGCGCAGTTCGATGTGTTCGTCGATCTTGTGAATACTGGCATTGGGCGGCCCGAATTCTATCACTTGGGGGCAGATCTGCGCGATAAACCGGCCATCCGAGGTGCCGCCCGTGGTCGACAACTGCGTCGTGAGGCCCGTTTCTTCCAGGATGGCGGCGGACAGCGCATCGGAGAGGGTGCCGCGTGGCGTGAGGAAGGGCAGGCCGCTCAGGGTCCACTGCAAATCATATTGCAAGTCATGCCTGTCGAGGATGGCGTGCACGCGCTCCCGCAGGTTTTCCGCCGTGCTGGCCGTGGAAAAGCGGAAATTGAAATCGATCACCATGTCGCCCGGAATGACGTTGTTGGCGCCCGTGCCCGCGTTGATGTTGGACATTTGCCACGACGTCGGCAGGTAATACTCGTTGCCGGCATCCCATTTTTCCTCGACCAGGTCGGCCAGCGCCTGCGCCGCTTCGTGAATCGGGTTTGTCGCCAGGTGCGGGTAGGCGATATGGCCTTGCACGCCCTTGATCGTCAATCGGCCCGACAGCGAACCGCGGCGCCCGTTCTTGATCATGTCGCCCAGTTGCGCGCTCGAGGTCGGCTCGCCCACCAGGCAATAATCGATCTGCTCGCCCCGCGCCTTCAATTTGTCGCAGACGATGACGGTGCCGTCCGTGGCCGGGCCTTCCTCGTCGCTGGTAATCAGGAAGGCGATCGAGCCTGAGTGCTCGGGCGTAGCGGCGATGAATTCCTCGCAAGCCACCACCATGGCGGCGATCGAGGTCTTCATGTCGGCCGCGCCACGGCCGTACAGCTTGCCGTCGCGCTGGGTGGGGATGAACGGCTGCGAGCGCCATTGCTCGACGGGACCGGTGGGCACCACGTCCGTATGGCCGGCAAAGACGAATACGGGCGACGTGGTGCCGCGCCGCGCCCACAGGTTGGTGACGTCGTTCGACTGTATCGTCTCGCAGACAAAGCCCAGGGGCGTCAGGATGTCGATCAGGTGCTGCTGGCAGCCCTTGTCGTCGGGCGTGACCGAGGACAAGGCGATCAGTTTTTCGGTCAGGGCGAGGGTTTTGGCGGTGGTCATGGGTAAGGTCGTGCCGGTATCATCGTTCCGGTGGTCAACTAGAGGGTTACAGCGAGAAAAGGGTCTGGTACTGCGCATCCGAAAACGCCACGCTGAACTTTCCATCCTTGTCCAGCACGGGGCGCTTGATGATGGAGGGATTTTCCAGCATCAGTTCCACGGCGCTGGCCGCATCGGTAATCGATGCTTTGCGCTCGTCGGACAGGGCGCGCCAGGTCGTGCCTTTCTTGTTGACCAGTACATCCCATGGCAGCTGCTGCAGCCACGCTTCCACGGTGGCGCGTTCCAGGCCCTGTTTCTTGAAGTCGTGGAAGGTGAAATCGCGTTGCTGCGCGGCCAGCCAGGTGCGGGCCTTTTTGACGGTATCGCAATTGGGGATACCGTAGAGTGTAATCGTCGTCATGGGTAGGGCTAAGGGGAATGAATGCGGTTCGCTTGATCGCGGCGCTTGCGCCAGAGCAAAATGCGATGTTAGCCGCCATTATACAGTTGATGCGCAGCCGATGCGGCGCTGCAACACGACCCCGTGATTTCCTTAAACGGGCCGTGGCGCGGCCTTGCCCATCTCTGCCGGACCAAAATGCAGGCCCAGGCGCAGAGCCAGGGCGCGCAGGGCGCCGCTTTCCTGCAGGTGCAGGGCCAGCGCGATATGGCCGTCGGGGCGCACGAGGTAGGCCGCGTCGCGGCCCAGGCCGGCCAGCTTGGCGGCCACGTTGTAAGTGTAGCAATGCACGGGCAGCTTCAGCACGCGCGCCTCGTTGAGCAGTTCGGGCGCCGGTTCGCCATAGATGTGCAATTGCCAATCCATGCCGCGCAAGGCCGTGAAATTGTCTTGCGTGCCGTCCGAGAACCACGGCAGGCGGTCGCCGCCGCGCAGGTATTGCGCGTGACCGGCGGAGAGGGCGCTGTCTTCATAGCTGATCTGGATTTGCGACACGGTCTGGAACAGCAAACGGCGCGCCCGCCCGAACCCTGACAGGAAGGGCAGCGCATGCGGCACCAGCCAGCGCCGCAGGAATTGCCCGGCGATTCCCTGCGCGACGATGGCCTGGAAGGCGCGGTCGGTGGTGGCGACGAGCTTGCGGGCAAACACGATGCGCTCGCTTTCATAGGTGTCGAGCAGGGCGTCGTTGCTCTGGCCGTGCAGCTTCTGCGCCAGTTTCCAGGCCAGGTTGACGGCGTCGCCCAGACCCGTGTTCATGCCCTGGCCGCCCACGGGGCTGTGCAGGTGGGCCGCATCGCCGAGGATGAAGCAGCGCCGTGCGCGAAACTGCGCCGCCACCCGGTGATGCACTTTATACGTGGAAAACCAGTTCACGTGGTCAACTTGAATGCCCAGCAAGGCTTGCACCTGTTCGCGCACATCGTCGAACACAGGCGCAGGCACGCCGTCGGGGCGGTCGGGCAGGATGCCGATCAGGCGTTGTATGCCGCTGGTGCGCACGGGCAGCATCAGTGCAAACGAATTCGCGCCCAGGTGGGCGTGCAAATCCATATTGTTGCCGGCCACTTGCGCATCGGCCACGTAGTACAGGTGGTCGTAGGTGCCGCCGGAGAACTCGAAACCGGCGATGTCGCGGACCTTGCTGCGGGCGCCGTCGCAGCCGCAGATATAGTCAAACGTGCAATATTGGCGTTCGCCCTCTTTGAACAAGATGGCTTGTACTTCGCTATCGTCCTGCGTCCACAGATCCAGCGCGACATTCCATTCCACGTGCACGCCGGCTGCTGCCAGCTTGCTGATAAGAAAGCGTTCATGCTCGTCCTGCGGCAGGCTCAGCACGAAAGGGTAGGGGCTCAGGCCTTCGCCGATCTCGCCCAGCGCCAGTTTCACCAGTTCCTCACCCCCTTCGTGGATGTGCACGGCATTGATCTTGATGCCCAGGTGCACCAGTTCGTCGGCAAAGCCCAGCTGCTGGTAAAACTCCAAGGTGCGCGCATGCACGGCCATGGCCCGCGAGGCCTGCCCGGGGCCACTGTTCCTATCGATGATGCGGCAATCGACGCCATGGCGCGCCAGGCGCAAGGCAAGCATGAGGCCGGTAGGACCGGCGCCGACGATCAATACGGGAGGAGTATGCATGCCATCCAGTATAGGACAGGATGGGAGAGGGCAGCGGGACGATTGAAGTTGCTGGCCGGAAATGAAAATGTCCCGCCGGGGCGGGACATTCAGGTCTTACTGATGCTTCACGGTGCAGTGATCAAATGCCGCGCAGGAGTTCGTTAATGCCCGTTTTTGCGCGGGTTTTTGCATCCACGCGCTTGACGATGACGGCGCAGTACAGCGAGTACTTGCCGTCTTCCGATGGCAGGTTGCCCGAGACCACGACGGAACCGGCTGGCACGCGGCCATACGTCACTTCGCCCGTGGCGCGGTCGTAGATTTTGGTCGACTGGCCGATGTACACGCCCATCGAGATGACCGAGTTTTCTTCGACGATCACGCCTTCGACGATTTCCGAACGGGCGCCGATGAAGCAATTGTCTTCGATGATGGTCGGGTTCGCTTGCATTGGTTCCAGCACGCCGCCGATGCCGACGCCGCCGGACAGGTGGACGTTCTTGCCGATCTGGGCGCAGGAGCCGACGGTGGCCCAGGTGTCGACCATGGCGCCTTCATCGACATAGGCGCCGATGTTGACGTAGGACGGCATCAGCACGACGTTTTTGGCGATGAAGCTGCCGCGGCGGGCAACGGCTGGCGGCACTACGCGGAAACCGCCTTTGGCGAAGTCTTCCGGCGTGTAGTCGGCGAACTTGGTCGGCACCTTGTCGTAGAACTGCATCGTGCCGTCCGACGGCATGACGACGTTGTTTTCCAGGCGGAACGACAGCAGCACGGCTTTCTTGACCCACTGGTTGACAACCCAGTCGCCCGTGGTCTTTTCCGCCACGCGGATGCTGCCGTTGTCCAGGCCATTGATGACGTGGGACACGGCGTCGCGCAGTTCGGCAGTGCCGTTGCCTGGATTGATCTCGGCGCGGTTTTCCCAGGCCAGGTCGATGATGTTTTGCAGTTGTTGGCTCATGATGATGTCTTGTTTATGTAGGGGTTAATGCGGAGTTAATGGGGAGTTAATGCGGAGTTGCGGATGCGGAAAGCTGCTGGCAGAATTTTACTATGCGCAACGCCGCTTCCAGCCCTTCGGCCGTTTCGGCCACCAGCGCCATGCGGATGCGGTTGCGGCCCGGATTGATGCCGTGTGCGTCGCGCGCCAGGTAACTGCCAGGCAATACCGTCACATTATATTCGGCGTACAGGCGTTGCGCGAATTGCGTGTCGGACAGGCCCGTGCGGCTGACGTCGGCCCACAGGTAGAAGCCGGCGTCCGGCAATTGCACGTCCATCACCGATTGCAGCAGCGGCGTGATGGCGTCGAACTTGGCGCGGTACTTGGTGCGATTTTCCTCGACATGGGTTTCGTCGTTCCAGGCCGCGACGGAGGCCGCCTGCACGGCAGGGCTCATGGCACCGCCGTGGTAGGTTCGGTAGAGCAGGAATTTTTTCAGTACTTCCGCGTCGCCGGCGACGAAGCCCGAGCGCATGCCCGGCACATTCGAGCGCTTCGACAGGCTGGAAAACACCACCAGACGCGCATACGGGCGTTCGATGGTGGACAGACCCAGCATGTGCGCCGCTTGCAGCGCGCCCAGCGGGGGCGTGTTGCCGTGGTAAATCTCGGAATAACACTCGTCGGCGGCGATGACGAAATCGTAGCGCTCGGACAGCGCGAACAGGTGTTCCCAGTCGGTCAAGGTCAGCACGGCGCCCGTCGGGTTGCCTGGCGAACACAGGAACAGCAGCTTGACCTTTTCCCACACGGAGGCGGGCACGCTGTCGTAGTCGCAGCCGAAATTGCGCGCCGGGTCGGAATTGACGAAATACGGTTCGGCGCCGGCCAGGTAGGCCGCGCCTTCATAGATCTGGTAAAACGGGTTCGGGCTGATCACCAGCGAACCGGCCGATGGATCGATCACCGTTTGCGCCAGCGCAAACAGCGCTTCGCGCGAACCGTTCACGGGCAGGATTTGCGTGGCAGGATTGAGCTTGGGGATGGCGTAGCGGCGCTCCAGCCAGCCGGCGATGGCGCTGCGCAAGGCTTCCGAACCGATGGTGGTCGGATAGCTGGCCAGGCCGTGGATATTGTCGACCAATGCCCGCTCGATGAACGCTGGCGTCGGATGCTTGGGTTCGCCCATGCCCAGGCTGATGGGCGCATACTCGGGATTGACCGTCACGCCGGCAAACAGCTGGCGCAGCTTTTCAAATGGATATGGTTGCAGTTTAGCAAGAAGTGGATTCACGGAACGGACCAGGGCAAGAGTGGAAAGACGATGTGGCTAATTATTTACTGATTTACTGAATAATTGCTTGGCGCGGCAGACTTGATGCCGGTCAAATAATAAGCTGCGTCTTTCATTATAGCCGTCCTCGCGGGCCCGCTGTGCAAGCCGCATCGGCTTGATCGCTGCCCGGCTGGTCCAGGCATGCCGCAGCGGGGAGTGCCGCGCCATGGCGCGGCAAGGTAAAATACGTCATGTCTATCTTACTTCCCACCCTGCTTGCTATTGAAACCTCGTCCGAACTCGCCTCCTGCGCCTTGTTGCGCGGCGATGTCGTCCTGTCCCGTTCGTCGTCCGGCGTGCGTACCCATTCCCAGTCTATCTTGCCGATGGTGCAGGAATTGCTGGCCGAAGCGGGCGTGACCTTGGCCGACGTGGACGCCATCGCCTACGGCTCCGGTCCCGGCTCGTTTACAGGCGTGCGCACGGCTTGCGGCATCGCGCAAGGCTTGGCCTACGGCGCCAATTTGCCCGTCGTGCCCGTCGTCACCCTCGACGCGATGGCGCTGGCATGCCATCAGCAGCATGGCGCGCAGCGCATCGTGACCGTGCTCGACGCCCGTATGGGCGAAGTGTACTGGGCGCAATACGATTACCAGGATGGCTTGCAAGCCGTGTTGCCACCGGCCTTGAGCGCGCCGGCCGGCGTGGCGCCGCAAGGCGACGTGGTTGGCTGTGGCAATGGCTTTACGGCCTATGCCGAGGCCGTAGCCGCGCTGCCGTGCGCCGCCACGGCCGACGTCGCCATCATGCCGCACGCCGTGCAGGTGGCGCAATTGGCGCGCATCGCCTTTGCCGCCGGCCAGTTTGTGACGGCGGCCGAGGCGCAGCCTTTGTATTTGCGTAACAAGATCGCTTACACGAGCGCGGAGCGGCACGAGATGCAACAGGCCAAGGCCGCTGCGGAGTCGGCACAGTGATGCATGCCGGCAAAGGTACGGATAAGTGCAAGGACAGCGTGGCAGACTGGGACTTGTTGCGCCTTGATTATCAGCCGATGCGGGAGTTGGACTTGGCCGAAGTGCTGGCGCTGGAGCAGCGCGTGTATCCGCATCCCTGGACGCATGGCAACTTTGTCGATTCGCTCAAGAGCGGCTACCCGGCCTGGGTGCTGCGCGATGTGGACGGCACCCTGCTCGGCTATTTTCTGCTGATGCTGGTCGTCGATGAAGCGCACTTGCTCAATGTGGCCGTCGAGGGCGCCATCCAGGGCCAGGGCCTGGGCCGTTTCCTGCTGAACCAGTCCTGCGCCTGCGCGCGCCAGCTGGGCATGGAATCGATGCTGCTGGAAGTGCGCCCGTCGAATGTGCGCGCGCTCGATATTTACCAGCGCTATGGATTTGAACAGATCGGCCGGCGCAAGGGATACTATCCGGCCAGCAACTCGCAACGTGAGGACGCCATCGTGATGCGTTATACCCTATGAGCCGCAGCGCCGTTTTCCTCGATGAAATGGGCGTCGGTCCCCTGTGGCGTTTGCGCCAGCGGGCTGTGCCCGAGGCCGTTGACGTCGTCGAGGCTGTCGTGGAGGTGAACGTCGCCGTGGCGGAGCCTGCGGCGGAACCCGTGGCCGAAGCCGCTGAAGCAGTGGTCCACATGGTCGCTGCGGTGGTTGCCGAGGTGGTTGCCGAGGCGCCCGTAGCCGTTGCCGCTACGCCTGCCGCTGCCGCGCCTGACGACACGGCCTGGTTCGACGACGCGCCCCCAGCGCCACCGGCAAAGCAGCTGAGCGATGCCGATATCGCCACCCTCGATTGGGATGGCTTGACGGCCGCCGTGGCCAAGTGTGCGCGCTGCGACTTGTGCAAGACGCGCAAGGGTATCGTCATGGGCCGTGGCGACCGCCAGGGCGCTTGGCTGATGCTGGCCAGCAGCCCATCGCGCCTGGAAGAGCGCGAAGGGCGCGCCTTGCCGGGCGAGCAGGGCAAATTGCTCGACAATATGCTCAAAGCCATCGACCTCGACGCGAGCAGCGACGTGTACATCACGCATTTGCTGAAATGCCGCCCGCTCGACGAGGCGGGCCAGGAACGCTTGCCCGCCGAATTAGAGTCCGCCGCCTGCCGTCCGTACTTCGAGCGCGAACTGGCCCTGCTGCAGCCGCGCACCATCGTCACCCTGGGTTCGATGGCCGCAGCCGGCATCCATCCCGGTGAAAAACCCGTGCGCGGCACAGTGCGTAAGCTGGGCAATGCCTCGCTTGTCGCCACTTTCCACCCGGAGCAACTGCTGCAGGACGAGACGGGCAAGGCCAAGGCGCGCGCCTGGGCCGACCTGTGCCTGGCGAAAAGCGCGCACGGTGATTGAAACTTTCCAGGCCAGCTTCGAGCGCCGCTGGGGACATTTGACGCACCCCCGCGTGCGTGCGCTGGCCTGGCTGCTCGATTCGCCCGATTTGCTCGACCCGGCCAGCGCCCACTGGGGTGGGCGCATCGCCAGCCTCACGCCCGTCACGCCTGCCGTGGCGGGGTGGTTGGAGGCGCTGCAAGAGGATCCATCGCCGCTCGATGCGGCGTTGGGGCTGAAATTTTATTCCCGCCTGGGCCTGTACGCTGAAAAGCTGCTGGCCTTTTATTTTGAGCAGCACGGCATGCTGGCTGCGCATGGCTTGCAAGTGCAAGTCAACCGCAACGACACGGTGGGCGAGTTCGATTTCCTGTTGCGTGATGGGTCGGAGGGGGAATATTTGCTGCACTGGGAGTTTGCCACCAAGTTTTATCTGCTCGAAGGGGCGCCCGATCCCGGCGTGTTCAACCACTTGATCGGCCCGAATCTGGCCGACACCTTGGGATTGAAGATGCGCAAGATTCTCGACAAGCAACTGGCTTTGTCTCGCCATCCGGCCGCGCAAAGCCTGCTGGTGCACCCCGTGCGCGCGGCGCAGGCGCTGGTCAAGGGCTGGCTGTTTTATGCGGCAGGCGCGCTGCCCGCCATGGACGGTATTTCCCAAGAGCATGCATGCGGATTCTGGTGCACGCCAACGCAATTGCCGCAGCAGCGCTATGTCGTGCTGCCGCGCTTGCAATGGCTGGCGCCGTTCAAGGGCCGCGAGGTGGAAGTGCTGGACCTCGATGCCTTGCGCGCGCAGTTGTTTGATCTGGCGCAACCGGTAATGGTGGCTGCGGTGGACCATATCGACGGCTGGGAAGTGGAACGCACGCGCGGTTTTGTCGTGCCCCATGACTGGACGGAGCAGGCCGCCGCGCGGCGGCTGGCCGGCACGCTACCTGCGTAATCCGGCACCACCGTTAATGCTTTTGCTCGCCGATCAGGGACAGATTGTCGTGTTCGGCCTGGTTCAGCTTGTGCCTGCGCATGATCATGTACATGGTGCCGGCGACGAACAGACCGAACAGGGTGATGATGATATTGAGCGGCAGGTGCAAACGGATCATGATGGAATACACGGCCAGCATGGTGAGAATCGACAGGTTTTCATTGAAGTTCTGCACGGCGATGGAATGGCCCGCGCTCATCAGGACGTGGCCGCGATGTTGCAGCAGGGCATTCATGGGCACGACGAAAAAGCCGGACAGGGCGCCGATCAGTATCAGCAGCGGGTAGGCGATCCACACGGAGTGAACTTGTGTCATCATCATGACGATCACGCCCATGGCGATGCCCAGCGGAATGACGGTCAGCGACTTGCGCAGCGGAATGAAGCGTGCCGACAGCACGGCGCCGGCGGCCACGCCGATGGCAACCACGCCCACCAGGCTGGTCGCTTTGTCAAACGGCATGTTCAACGACTGCTTGGCCCATTCCAGCACGATCAGTTGCAAGGTGGCGCCAGCTCCCCAGAACAGGGTCGTTACGGCCAGGGTGATCTGGCCCAGCTTGTCTTTCCACAGGATGGAATAGCAATTGGCAAAATCGGAAATCAGTTTGATAGGATTGCGTTCCTGGTGCGGATACACGCAGCCCGTGTCGGGAATCTTCAGGTTGGCCAAGGTTGCCAGCACATAAATGCCGACTACCACGCACAAGGCCGCTTCCGTTTTGTTGGCGATGCCCGTGTCGATCAGGGGGATGTCGATGGATAGCAGCATGTCGGACACGTGGCCACTGACGAGTGCGCCGCCCATGACGGTGCCCAGGATGATGGAGGTGACAGTCAAGCCTTCGATCCATCCATTTGCCGCCACGAGTTTTTCCGGCGGCAGCAGTTCCGTCAAGATGCCGTACTTGGCGGGTGAATACACGGCCGCGCCAAAACCCACGACGGCGTAGGCCAGCAAGGGGTGTACATGGAAGAAGACGAGGGCGCAGCCGAAGATCTTGACCATGTTGGCGATAAACATGACCTTGCCTTTCGGCAATGCGTCCGCGAAGGCGCCGACAAAAGCGGCCAACAGTACGTAAAACAGCACGAACGACAATTTGAGCAGCGGCGTGATCCAAGCCGGGGATTTCATGGACACCAATAGATCGACGGCGACAAAAAAGAGGGCGTTATCTGCCAGCGAGGAAAAGAACTGCGCTGCCATGATGGTATAAAAACCACGATTCATTCTGGAATGCCTGAAATCATATCTGGCTTGCTTTATACCACGAAAAAACGGCAAACCCCAAGTTTGGGCAGGGTCGCTTTGCATAGTCTTGGCTAAGCCGCAGCTCTAAGTAAAACTTAATTTTTCTGCCGTAGAAAAATACATCACATGTGAGCATTTTATACATGCTGTCGTGGGCGACTAGCGCGACGACCGCACCCGTCCGCTTTGCAGGCTTGCTGCCCCGCATCGTGCCCATCCGGTAAAATACGGCATTCCCACCCGCCGTGAACAACGCATATGCCCAGGCCCCTCATCGCCACCATCCATCTCGATGCCATGCAACAGAATCTGGCGCGCGCGCGTGCCGGCGCCCGCGGCGCGAAGGTATGGGCCGTCGTCAAGGCAAATGCCTATGGCCATGGCCTGGAACGGGCCATGCGGGGCTTTGCCGAAGCCGACGGCCTGGCGTTGGTCGAGGTCGACTACGCCGTGCGCTTGCGCGAACTGGGCTGGACCAAGCCCATCTTGCTGCTGGAAGGTTTTTTTGACGCCAGCGATTTACTTGTCATGGCGCAATATGGCTTGAATGGCAGCGTGCATTGCGAAGAACAGATTGCCATGCTGGCAGCGGCGCGCCTGCCGCACGCCATCGACGTACACCTAAAAATGAATACGGGCATGAACCGCCTGGGCTTTACGCCGCAAGCCGTGGCCGCCGCGTATGCGCGCTTGCGCGCCATGCCGCACATCGGCATCATCACCCTGATGACGCATTTCGCGAATGCGGACGAGGCGGGGCCCACGCGCTTGCCTTTGGCCCAGCAGATGCTGCGCTTCGAAGCCGGCGCGGCCAGCATCGGCACGCGCTTGCCGCGCAGCCTGTGCAATTCGGCCGGCCTGCTGCTGCACCAGCTCGACAGCGACTGGGTACGCCCCGGCATCATGCTGTACGGCGGCACGCCCAGCGGCGCTCCCGGCGGCACCTCCGCGCAAGCGTTCGGCTTGCTGCCCAGCATGACCTTGCGCAGCAGCATCATCGGTATCCAGGATATCGCCGCCGGTGAAGTCGTGGGCTATGGCAGCCGCTACGCAGCGGCCGGCAATATCAAGGTAGGCGTGGTGGCTTGCGGCTATGCGGATGGCTATCCGCGCCAAGCGCCCGAAGGCACGCCCATGCTGGTCGACGGCGTGCGCACGGGCCTCATCGGCAGGGTCTCGATGGACATGCTGATGGTGGACTTGACGCATGTGCCGGGCGCACGGGTCGGCAGCAGCGTGACCTTGTGGGGCCAGGGCATGCCGATCGACGAGGTGGCCCTGGCCGCGGGCACCATCGGCTACGAGCTGATGTGCGCACTGGCGCCGCGCGTGCCCGTGTTCGACGCGCCACAGTGACGCCGGCCCGCCGTTTGTATATACTGTGAATTCACTGTACATACAAACAGCAGTTTCACCTTACCCGGGCACAGTACACCATGGCAAAAGTCAAGACCATCTACACCTGCAGCGATTGCGGCGCCATCAGTAATAAATGGATGGGGCAATGCACCTCGTGCAACCAGTGGAACACCATGGTGGAAACCCTGCCCGAGACGGGCGGCAACAACCGCTATTCGAACCCGCAGCACATGTCGCTGGCACAGACGGCGCCCGTGCTGTCGCTCGACGATATCGACGCCATCGACGTGCCCCGCTTCGGCACGGGCATCGAGGAATTCGACCGCGTGCTGGGCGGCGGCATGGTGGCCGGCGGCGTGGTGCTGATCGGCGGCGATCCCGGCATCGGCAAGTCGACCCTGCTGCTGCAGGCGCTGGCCAATATGTCGCACCACAAGCGCGTGCTGTATGTGAGTGGCGAGGAATCGGGCGCGCAAATCGCCCTGCGCGCCAAGCGCCTGGTGATCGATGCCAAGGAACTGAAATTGCAGGCGGAGATCCAGCTGGAAAAGATCTTGTCTACCTTGAACGACCTGAAACCGGAAGTGGTGGTCATCGACTCCATCCAGACTGTGTATTCGGACGCGCTCAGCTCGGCGCCCGGTTCCGTAGCGCAAGTGCGCGAATGCGCGGCGCAGCTGACGCGGGCGGCCAAGCAGACGGGCGTGACCATTATTTTGGTGGGCCACGTGACCAAAGAGGGCGCGCTGGCCGGCCCCCGCGTGCTCGAACACATCGTCGACACGGTGCTGTATTTCGAGGGCGATGCCCATTCCAGCTTCCGCCTGGTGCGCGCCATCAAGAACCGTTTCGGCGCCGTCAATGAACTGGGCGTGTTTGCCATGACGGAAAAGGGCTTGAAGGGTGTGTCGAATCCGTCCGCATTATTCCTGTCGCAGCACGACAATCAAGTGCCCGGCTCATGCGTGATGGTGACGCAGGAAGGCACGCGTCCGCTGCTGGTGGAAATCCAGGCTTTGGTCGATACCAGCCACTTGCCGAATGCGCGCCGGCTGTCCGTCGGCCTGGAACAGAACCGTCTGGCCATGCTGCTGGCCGTGGCGCACCGCCACGCTGGCATCGCCGCGTTCGACCAGGACGTGTTCATCAATGCCGTCGGCGGCGTGAAGATCACGGAGCCGGCGGCCGATCTGGCCGTGTTGCTGGCGATTAACTCATCGATGCGCAACAAACCCTTGCCTCGGGGACTCGTGGTGTTTGGCGAAGTGGGGCTGGCTGGCGAGATCCGTCCCGCGCCAAGGGGCCAGGAGCGCTTGCGCGAAGCGGCCAAACTGGGCTTTACCCTGGCCGTGGTGCCCAAGTCCAACCTGCCCAAGCAAGCGATCGAAGGCCTCAAGGTCATCGGTGTCGAGCGCATCGACGAGGCGTTTAACAAGTTGCGCGACTTGGAGTAAAAGTTGGTATGGCTTAAATGCCAAGCTTGAGACAAGTCAAACAAAAATTCCGTTTGGAACTATAATATTTGTCCGATGGATTCACCGCGTGAATCCGCATCGACAATGCATAGATAGAGAAGCGGAATACAGTGTCAGTTGAGCAAAGGCAGGGCGCACGCAAGATTTTGCGTGCCAAAGCAATGTTGGTAATGGATGGCGCGGGTCCCGTGGCCGCGCGTACCCTCGATGTGGGGCCGGGCGGCATGGCGGCCGTCATCGCCGAGCCGGTGCCGACAGGCAAGCAGGGCAAGGTCCTGTTCGAGTTGTTTTACGATGGCTCGGCGCACATCATCGAGGCGCGCGTGTCCGTCTCGCACTGCATTTTCAGCAGTGCAGGTTTCAAGGTGGGACTCACTTTCCTGCAGCTGGACATGGCTGTCAGCAGTGCCATCTCGAAATTCATGCGCTGAGGCAAGCCCGGCGAGGGGCATGCGCTAGAATGGTGCATATGGGTTTGCAGTCAGGAAAAACTTGTTCTGTTCGCTGTTTTGATATTCCGGTAATACTGCATAATTATCAACCAGAAGAGGGACCTTGCCGCGCCATGCGCGCCTGCCGTCCATTTCCAGCGCAGCGCGGTCATGACCTGAACCGTGTGCCATGACCTTACACCCGACGGGAATGCCGACCATGTTTAATTCGACCATCAATAGCAGGGCTTACACCAACAACACGCAGCAAACCACGCAGGGCAATATCTCGGCCGATGTGTATGCGAAGGTGGAGCGCCAGATGCAGTCGCAGAACACGGGTGTCGTCAAGCTCAATGCCAACCTGGCGCGCGACCAGGCCAAATTCTCGGGCCTGGGCCAGTTGCAATCGGCGCTGGCGAAATTCCAGACCGTGGCCAAGAACATGGCCGGCAGTGGCCTGGCTACAGCGGCCACGTCCAGCACCAAGGATGTCCTGAGCGCCACCACCACCGACAAGGCTGTCAGCGGCAGCCATGAATTGAACGTCAAGCAGCTGGCGCAAGGGCAGACCTTGCTCAGCGCAGCGCAGAAATCCTCGAGCACGGCGATTGGCACGGGGGCGCCGGCGCTGGTCAAGATCGAAGTGGGCGCGACTGACGGCAAGCAATTTACGCCCGGCAGCGGCAAGATCATTTCGCTGACCATCGACAGCAGCAACAATAGCCTCGACGGCATTGCCGCCGCGCTGAAGCAGCAGGGCATCGACGCCAGCGTGGTCAAGGGGCCTGATGGCTATTCGCTGGCCCTGAACGGCAAGAGCGGCGCCGACAGCAGCATGCGCATCAGCGTGTCCGGCGACGCGGCCGTCAGCAACCTGCTGAGCTATGCGCCCGGTTCCGGCAAGGGCCTGCAGCAAACGGCCGCCGCACAGGATGCGCTGCTCACCGTCGACGGCAAGGACATCAAGAGCACCACGAATACCTTGACGACGGCCGTCGAGGGCGCCACCATCGAATTGAAGAAAAAAGGCACGACCGACCTCGTCATCGCCAAGGACAGCAGCCAGATCGCCAGCAACGTGGCCAGCTTCGTCACGGCCTACAATGAGCTCAACAGCAAGCTGCAAAGCCTGCAGCAGGGCGATTTGAAGTCCGACACAGCCCTGGGCCAGGTGCGCTCGCAGATGGAACAAGTGCTGCGCACGGCCAGCACGGGCGTGCCCGCTTCCATACTGGGCAGCGCCGGCGTCACCCTGGGCAAGAGCGGCGAGCTGGTGCTTGACGATAAAAAGCTCAAGGCGGCCATCGCGGCCGATCCGGACGCCGTCAGCAAGCTGTTTACGAATAACGGCAAGGGCGTGGCGGATCAGTTCTCCAGCAAGATCGGTGAACTGACGGGCGAAACGAGCATCATCCGCAAGGAAGTGCAATCGGTGGGCAAGGACATCACTACGCTGACCAACAAGAAAGCCGTGCTGGCCAAGGCACTGACGGCGCAGGCGCAGGCGCTGGTGAAAGCTTATTCCGCCCAGGAACAGATGGGGTCGAACTCGGCCTTGCCGGGTTATACGGGCAAGAATTCGCTCTTCGACTTCATGGCTTAAGGGCGCTCGCCCTGTGCAAAGAAAGCCGATGGCGAACTGCCGAAAGTCTTCTTGAACATGGCGGAAAAGGCCGACTGGCTGGCGTAGCCCAGTTCTTCGGCCACCTGCGACAGCGGCACGCCGCGCGCGATCAGGGGCGCCGCGTGCGCCAGGCGCACCTGCTGGCGCCACTGGCCAAAACTCATGCCCAACTCCTGTTCGAACAGCCGCGCCAGGGTACGCTCCGAGGCGCCGACCAGCTGCGCCCAGTGTTCCAGGGTCTGATTACCGCCCGGTTTCTCGATCAGGCTGTCGCACAGCGCTTTCAGACGCTTGTCGCCAGGCAAGGGGACGCGGATGGGGCGCGTGGCCGAGCGTTTCAATTCATCGAGTATCAGTTCGGCCAGCAATGCCTCGCGCGCCGGTTCCTGGCCCGGGTCCAGTTGTTCCAGCGCCATGATCAGCTGGCGCAGCAGGCTCGACACTTCCAGCACCTTGCAGTCATGTCCCGCAAACGGCGCGCGCGCGGCATGGATGCACAGGGGGCGCAAACGGGTTTTTTCCAGTATCGTGACGGCATGCTCCACGTTGGGCGCGATCCAGATGGCGCGCATGGGTGGCAGCACCCAGCTGCTGTTGTTGGCGGTGATGCGCAGCACGCCTTCGAGCGCCATGGTGACCTGGCCCCAGGGATGGCTGTGCGGTAATAAAAACTCATCGGGCTGCAGGTCGCGCGCAATCATCGTCACGGGGATAGTCGCGCTGGGCGCCTCTCGCGGCGGACACATGCGGGTATGGTGGAGGATAGGTACACCCATCAGCTTGGCCTTAATTCGATAAATTATGTCGTTCTGTCGGAAAACAGACGATGGTATTTTGCATACACTTGAGCTTCACCAGTATAAGACAGGGTATGACATGATAACAACTAACTCGGCAAGGCACTTGCCACCGCAGTCGCTGCCAACTTTGCGCAGCGATGCGCGCGTCATCGCCCTGGTGGGACTGGCGCATGGCGTGTCGCACTTCTACCATCTGATCCTCGCGGCCCTGTTTGTCTGGCTGAAGCCCGCCTTCGATCTGTCGTATGCGGAGCTGGGCCTGCTGATGACGGTGTTTTTCATCATCTCGGGTGTGGGGCAGGCGCTGGCGGGCTTTGTCGTCGACCGCTTCGGCGCCCGCGCCGTGTTGTTTTCCGGCATATTCTTGCTGGGCGTGTCGGCGCTGGCCCTGTCTACCGCCCACAGCTATGCGGCGCTGATGCTGGGCGCCATGCTGGCCGGCATGGGCAACAGCGTGTTCCATCCGGCCGACTACACGATACTCAACCAGCGTGTCTCGGCGGCCCGCGTGGCCTACGGCTTTTCCGTGCATGGCATCAGCGGTAATATCGGCTGGGCCCTGGCGCCCCTGTTCATGACGTATGTTGCCACCCAGTATGACTGGCGGGTCGCGCTGCAATGCGCGGCCGTGCTGCCGTTTGGCGTGCTGCTGATCCTGTTCCTGAACCGCCACGCCATCCGTCCCGAGCCTGTCAAGCAGGCCGCGCCGGGCCAGATCGCCAGCGGCGAAGGCGCCCTGGACTTCCTGCGCCTGCCGGCCGTGTGGATGTGCTTTGCCTTCTTCTTCATCACCGCCATCGCCCTGGGCGGCATCCAGAGCTTTGCCAGCGTGGCCCTGGTCAAGCTGTACGGCATGAGCCTGGCGCTGGCCACCAGCGCCTACACGGCCTACATGCTGGCCTCGGCCGTGGGCATGCTGGCAGGCGGCGTGGTGGGCGCGCGCAGCAAGCAGCCGGACCGGAACGTGGCGATCGCCTTTTCCGCCGCCGCCCTGCTGGCCATGCTGCTGGCCATGGCTGTCGTGCCGGCCTGGGGCGCAGTGGTGCTGATGGGCGCCATCGGCCTGACGTCCGGCGTGGCGGGGCCGTCGCGCGACCTGATGATACGCGCGGCAGCGCCCAAGCATGCCACGGGGCGCGTGTATGGCGTCGTGTATTCGGGTCTCGACAGCGGCCTGGCCGTGGGACCCCTGTTCTTTGGCGCGCTGATGGATGGCGACCATCCGGCTTTGCTGTTCGTCTTCATCGGCGTTTTCCAGGCACTGGCGATTGCCACGGCCGTGGGCGTGGGCGGGAAAACACGTGCCGCGGCGCTGCAAAAGGCATAGAATCGTTGCCATCTGCCACGAAAGGAATCCCCATGACCTTTGCCACCACCGACCTGTGCGACGACTATGCAGCCATGCTCGACGATGGCACCCTGGCCGTACTGCCGCCCGTGTACCGCGCCTTCGGCCAGCGCGTGCGTTTCAGCGGCCCCGCCACCACCTTGCAAGTGTTCGAGGACAATGCCCTCGTGCGCAGCACCCTGGAAATGCCGGGCCAGGGCCGTGTGTTGGTGATCGATGGCGGCGGCAGCCTGCGCCGCGCGCTGGTCGGTGGCCAGTTGGGTGTGCTGGCTGAAAGCAACGGATGGGCCGGCATCGTCGTCGATGGTTGCATTCGCGACAGCGAGGAAATCAATGTCTGCCAGATCGGCGTGCGCGCCCTGGCCACGCATCCGCGCAAGAGCAACAAGACGGGCGCCGGCCAGCGCGACGAGCGCGTGCAGCTCAGCGGCGTGGCCGTGCATCCGGGTGACTGGATCTACGCCGATGCGGACGGCATCCTGGTGGCGCGCCAGCAACTCGATTGAGTTATCCCCTCTCCGGGATGGGGTAGGTGGAGATGTTGTAAATTGCTCACATTAAATATATTTTTGCAAAGTTCTTTGATTTTTATCATGGCTGAGATATGATTTCACTTAAGGTAACTTTAATATCAACAAGGCAAGGAAATCAGCTCATGAAAATCGCCACCATCGCAGCAGTTGTCGCCCTGTTTGTTGCAGGCACCGCCAGCGCCAGCCCCGTCAACCTGATCACGAATGGCAATTTTGACACGGTCGCTTCCGGCTACACCTTTGACAGCGGTTTTAAAGTCGTCAACAGCGGTTCGTCGGCCATCACGGGCTGGACCGTGGGCGCCAGTTCCGTCGACCTGATCCGCAATGCCTACAATGCCATCAATGGCTACAGCATCGATTTGCTGGGTACGCCAGGTCCGGGTTTTCTGTCGCAAAATTTCAGTGTCGTTGCCGGCCAGACGTATAACCTGAGCTTTGACATGGCGCGCAATTCCGGCGGCCCGGCAGGCCAGGGCGTGGCTGTCAATTTCGGCGGCGTGGCAGGCGATTTCTACTCGACGGCTGCCGCTTCGAACACCTTGTACAGCAATACCCTGAGCTTCACGGCCGCCACCACCGGCTTGGCGACCCTGTCGTTTGCCAGCGCAGCCAAGGCTGGCACGCCGTTCGACAATTACTCGGGCGCCGTGATCGACAACGTTTCCGTGATGGCTGCCGTGCCGGAACCGGAAACCTACGCCATGCTGCTGGCCGGCCTGGGCCTGATGGGTTTCCTGCGCCGCCGCAAGGCTGCCAAGTAATTCCAGCTTAGCCGCACGTCAAAACCGCCTGTTGCATCGCACAGGCGGTTTTTTGTTTTTCGAGGGTCTTGGGTACTGTCCGCACCCGGCAACAGCAGCCACGGCAGTCATTCAGCGCGCCGCATCGGCATCCCCGCGCAAGGGACAGGCCGCCGCCTGCGGCCCCAGCCGCCGCGCCAGTTCGCCGCGCAACTGCGTCAATCCGGCGATGCGCGCATCGATGTCACCCAGCTTGCGCACCAGCGCCGCGCGCAGCAATTGCGCCGTGGCGGGATCGCCGGCGCTGGCCAGCAGCGGCATGTCGGCCTCGATTTCGGCCAGGGTAAAGCCCAACTGTTGCGCCGTGCGCAGGTAGCGCAGCCAGTCGGCCGCCTCGGGCGGGTAGTCGCGGTAGCCATTCGCGCCGCGCCGCGCGCGCAGCAAGCCCCGCTTTTCATAAAAGCGCAGGGTATCGCGGCTCAAGCCCGTCGCCTGCGCCATCTCGCCGATCTGCATGGTGGTTTCTTTCATAAAATGCTTGACCATGGAGTGTACTCCAGCCTTGATCATGGCTACTTTCCAATGACAGGAGTTGCCATGTTGTCTGTTTCCGCCTTTCGCCGCCTGGTGCGCGCCAGCGCCATTTATGATGTGCTCATGACGGCCGCATTCGCCACGCCGTGGACGTTCTCGCTCTTGCGCGAGCACTTGAGTACCCTCAACGTGCGCCTGGGCGGCGTGCCGCTGCCCCTCTTCGTGCCGTTTCATTTGCTGATTAGCAGCTTGCTGGGCAGCGTGGTGATGGTCTGGTCGGTGCTGCGCATCATCGACCCGCAGCCGCGCTTCGGCCGCTATGACGCGGCAGCGCGTTACCTGTTTTCCACCTGGATGGCGTGGGCCTTGCTGGTGACGGGCCAGCCCGTGCTGTGGCTGTTCATCGTACCGGAACTGGCCTGGGGCCTCGCGCAAAGCCTGCCGCTGCGCCGCGGTGTAGGCGCGCGGCGAGGGGCGCCATACGAATCGTTGTTGAGATGACGATAACGAAATGCAATAATGGCCGTGCTCGCAGTACAGCAATGACTGCAATGAACGACTATTAAGAGGATGACTATGCAGCAGGATGCCGCAGGAAAAAACATGGCGTTGCTCGATCCGGTGGTGGCGCCGCGCATCGCGGTGACGCGCCTGGTGACGGGCCTGCTGCAAGGCTTGCTGCTGTACTGGCTGTACAGCACGGCGCAAGACAAAGTGTGGCCCGCCACGGAAGCCTATCTGCTGGGGCCATTGATGCTGATCAGCTTGCTGCTGCCCATCTTGCTGGTCTCCAGCCTGGGCCACATGTCTCTCAAGCGCATCGCCCTGTGGATGGCGGGTGCCGCCGCCGTGCTGGCCGTGCTGGCCTGGCATGACGTGGCGCGCGGCGCCGAACACGTCATCTGGGGTAATTACAAGCCGGGTGCGCCGCTGCGTGTGATTTCCGCCCAGCTGTTCGGCTTTTGCGTGGTGGGTTTGTATATCGCCCATGCGCTGGTGCTGGCCAGCGCCCAGGACGGCCAGCGCATCGCCCGCTACCCCACGTATTTTGAAATCGCCTGGAAGCTGGGCATCCAGCTGCTGTTTTCCCTGCTGTTCGTGCTGGGCCTGTGGCTGGTGCTGTGGCTGGGCGGGCAACTGTTCCTGCTGATCAAGCTGAGTTTCCTGAAAAAACTGCTGGGCCAGGCCTGGTTCGTGATCCCCGTCATCTGCTTCGCGTTTTCGTTCGCCATCCATATCACGGACGTGCGCCCGTCCATCGTGCGCGGCATCCGCACCTTGCTGCTGGTGCTGCTGTCGTGGTTGATGCCGATCGCCGCCGTGCTGGTCTCCGGTTTCCTGCTGACCCTGCCATTCATCGGTTTCGAGCGCCTGTGGGCCACGCGCCATGCGGCGTCCGTGCTGCTGGGCATGGCCGGCGTGCTGGTGGTGCTGATCAATGCCGCCTTCCAGAATGGCGAAGTGGGCCATGGTGTGGCGCGCGGCATCCGCCTGGGCACGCGCCTGGCTTGCTTGCTGCTGCCGTGGGTGGTGGGCATCGCCATTTATGCGCTGACCCTGCGCGTGATGTCGCATGGCTGGACGGCCGACCGCCTGATCGCTGCCGCCTGCCTGCTGGTTGCCACCTGCTACGCCGCCGGCTATGCCTGGGCGGCCAGCAAGTATGGCGACTGGCTGCACCTGATCGCCAACGTCAACGTGGCCACCGCCTTTGTCACCCTGCTGGTGCTGTTCGCGCTGTTCTCGCCGCTGGCGGACCCGGCGCGCATTTCCGTGGCCAGCCAGATGGCGCGCCTGGAGAGCGGCAAGGTCGGCGTGGACAAGTTCGATTTTGAGTACCTGCGCTTCCAGGGCGCCCGCTATGGCCAGGCGGCCTTGCAGGAATTGAGCAAACGCACGACGGGGCCGGACGCGGCCATCGTGCGGGCCCGCGCCGAGGCCATGCTCAAGCGCCAGAATCGCCTCGACGAGACGGGCGCGCTGAGCGACGTGTCGATCAACTTGACCCTGCGCCCTGCCACGGCGAAGTTGCCGGAGAGTTTTCTGCGCCAGGACTGGACGCAAGTGAGCCCGGCCTGGCGCTTGCCCGCCTGTTTGAAGCGGGCAGGGCCGCAGTGCGATGCGTATCTGCTCGACTTCGATGGCGATGGCAAGCAGGACGTGCTGCTGATCAGCAATGACCCGCGCGCCTCGTCAGTCTTGCTGGCGGAGAAGGAAGACGGCAGCTGGTCGGCGCGTGGGCAAATCCCCGTGGATGCCCTGCGCTGCAAGCCCCTGCGCGAGAAACTGCAGGCCGGCGAGTTCCAGCTGGTGCCACCGAAAGTGCGCGAACTTGAAATCGATGGCCAGCGCGTGCCGATGACTTTATATACGCCAGAGGACGAGGTCAGCTGCCCGGATGAGACGGTGCCGGCCCCGTAAATGGCAGTGAGAGGACTTGGCGCGCCTGGCAAAACCTCTTGTTTGCCATGAAGGCAATGATTTCGTGCGCTGAGCCATGTTGACCGTCCGCGAACGGCCTATTGTGTTGAAAAAGTCGAGCGGCAACAATTTCGGGAGGTCTCAGATCTCCAGGCAGCCGGTGATCGTTCACTGGCGACGGTACTGGTCAATCTGGGCTGGCAGGATATCTATCTGAAGGTCTACGTACCTGAGTTTTTCAACACAATAGGCCAGGAGCCGTCATTGAAAGGAGAAATGGACGCACTGATGGAAAGTTACGAGGTTCATGCCATTGTGGAGCTGTAAGATTTCAAGTTCGACTTACCGACGGACTCAAGACAGCAAGGCGCTGCAATTGCTCCTATTGCCGCATGCGCGGTGCGATCGCGGTTTCTGCAGCGCTTCAGGATATCGAGATCACTTCTGCCGAGGAATTGCTCACGCTCTATCAGTTCCACACTATGCAAGCGAAGCACTATTTCTGCTCAAAATGCGGGATATACACACATCACCAACGCCGGTCAAAACCCGATCAATTCGGGATCAATGTGGCCTGCCTGGAAGGAATCAGTCCGTTTGACTTTGAAGAGGTACCATTAAACGAAGCCCGACTCCATCCAAAAGACAAAAGTGCTGGAGACGGGCCTGACATCATTGGATACCTACGCTTTTTTCCTAATACCGGCATTAAATGAGTTTGATCGTTGAGCTACCTCAATAACCTCTTCGGGGCGAAACCTGCTGACGACGGCAGCCGGCCAACAGCGGACTATCGAAAGTGAAGCGCAGCAAATGGGGGATGCATGTCTCACGTGACCAAATTGATTCTGATATGCCTGGCTCTTATCATGGCGATCACGCTGGCGCTCCTGTCGGTATTTGTCGAGTGCATCGGTCCTGAACTGGCCGTGTATGGGAGCCTGTGCGGGCCGAGCGGTTCCGAGTTCTGCTACAAGCCGGTATTGAAAGGCGGTTTCCCGGTTGCGTACTTGTTTGATGCGACAGGCGTTTCAGTCGAGCGACAACTTGCGTTCGTCGAAGACGATCTGTCCGTTGGCGCTCTGGTCCTCGACATTGCTACCTATCTCGCGATTGTTTTGTCGACCATGATGGCTATCTCGCGTTGGCGGCAAGATCGCATGCAAAGCGTAAGGTTTGATAGAACGTGACGTGAACCCCATGTTTCAGCTTTGTCCGCTTCGGGTCGGATGCTGCCTGTCGAGCCACCCCACCAACTTTTCAAGTTGGCAATCTGCTATGCTGGACCCAACGGTCGGGTCCGGCCAGAAGCGGTCATAACAGACTTTATTCCGTCAGTCCGTTGCAGCGCTAAGCTGCTTGTCGGCAGCCTTCATTCTGTGTTCAACAAAGCTGATACTAAACGATAGCAGCAAAGCAGCGGCGGCGAATCCTGCGGCGAGCCAGAGGTTGGCGGAGAGGCCTAGCCTGTCCACGGCCTGTCCACCAGCCCATGCCCCGAGCGCAATGGCAACATTGAAGACACCCACATACAGCGCGGCAACTATCTCCACGGCCCGGGGCGCCGCCTTCATCATCAAGCTCATCAGGCCGACGGATACACCACCGTAGGCTAGTCCCCAAGCCAGCAACACCACGCCGCCGCCGATGTTGGAGTCGCCGACCGCCAGGAACAATAGCGGCGTGAGCAGCAAGCCACTCGAGATAGCGATGATGGTTGGCGCCGTGCGCGGCACCGCAACGACACCAGCCAGGAAGTTTCCAATGATGCCTGCGGAACCATAGAAAAACAGCAGTGCGCCTAGCCATTGCGCATCAACCCCCGACACTGACAGTAACAACGGACGCACAAAGGTAAATGCCACGAAATGGCTCGTCACCAGCAACAGGGTCAGAAGCAGCCCCGCTTGCAATTGCCGGTTGCGCAACTGCTTGCCGAATTGGCGCAAGGTCGCCGAACTGGCAGCGGGCAGCGCTGGAATGACGGCCAGATGCAGTGCCAGTACCAGGCCGCTAAACAGCGCCATGACGCCAAAGGCCCAGCGCCATCCCGCAAGGTCGCCGATTTGTGCACCGAGCGGCACACCCAGCACAGAAGCGATCGCTACTCCACCGAAGATAATCGACGTTGCCAGGCCGATTGAGGGAGCAGGAACAAGGCGGGACGCGAGGCCACCGGCAATGGCCCAGATTCCACCCATGCAAAAACCGACGAGAACACGTGCAGCCAGCATCCACGCCATGTTCTGTGCCAATGCCGAGGCAATGTTCGCGATCACTAATAGACTTAGCAAGCCACATAGAATTTTGCGTCTGTCCAGGCGTCCCGATGCGATCACCAGCAGCGGAGCGAACAAGGCTGCCAGTAATGCTGGCAGCGAGATCATCAGGCCGGCGGTTCCGGTGGAGGTGTCCAGGGTATCACTAATCGGCGTCAACAGACCGACCGGGAGCATTTCCGTCGTCACTACCGAGAAGGTGGCCATACCTATAGCGGTGACCGCCAGCCACGGGTGACGGGCAGCGGTTTCTGCTGCAGCGTTGGGAAACGTACTCATGGTTCATATCCTTCATTTGATCATTCGATAAACGGCTTGTGCCGGCATCCGGCGGCGTCGGGTCGCTGTTATGCAATGGCATGCCCTGCTTGCAATGGAGACACGTCGCAGTGATAATACATACATCACGTATGAATAAATTATATATTCATACGCTCTGCATGTAAACAATCATACGCTACGTATGTAAGGAGGAAGCAATGGTTCGCCGCACCCGTGCCGAAATGGAAGAAACCCGTGCATTGTTGCTAGCCACTGCTCGCAAAGTGTTCAGCGAGCGCGGTTATGCCGACACATCAATGGACGATCTCACCGCGCAGGCAGGGCTAACGCGTGGTGCGCTGTATCACCACTTTGGCGACAAGAAGGGTTTACTGCTCGCGGTGGTAGGACAGATCGACGCGGAAATGGATGACCGCCTGCAAACCATCTCCGAACGCGCCGACGATCTGTGGGAAGGTTTTCGCAGTCGCTGCCGTGCCTATCTGGAGATGGCCCTGGAGCCGGAAATTCAGCGCATTGTTTTGCGCGATGCCAGGGCGGTCCTGGGTGGTGCCTCACCGGACTCGCAGCGCCATTGCGTCGAGTCGATGCAAGGGATTATCCAGGAGCTGATTCATCAAGGTATCGTGGCAGACGCTAGCCCACGGGCACTGGCTTCGCTGATTTACGGCAGTCTGGCAGAAGCGGCGTTCTGGATCGCAGACGGTGACGCAGGCAAGACGCGTTTGATACATGGAGTTGCTGCATTGGAATTACTACTACGCGGGCTGTTGGTTAAGAGGTAATCGCGAAACGTTGCAAGGTCATCGCGCAAGGCAGTTTAGGAATTGTTGGACGAGAGACCGGCGGAGAGCTCAACATTTTTCGTTGTGACAGCGACTGCTTCGGGGCGGATGCCGCCAAGGACAGCAATCGGCCGAAAGCGCACCGGCGTATCAGGTGTAGTCATTCAGACTTGAGCTGACAGACGCTGTCTCTTGCCCGTCACTTTTTACGCTTTCATTTATTGCCACTCTGGAGGAGAATATTTTTTCGCAAGCGTGTCGATTTTGTGTGCCGTCACCCCTCGCAGGGATGAGGCACCGATTGACCATTCCACCTTCAGCAAGGAGGCGCCATGAACAAACAGATCATCCTCAACCTGCCCGTGAAGGACCTGGACAAATCCAAGGCTTTCTTTTCCGCTCTCGGCTTTGCCTTCAATCCCCGCTTTAGCGGAGAGAACGCGGCGTTCATGAACATCGTCGACGGCGCCATCGAGGCCATGCTGACGACCGAACCCTTCTTCCAGTCCCTGATCGGCAAACCGGTCGCGAATGCCAGGGAAGCCAATGAAGTCGTCATTTGCCTCAGTTGCGAAAGCCGGCAAGAGGTGGACAGCCTGATCGCCAAGGCCGTCGCCGCTGGTGGCCGCATACCGCATCCGCCCGAGGACAATGGCTTCATGTACGACCAGGGTTTCGAGGATATCGATGGTCACCTGTGGAACCTGGTCTGGACGGCGCCAGAAGTCTGAAGCACCGAACAAGTTGCCGAGGTCGGTGAAACAGGCTGGATCAGTTTTTCGTGCGCACCTGGCGTACGTGGTTTTCCAGTTCGCTGAACGATGGGCGTTCCGTGGCGGAAATGACCTTGCGGCCGAATTCCACGGCCAGCGCGGGCGCATAGCCGTTCAGGCTGGCCAATAAGGTCACTTTCACGCACTGGTACATCTTCGCCGTTTCATGGTGCTTGCGGCGCAGCAAGCTGGCCAGCGGGGCGATGAAGCCGTAGGCCAGCAAGATGCCGATGAAGGTGCCCACCAGCGCCTGCGCGATCAGCACGCCCAGCTCGGCCGGCGGCAAGCCGACGGACGCCATGGTATGCACCACGCCCATCACGGCGGCCACGATGCCGAAGGCGGGCATGGCGTCGGCCAGCTGCGAAATCGTCTGGATCGGCATTTCCGCATCTTCATGGTGCGTCTCGATCTCGTTATCCATCAAGTTTTCGATCTGGTAGGCATCCATATTGCCCGACACCATCAGGCGCAGGTAATCGGTGATGAATTCCAGGATGTGCTCGTCGCCGAGCGTGTACGGGTATTTCACGAAGATGGGGCTGCGGTACGGGTCGTCGATATCGTCCTCGACCGACATCAAGCCTTCCTTGCGAATTTTGCTGAGGATTTCATACATCAGCCCCATCAGTTCCATATAGCGCGCCTTCGTGTATTGCGAACTGTGGAACAGGGTGGGCAGGGCGGCGAACGTGGCGCGGATGGCCTTGGCGTCGTTGCCGACAAAGAAGGTGCCCAGCGCGGCGCCGCCGATCATCAGCAATTCCAGCGGCTGGAACAGGGCCGCCAGGTGGCCACCCTGCATGGCGAAGCCGCCGAAGACGGAAAACAGCACGACGAGAAATCCGAGTATGACTAGCAAAACTTACTCCTTCATAACATTGCTGTATCGCAATATTGTAGTTTAACCTGATTCGGTCGCCGTGGCCGCTTCCGGAGGCAACTGCTGGCCGAGAAAATTGATAAAAGCGCGTGCTTTGGCGGGCAATTGGTGGCGGCTCAGGTAATAGGTGCACAGGTCGGCGGGCGCCAGCGCGTAGTCGGCCAGCACCACGCGCTGGCGGCCGCTGGCGAGGTAGGGGGGGCAGGTTCCATTGCGAGCGCAGCAGGATGCCGTGCCCGTCCAGCGCCCAGCCCGGTACCACGTCGCCATCGTTGCTGGACACCGTGCCGCGCAGCTTCACCGTGTGGGTGGCGCGGCCCTTACTCAGGCGCCAGGTGCCGTAGGCGTCATCGTTTTGCCGGTGCACGATGCAGCGGTGCCGCGCCAGCACGCCTGGTCGCGCAGCCGCTGCATGCCGCACGGCGGGCATCCGATGTCCTTGAATATCGCCGCGGGCCTGGGTCCCTGGTCGGCATCGGTTTCGAGGGCAAGGCAAATTTGTACGCCGAGATGCGGGCGCTGAGCGGGCAATAGCGTTATTCGCTGCGCTGCCAGAAGCGCAGCCGGTTGCCGAACGGGTCCGCCACTTCCAGGACGCGGCCCCATTCCTCGTCGCGGATGCCGGGGCGCGCATGCGGGTAATTCTTGGCCTGCAGCTCGGCGTGCAGGGCGGCGATGTCATCGACGGGGATCAGCAGCGCCGCGCCTGGCGTGGCGTCGCCGTAGTGCTCGGACAGGTGCAGCACCAGATCGCCCCGCGTTACCTGCAGGTACAGCGGCGCCGTGGGCTCGAAGCGATGTTCCCAGTCCAGCTTGAAGCCGAGGTAATCGAGGTAGAACTCGCGCGCTTTCGCTTCGGAGAAGCTGCGCAGGATGGGGATGGCAGGGGACAGCTGCATGGTGGCCCTTTCAATCAAGGTGGCAAGACCATCATTCTAGCCTCAGGCCAGCGCCTGCCGCTTGATCTGCGCGGCGGGGCTGGTCTTCTCCCAGCGGAACAGCCACATGATGATCAGCTTGGTCGTGGCGCTGACGCAGGCGAGCAGCAGCAGGGGCCAGCCCGTCGATAGCCCCATGACGCAGGCAAAGAAGATGGTGCTGATATCCATCGCCAGGATGAACTGGCTCATTGTCAACGATACGGCGCCCGTCTTGCCCGAGCGCCAGATCAACCGGATCTGCTGCGCATAGCCCTGCGCCAGCAGGACCGTGACGGCAACGATCAGGCTTTGCGACAGCACGCGCTTTTCATCCGTGAACGTGGGGCCGAAGGCCAGCCCCGCCACGCCCGCGCACAGCAGCAGCGCGCAGGCCAGCAGCGCATTGCGCGATGTCGGGCTGCGGCGGTCGCGGTCAATTTCATACAGGATGCCCAGCGCGATCAGCGCAGCGATCAGGCGCGGCCAGACGATGTAATGGTTGAACGGCGTGATCGAATAGCCGTACACAAAGAATGCGCAATACGCGAGGAAGCTGACGCTGAACTGGTTGATCGACAGGATGTCCGTCGTCTTGCCTGCACCGATCCTGGCATCGTGCTTGCGCCGCCAGATCTTTTGCAACTGCGACCACAGGCCGACCAGGCTGACGACGATGAAGAGGGAATTGAGGCTGCCGGCGAGGGCGTAGAGAAAAGGCGGCTGCAAGGTATCTCCTGGAATGGCCAAGGCATCGCTGCCGTGACAGGCCGCCTTGTCTATACATTTTATTTTGGCAATATACTCTCATGAAATAAATTGGTAGGCAAGCAATGATTTTGCCGTCGTGGCCTGTGCCGAAGTACTTGCCTGAACTCACCTGTTCCTGCGCTTGCCCGTATAATCAGGCATGACTTTCTTATCACTGCGTGCCCGCTCCGTGCTGGCCAGTATCGGCAAAATGGCCGTTTCCCTGATTCTCCTGTTGACTGCCCTGTGGGGCGCGCTGGCGCTGTGGTACCAGCTCTCCGGCGGCACGGCGGCGCAAGCCATCGGCGCCCTGCTGTGGGGTGCGCTGGGCGTGGCCAGCGTGGTGCTGTGGTGGACGCGCGGCGATGTGCGCGTGCTGCTGCCGTATGCGGCCGGTTTCGTGCTGCTGCTCGTGTGGTGGAGCCTGATCGCGCCGAACCAGCAGCGCGTGTGGGCCGACGACGTGGCGCGCAATGTCACGGGCAAGGTGACGGGCAATCTCGTCACGCTGGACAATGTGCGCAATTTTGACTGGCGCAGCGATGACGATTACACGGTCCAGTGGGAGCAGCGCAGCTACGACCTCGACGAGCTGCGCACGGTTGACACGGCGCTGTCGTACTGGACGGGGCCGTACATTGCGCATACCCTGATCTCGTTCGGCTTTGCCGACGGGCGCTTTTTGACGTTTTCCATCGAGATCCGCAAGGAAAAGGGCGAGAGCTTTTCCGCCATCGGCGGCTTTTTCAAGCATTTCGAGATGAGCCTGATCGCCGCCGACGAGCGCGACATCCTGCGCGTGCGCACGAATGCGCGGGGCGAGGACATGCATTTGTACCGCGTGATGATGCCGAAAGCGGCCATGCGCTCGCTGTTCCTGGCCTACCTGGACGAGGCGCAAACGCTGAAGGCCAAGCCGCAGTTCTACCATACCCTGACGGCCAACTGCACCACCATCGTCTTCGAGATGGTGCGCCGCATCGTGCCGGGCCTGCCGTTCGACTACCGCCTGCTGGCCTCGGGCTACCTGGACCGTTATCTGTTCGACGTCCAGGGCCTGGTGCCCGGCTTGACCTTCCAGCAGTTGCGTATAGGCGGCCACATCACGGCGCGCGCGCGGGCCGCGAATGGCGATGCGGATTTTTCGCACGCCATCCGCCGCGGTATGCCGGGCTATGATGAAGAAGGCCAGCCGGTGCGGCAAATGCCAAAACAATAGCCGCCTGCCTTATACTGTCGCTATTCCGACCGGCCGCACATTGCGGCCGGTCTCACTTTACGACTATACAAGAAGGCCCGCTATGCCATTTTCCTCACTGGGTCTGATTCCCTCCCTGGTCCGTGCCGTTGACAAGGCCGGCTATGCTGCGCCGACAGCCATCCAGGCGGCCGCCATTCCCGCCATCCTGCGCGGCGGCGATGTGTTGGGTGCGGCGCAGACGGGTTCCGGCAAGACGGCCGCCTACGCGCTGCCACTGTTGCAGGCGCTGATGGCGCCCGCTTCCGGCCCGCGCCAGGTGCGCGCGTTGATCCTCGTGCCCACGCGCGAGCTGGCGGCGCAGGTGGGCCAGACGGTACACGCGCTGGCCAAGCCGCTGCCCGTCAAATTGAAGATTTCCGTGCTGTTCGGCGGCGTGTCGATCAATCCGCAGATGATGGACTTGCGCGGCGGCGCCGATATCGTCGTCGCCACGCCGGGCCGCCTGTTGGACCTGGTGCGCCAGAACGCCGTGAAACTGGGCGGCGTGTCGCTGTGCGTGCTCGACGAGGCCGACCGTTTGCTGGACATGGGTTTCAGCGAGGAAATCAACGCGATTTTGGCGCTGCTGCCAGCGAAACGGCAAAACCTGTTTTTCTCGGCCACTTTCCCCGACAGCGTGCAGGCGCTGGCCGACAGCCTGCTCAAGGAACCCGTGCGCATCGAGGTGGCGTCCGAACCGCAGGATAAGCCCGACATCGTGCAGCGCGCCATCACGGTCGACGTGCCGCGCCGCACGCAGCTGCTGCGCTACCTGATCTTGCAGCAGCAATGGGACAGGGTGCTGGTGTTTGTCGCCACCAAGTACGCGGCCGAACACGTGGCCGACAAGCTACAGCGCGCGGGCCTGCACGTGGGCGCCTTCCACGGCGAATTCAGCCAGGGCACGCGCAGCCAGCTGCTGGCCGACTTCAAGGCGGGGCGCTTGCAGGTGCTGGTGGCTACCGACGTGGCCGCGCGCGGCATCGACATCGCCGGCTTGCCGGCCGTCGTTAACTATGACTTGCCTCGCTCGGCCGTCGACTACACGCACCGCATAGGCCGCACGGGCCGCGCCGGCGAAAGCGGCACGGCCATCAGTTTTGTGACGGCCGATATGGAAGCGCATTTCCGCCTGATCGAAAACCGCAACGATTTGCGCATCGTGCGCGAAGTGGTGGCCGGTTTCGAGCCGACGGAACTGCCCGCGCCGGTGAGTACCGTCACGGATACGGTCAACGGCGGCGTGAAGGGCGCGCGCAAAAGCAAGAAAGACAAATTGCGCGAAGCGGCAGCCATGGCGGCAAAGGCGGACGAGGGCAATTAAATCCGCCTTATGTGCGCTAGCCGCTTGAACGGCCAGGCATCCCGGACTAAGATTGTATTTCTATAAAGCAAGGGGACGGGAATGCACATGACATTCATCAAACGCGCGGGCGCGCTGGCTTGCGCGCTGGCGCTGGCCGGCTGCGCCGGCATGGGCGGAAAGAATGACGCGAGCGGCATGCAGATGCCGGGCAAAGCGCAGGCCGATGCGGCCGTGGCCGCCACCTGGTACAACCCGCCCAGCGAATTTCCCGGCATTTGCCTGACCCAGTTCAAGGATGGCAGCCTGCGCTTCGACGGCGGCTTCGCTTTCTTTAACCCGGGGCGCTGGGCGTATGATGCCGCTACGTCCGAATTGCGCCTGGAACTGGCGCCGACGCCATCGTTGGCCCTGTCGCACGCGCAAACGGTGTTGCACAAGAATTTGCTGAGGGTCGAGGCGGCCAGGAACACGCTGGTGTACGCCGTGAAGGCCGATACGCAAGCCATCGGCCTGGGCGGGTTTGTGTTTTACCGCGACACACCTTGCCCGGCAAGGCGCGGATAAGTGCCGTATGAGTGCGGGATTAGTGTCATACGGGAACATTTAGTCGTATAATTTCAGCGCAAGCTGGCTGCCGCGCAAGATTGAGCCGCGCGGCAGATTTCCGCTCCAGGCAAGCTCCCATATCGCCGTGGCGATGAGAGGATGGTCCGATGGATGTGCACGACGAGCATGGTATGCCAGGGACTGCGGTGCCGGCGGCGGATGCCGTGCAGCAGCCTGCGGCGCAGCCGCGCACCTTGCTGCTGGTCGATGACGAGCCGAATATCCTCGCTTCCCTCAAGCGCCTGCTGCGGCGCGATGGCTACCATATCCTCACTGCCAACAGCGGCCAGGAAGGCCTGGACGTGCTGGCCATCCATGCGGTCGACGTGATTGTGTCGGACCAGCGCATGCCCGGCATGCTGGGGGCCGACTTCCTGCGCAAGGCAAAGCTGCTGTGTCCGCAAACCATACGCATCATGTTGTCGGGCTATACCGAGTTGCAGGCCGTCACGGATGCCGTCAACGAGGGCGCCATCTTCAAATTCCTCACCAAGCCCTGGGAAGACCATCAGTTGCGCGAGCATATCGCCGAAGCCTTCCGCCTGAAGGGCATCGACGACGACAATGTGCGCCTGAATGTGCAGCTGCGCGACGTCAACCAGGCGCTGGCGGCGGCGAATGCCGCCATGCAGGCCTTGGTGCACCAGCAGCAGCATCAGATCAGCCGCGACGAGGTCAGCCTGGGCATCGCGCGTGAATTGCTGCAATTTCTGCCGCTGCCCGTGATCGGACTCGACGAGGACGGCATGATCGCCTTCATCAACGCGGCGGCGGAAAACCTGTTCGAGCGGGGCGCGGCCTTGCTGGGCAACGAGGCGGCACTGGTCTTGCCGCAGCTGTTCGACGGGCAGGGCGCGCCCTGCCTGGCCGCCATCGATGGCCAGCCGTATGCCGTGGCGGTCCATCCCATGGGCTTGCATTCGCGCTCGCGCGGCAGCCTGGTCACCCTGAGTCGTCATGGAGCTCATACATGAGTGAAAGCGTGAGTGAAAGCGGACGCGAGATTTCCATGGATCAGGCACAGGAAGGCATGGTGCTGGCGCAGGCGCTGAGCGACGCCAGCGGCGCCGTGCTGCTGGCCCAAGGCGCCATCCTGACGGCGGCCAGCCTGACAGCCTTGCGCCGGCGCAATGTGGAGCGCTGCCGTGTCGTCATGGAGGCGGAACCGGACCCGGCCGCGCAGGCGCATGCCGAGCAGGAACGGGTGCGCCGCCTGGAACGGCTGGCCGTGTTGTTCCGCGCCACGCCGCCCGACTCTGCGGGGGCGGAACTGCTGGCGCTGCTGCAGCGCTACCGGCAAGGGAGCGGGGCATGACACGGCTCAGTTTTGAACATATCATCCGCCAGATACAGGAATTGCCGTCGCTGCCGGTGGTCGTGCTGGAGCTGCTGTCGAGCATGGACCAGGACGATACGGACGTGCATGTGCTGGCGCAAAAGATCGAGCTGGACCAGGCTTTGGCGGCGAAGACTTTGCGCATCGCCAATTCCTCGTTCTACGGCATGCAATCGAAGGTCACCAGCATTCCGCAAGCCGTCTCCGTGCTGGGCTTTCACAGCATCCGCACCGTCGTCACGGCCTGTGCCCTGACGGGCAGCTTCGCGCCGGTGAGCGGCGGCTTCGATTTCAAGGCGTTCTGGCGCCATTCGCTGGCCACGGCCATCGCCGCGCGCCTGCTGGCGCCGCACTTGCGCGTCAATCCCGAGACGGCCTTCACGGCCGGCCTGCTGCATGACCTGGGCACGCTGGTGCTGGTGACGCGCTTCCCGGCCGAGCACGCGCTCGTGCGCAGCTACCGCCAGGCGCATGACTGCCAGATGGCCGATGCCGAACTGGCCGTCATCGGCATTGATCATGCGCAGGTGGGCAGCGCCCTGGCCGCTTACTGGAAGTTCCCCGAAGCGATACAGCAGGCGGTGGCCGACCACCACGCCATCGACCGGCTGGAGGCGGGAGGCTTGCCGCTGGCCGTGCATATGGCCAATGCCGTCGCCCTTGCGCTGGACCTGGCCGGCGTCGACGATACACTGGTGCCGCCCGTGTCGCCTGCGGGCTGGCGCAGCCTGGCCCTGGACGAGCAGGCCTGGTTTGCGTTGCTGCGGCAAACGGAACACACCTTCGATGAAATGTCGCGCATCATGCTGGCATGAACAGGAAAGAGGCCATGGAAACAGACGCAGGGCAGGCGCTGCCCGCCACGCCGGAACGCCGCCAGACCGATTCCATCGCGCTATCGGCATTCTTCGATGGCCATCCCGTGGCCACCTTCGCCATCGACACGGACCACGTGGTGACGCACTGGAACAGCGCCTGCGAACAACTGCTGGGTTTTACGGCTGCCGAGATGGTCGGCACGCGCGACCACTGGAAGGCGTTTTATCCGCAGCCGCGCGCCTGCCTGGCCGATTTGCTGGTGGCCGACGATATCGCGTTCGGTGAAAATGAGCTCTACCTTGGCAAGCTGAAGCGCTCTCCCGTGATCCCCGGCGCCTTCGAGGCCGAGGATTTCTTTGCCAATATCGGCCCCGACGGGCACTGGCTGCATTTTACGGCGGCGCCCCTGCGCGACCGGCAAGGGCGCCTGGTGGGCGCCATTGAAACCCTGCGCGACGTGAGCGAGCGGCGCATTGCGGAACTGGCGCTGCGCAAGGCGCACGACAACCTGGAACACCTGGTGGCCAAGCGCACGGCCCAGCTGGCTGAAATGAACGAGCGCCTGGCCGACGATATCCGCCAGCGCCAGATTGCCGATCTGGAATTGCGCGAGCGTAACCTGGCCTTGACGGAATTGAACAGCAAGCTGTCGCTGGCCCAGCAAAAGCTGCTGCAGTCGGAAAAGCTGGCCTCGATCGGCCAGCTGGCCGCCGGCGTGGCGCACGAGATCAACAATCCCATCGGCTATGTGTTTTCGAATGTCGGCACGCTGGAAGGGTATCTGGACGACCTGTTCAGCATGCTTGACGCCTACGAGGAAGCCGAGCCGGCCGTCGCCGACGCGGTGGTGGCGGCGCGTCTGCGCGCGCTGCGCGAACAGATCGACCTGGACTTCCTGCGCACCGACATTCCGCTGCTGATGGGCGAGTCGAAGGAAGGCATTTCACGCGTGCGCCGCATCGTGCAGGACCTGAAGGATTTTTCGCGCACGGATGCGCACCAGGAGTGGGTCTGGGCCGACCTGCGCCAGGGCATCGATACCACGCTCAATATCGTGAATAACGAGGTCAAGTACAAGGCCGACGTGGTGCGCGAGTATGGCGACATTCCCGATATCGAATGCCAGCCTTCCGAGTTGAACCAGGTGATCATGAACCTGGTCGTCAATGCGGCCCACGCCATGGACGAGGCGCGCGGTCGCATCACCCTGCGCACGGGCAGCGACAACGCGACGGAAGTGTGGATCGAGGTCGAGGACACGGGCGGCGGCATCGCGCCCGAACACCTGTCGCGCATCTTCGATCCCTTCTTTACCACCAAGGCCGTCGGCAAGGGCACGGGGCTGGGCCTGTCGCTGGCCTACAGCACGGTGCAAAAGCACCACGGCCGCATCGACGTGCGCAGCATCATCGGCCGCGGCACCACCTTCCGCATCACCTTGCCCGTGCGCCAGGCGCAGGCCGCCGTACCATGACCATCAATGAACAGGACAGCATGAGCACCAGCACGGTGGCCGCGCCGCCGACCATCCTGTGCGTCGACGACGAACCGAACATCCTGTCGTCGCTGCGGCGTTTGTTCCGCCCGCACGGCTACCGCGTGCTGACGGCCGACGGCGGCGCAGCGGGCCTGGCCCTGCTCGAGAGCGAGACGGTGGACCTGGTCATCTCCGACATGCGCATGCCGCATATGGATGGCGCGCAATTCCTGGCCCAGGTGCGCCGGCGCTGGCCCGGCACCATACGTTTGCTGCTGACCGGCTATGCCGATATCCAGTCCATCCTCGACGCCATCAACCAGGGTGAGATTTACCGCTACGTGACCAAGCCCTGGGACGAGAACGATATCGTGCTGGTGGTGCGCCACGCGCTGGAACGGCGCGCGCTGGAACAGGAAAAATTGCGTCTGGAAGCGCTGACGGCTAGCCAGAACGTGCAGCTGCAAGCGCTTAACGCCAGCCTGGAAGCGAAGGTGGCCACCCGCACGCAGCAGCTGAAACAATCGCACGACGAGGTGCAGGCGGCCAACGAGCGCCTGAAGGCCACGTTCGTGACGACCATCAAGGTGTTTTCCAACCTGATCGAGATGCGCGGGGGCAAGCTCGTCGGCCATGCGCGGCGGGTGGCGGAACTGGCGCGCAAGCTGGCGCAGGCGCTGGGCCTGGAAGGACAGGCGGCGCGCGACGTGTTCATCGCGGCCCTGCTCAAGGATATCGGCAAGCTCAGCCTGAGTGACGATGTGCTGGAACTGCCGGCCAGCGCCTGGACGGGCGAGCAGCTGGCCGCGTTCCGCAAGCATCCGCTGCGCGCGGAACAATTGCTGATGGCGCTAGACGAGCTGCGCGCCGTCTCCGTGATCCTGCGCTCGCAACTGGAGCGCTTCGACGGTGGCGGCTTTCCCGATGCCATGGTGGGCCTGGCCATTCCGCTGGGCGCGCGCATCCTGGCGCTGGCGTCGGACTATGACGGCTTGCAGATCGGCGCCATGGTGCAACGCAACCTGCGCGCCGACGAGGCCCGCACCCTGATCTACGACAGCGTCGGCAAACGCTATGACCCCGCCGTGGTGGCCGCTTTCCGCAGCATCATGGACGAGACGGAAGCGCCGGCGCACGACTTGACCGTGTTGTCGGGCCAGCTGGAACCGGGCATGGTGCTGTCGCGCGACCTGATCAGCCGCGACGGCCTGATGCTGCTGGCGGCCGAACACGTGCTGACGGCCCGCGTGATCGCCCAGCTGCTCGACTTCGAAGGCAAGAATGGCGGGCGCCTCAGCATTCGCGTGTACGCACCCTTGAAGGAATGCTAGGGCGGGAAGGCTAGGGCGCTGCCTGGGCCGCCGGCGGCGATACGGGCAGGTGCACGGTAAAGCGCGTGCCGCGGCCCACGTCGGACGCGACCTCGATGCGCCCGCCGTGCTTGTTGACGATGCCGTACGAGAGCGACAGGCCCAGGCCCGTGCCGCTGCCCACGGCCTTGGTGGTGAAGAACGGCTCGAAGATGCGGTTCAGGTGCTCGGGCGCGATGCCGGCGCCCGTGTCGCCGATCTCCACCCATACCCAGCCGTCTGCATGGCCCGTGCGGATGCTGATCACGCCGTCGCCGCTGATGGCCTGGCCCGCGTTGACGAGCAGGTTCATGAACACCTGGTTCAGCTGCGAGGCGAGGCACAGTATCGGTGGCAGCTCGCCATACTGTTTTTCGATGCGCGCCTTGTATTTCAATTCGTTGGCGACAATGTTCAGGGTGCTGTCCAGGCCTGCATGCAGGCTGGCAACCTGCCAGTCCGTCTCGCCCACGTGGGAAAAATCCTTCAATGCCTGCACGATGTCGCGCACGCGCTTCAAGCCATCCATCGATTCGCGCACCAGGTCCACCATGTCGTCCTGCAGGAAGCCCAGGTCGGCCTGCGCGCGCACTTGAGCCACGCGCGCAGCCAGGGCCGGGCCGTCGAGCGCCTCGCGCATCGCCGCTTCGTACTGGCCGATCACGCCGAACAGGGTGCCCACATAGCCTTGCAGCGAACTCATGTTGGAGTTGACGAAGCCGATCGGGTTATTGATTTCATGCGCGATGCCGGCCGCCAGCTGGCCGATGGACGCCATCTTTTCCGATTGCAGCAGCTGGTCGTGCGCTTCCTGCAGCTTGCTGATCAGGAGTTGCTGCTCTTCGCCGCGCGCTTGCAGCATCGCTTCCATGCGCTTGCGTTCGGTAATGTCCGTCAGCGAGCCGATCACCTCGAACGGCACGCCATGCTCGTCGCGCACCAGGCGCAGGCTGTCGTGCATCCACAGATAGCTGCCGTCGTGCACGCGGAAACGGTACTCATAGGCGCGCGCGCCTTCGACGAAGATCTGTGCCAGGCTGGAAAAGATGCCGGGCGCATCGTCGGGATGGATGTGGTCGAACCAGAAATTCGGGTCGGCCACCATCTCCTCGGGCTGGTAGCCCAGCACATTCAAGGCATTGTTGCTGACAAAGGTCATCTTGAAATCGCCGCTGGGCACGGTGCAATAGATGATGGAGGGTGTATTGTCGAGCAGGTATTGCAGGCGCACGGCCGTGCCGGCCGACGCATCTTCGCCAGGAGCTGCCCCGGCATGCCGGCCGGCATCGGGAGTGGAAAGGTCGAAATCCTCAAACTGCATGGTCTTACCTCGCTGCCTGCACGGCATGGATGTCATGCTGGCTCGATTATGCCTGATTCTGCCTAGCTTGGGCCGTCATCTGCATGCTCAAGGCGCCAGCGGCTGTTCCACGATTGCCATGCGCCTGGCGATGTGCTGCGCCGCCTGCGTGTCGCCCGCCTGTTCGGCGCGCAGGCGCTGCACGCTCAGCCACGCCAGCAGCGGGCGGCGCCAGCCCTGATCCGAGGCGGTGGTCACGGCCGTATCGAGCAGGTCCGGCGTGGCGCGGCTGGCGCGCAGCAGCACGCCGGCCGCCACCAGCTGCGACAGCGGGTCCTTGATGGCCGCCACGGCGCTGGCGGCGGCCGTGTCCGAGCTGGCGCTGGCGGCCGCCCGCTGCGCTTCCGGCAGCAGGGCGATGTCGGCCGGCTGCACCTGGCCGGCCAGGTAGGCCGCATACGCGCGGTCGGCGGCACCGGCGTCGGCGCGCATGGCGTCAAAGCCGGCACAGTCCTCAAAGGCCAGGCTGGCCACGCGCGCAGCGCAGCGCAGCAGTTCGATGCGCGCCACCAGTTCGAGCTTGCCCGTGCCGGCCACCTGGCTGCGGGCGCGCCGCAATTCCGTCTGTTCGACCAGGGCGTTGCCATTCAAATAGGCCGCTTGAAACCGTTCGATGGAACTTTGTGCATTCATTTTCCAGTCCGGCACAGGCGGGCCGCTAGAGCATGCGGCGAGCGCAGTGCACAACAATGCGGCCAGGGCGGACAAGGTGATATTGCGTTTTATCATGGCAGTTTGATCTCCGGATTGCGCTTGAACGGCCATTTGCGGTTGATTTCATTGACCAGTTGCTCGACCTTGCGCAGATTGCTTTCCACGTCGGCGCGCAACGGGCCCAGGTCGGCTGTCGCCGCCTTGGCGTTGGCGCCCACGGCTTGCGCCTCGACCAGCACGGCGTCGACTTTTTTCAGGCTGGCGCGCGTGTCGGCCAGCAGGGCGTTCAGTTGCACGATGGTTGCTTGCGCATCCGTCATGACGCCTTTTTCACCGAAGACGCGCGTATCGGCATTGGCCACCAGGCCATCCGTGCGGCGCGCCAGCTGGTCTGCCGTGATTAACAGGGCGTTGGCCCGCTCGACCAGCAGGCGCGATTGCTTGTCGTCGCCCGTCAGCAAGCCCATGGCGCCGCCCGGCCCGCTCAGCTTGCCCGTCACGGCCTGCACATTGCGCAGGGTGCCGTCGAGGGCGGAATCGCTGCCCGTCAGGCTGGCCACGTTGTTCAGCAAATCCTTTGCGGCGGCCAGCAGACGCGGGATTTCCGCCGCCATGTCGCCCACCAACAGGTCGCGCGTGGCGTCGTCGGGCAGCGGCGGGTCTGTCAGGATGCCGCTGTAGGCGCGCAGTTTGGCGCCGCCCACGATGCCCCGTTCCAGGGTGAAGATGGAGCTGCTGCGCAGCCAGTGCGCATCCTTCCTTGGCACGTCGATGATGACGCGGGCCTTGCCGTCCGGCGCCAGTTCGATGCGTTGCACGCGGCCGATGGGAAAGCCGGAAAAGGTCAGATCGGCGCCCACGCCTACTCCGTCCGAATCGTCGGTCGTCAGCACCAGCGTTTGCGTTGCCTCAAAGGCGCCGCGCGCATACATCAGGTAGACGACGGAGCCGACCACCAGCACGAACATGAAGACGAGCAGGATGGCTGCCTTCAGTTCGGCGTGACGCACGGGCGGCGGGGCGGGCAGGATGGCATCTTGCGTGAGACCGGCGGGCGCCGTGACGTCGACCTGGTCGGGATTGGGGGGCTGGCTCTGGCTCATGGATTCTGGCTCTCATATGGGTGGTTCGGGATCGCTGGCGGTGGCGGGCGGGGCATCAGTAGTAATTGCCCATCAGCGAAGCCACTTCGATCAGCAGGATGACGGAAAACAGGCGCAGCATCTCGGACAGGCCGTGCGCGGCCCACAGGCGGTTGCGCCGGCCATGCGGCTCTTCGGGGTAGTAGGAGGAGGCCAGCGGGATCAGGGCCACGGCAAAGCTGAAGAAGATGACTTTAAGCATCAGGATCAGGGCCACGGCCGGATTGAAGATTTGCCCCACCACGCGCGTGTAGCCCTGCAGCGCCCACGGCGTAAAACCGTAGATGGTGAGGTAGGCGAGGATCAGCGAGGTGACGCAGCTGACGATGGCCAGCATCCATACGGCGAAGATGCCGGACATGACGCGTGGAAAGTATTCGCGGCGCAGCAGGTCGACGCCCTGGCGCTGCATGGTATCGAGCATGCCGGAAGAGCGCATTTGCGCGAACGCAATGCCGTCGGGCAGGGTCAGGCGCAGTGCGACGAACAGGGCGGCCGTCAGCGGGATCAGTTCCAGCACCAGCACGCGCACCACCATTTCCAGCGCATAGCGCGACAGGCCGTAGCTTTGCGCGCTGACGACGACGATGCGGATCAGCACCAGGCTGACCAGCGCGCAGGCGACGCTGAACCACACCAAGTTGGGCGCCGTGTTCGTCACCAGCCGGTGCGCGAGGATGGGGCGGTTGTCGCGGTTATAGCTCGATGGCGACAGGGCCAGCGAAAACACGAGGATGGCGAAATGCAGCATGCGCCACCAGCTGACCAGCCAGGCCATGGTGGCCCGGTGCAGGCGGCGCAGGCTGATGATGAGGGAGACGGATAGGGTCATCATGGCATCTTAACATTGGATGCGGTCGAGACAAGCGATTCCCTGGCCGTGCAACCGTGCGCGGCTGGCCCGCTATTGGCCCGCCACGCTGGCAATGATGGCATCGGCCGCCGCGCGCACGCGGGCAGAACGGTTCAGGTCGGCGTGCATGACCAGCCATATGTCGTACGCCTCCGCCCGCTCGGGCCAGATGCGTACCAGTTGCGGGTCGATATCGCCCAGGTGGGTGGCCAGCTCGGCCACGCCCAGGCCCGCGCGCGTGGCTTCCTGCAGCATCGCCGCCGAGTTCACTTCCATGGCGACCCTGGCGTTGGCGACGGGCTCGCCGGCGATTTTCTCCCCATGACGGGGCGTTACGGAATGGTGGTAAATGACGATGTCGTGTCCGGCCAGCGCCGTGCCGCGCACGGGTTCGCCCCGTTCCGCCAGGTAGGCTTTTGAGGCGTACAGGCCCAGGCTGCGCTTGACGAGGTGGCGCGAGATCAGGTCCGGGTCGGTCGGGCGCACGCCGCGCACGGCCAGGTCCGCTTCGCGCCGCGTCAGGCTGGCCAGTGCGGGCGCCACGTTGAGCACGATGCGGATGTCCGGATGGGCCGCATGCAGCTGCTGCATGGCGCGGATGACGAAATGGCTGGCCATGGTGTCGGTGGTGGCCACGCGCACCAGGCCGGACAGGCGGTTGTCGACGCCCTGCATGTCTCTTTGTAGCTTGTCGGCCGCCCGTTCCATCGCTTCGGCGGCCGTGAGCGCCAGTTCGCCGGCTGGCGTGGGCACGTAGCCCGATGGCGTGCGCAGGAACAGGGTGGCGCCCAGGGAGCTTTCCAGCGCGGCCAGGCGGCGCCCGCACGTAGCCTGGTCGATGCGCAGCAGGGTCGCCGCGCCGCGCAGGGTGCCGGCGCGGCCGATGGCGAGAAAGATGCGCGCGTTATCCCAATCCATGAGTGATTTCCATTTCGTGTTTGTGATGCATTTTTGCATCGCAGCGCCGATTTTATGCCTGTTTACTGCATCATGCAACGCTCGCATAATGACTGCCCCGCTGTCCTTGCAAGGAAAACCATGTCTGCCCCCACACCACGCCGCGCCAACGGCTTGATCCTGCTGACCCTGGCCTTCGGTTTCGTCATGGCCATGCTTGACGTCACGGCCGTCAACGTGGCGCTGTCCGATATCGCGCTGGACCTGGCCATACCGCTGACGGGCCTGGTGTGGGTGGTCGACGGCTATACGCTGACGTTTGCCGCGCTGCTGCTGGCCGGCGGCGCGCTGGCCGACCGCTATGGGCCGAAAGCCGTGTACCAGGGTGGCCTGGGCTTCTTCATCCTCGGCTCGATCCTGTGCGGCGCCGCGCCCGACGGGCATTTCCTCACGGCGGCGCGTTTGTTGCAAGGTGCCGGCGCGGCCCTGTTCATGCCCAGTTCCCTGAGCTTGTTGACGCACAGCTTTGACGACGAGCGCGAACGCACGCGCATGCTGGGCGCCTGGTCGGCGCTGGTGGGCGTGGCGGGCGCGTCCGGCCCCCTGATCGGCGGCATCCTCGTGCACCAGTTCGGCTGGCGCAGCGTCTTCTGGGTGAATGTGCCGCTGGGCGTGCTGGCCATCGTCATGGCGCAGCTGCTGCTGGTCGCGCCGGCGCGCCAGCCGCGCGATTTATCGCTGTTCAGTCATGCACTGGGCGTGGCGGCGCTGGCGGGCCTGAGTTTTGTCTTGATCGAAGGCCCCGTGCTGGGCTGGCTGTCGCCGGGCGTGCTGGCGGCGGGGACGCTGGCGCTGCTGTCGGCCTGGCAGTTGCTGCGGCGCGAGCGCAGCGGCAGCCATCCGTTGTTGCCGCGCGCACTGTTTCGCAACAGCAGCTTCGGTGCGGCCAATGGCGTAGGCTTTTTGATCAATTTCTGCGTGTTCGGCCAGCTGTTTTTACTCAGCCTGTTCCTGCAGCAGTCTGGCGGCGCCGATGCCTTGCAGTCGGGCTTGCGCCTGCTGCCCATGATGGCGGCCTATACTGTAGGGAATTTCCTGGCGGGCGGAATCGCGGCGCGCCATGGCACGCGCTTGCCGATGTTGCTCGGCTTGCTGGTGGGCGCCGTGATGGCGCTCTTGCTGATGGGCTTGCGTCCAGATACGCCCTATGGCTTGCTGGCGCTGGGCACGGCCGTCATGAACGTGGCCATCGGCATCGCCATTCCCGCCATGACGGCCACCGTGATGCGGGTGGCCGGCAAGCAGCACGCGAACAGCGCGGCGGCGGCCCTGAATGCAAACCGGCAAATCGGCGCCCTGGTGGGCGTGGCCCTGATCGGCAGCATCCTGCACATGGTGCAGGACTGGTCGCTGCGCTTGCCGCTGGCCTACGCGACGATCGCCGTCGCATATGGCCTGGCGGCGTGCCTCGTGTACAAACAGGTACATTTTCCCAAGGCCGCAGCCGCCTGAAGCGTTATTGACGCGTTATTGCTCGCGCGTGCTGCGCCACTCCACCAGTTCTTCGATGGTCAGGATCGGCATGCCATGCAGTTCGGCGAAGCGTTCGATATCGTCGCCGCGCATCATGGTGCCGTCCGGGTTCATCAGCTCGCACAGCACGGCGGCCGGGTTCAGGCCCGCCATGCGCGACAGGTCGACGGAGCCTTCCGTGTGGCCACGGCGCTCGAGCACGCCACCGGGCGCGGCGCGCAGGGGGAAGACGTGGCCGGGGCGCACCAGGTCGGCGGGCTTGGCATTCGGGGCGATGGCGGCGCGGATGGTGGTGACCCTGTCGGCGGCCGACACGCCTGTCGTGACGCCGTCGCGCGCCTCGATGGATACCGTGAATGGTGTGCCGTAGCGGCTGCCGTTGTCGGACGACATCGGCGGTAATTCCAGCGCGCTGACGACGTCCGTCGGCAGGCATAGGCAGACGATGCCGCTGCATTCGCGGATCAGCAAGGCCATGGTTTCGTGCGTGAGTTTTTCGGCAGACAGGATCAGGTCGGCTTCGTTTTCACGGTCGAAATCGTCGAGCAGGATGACGGGAATGCCGGCGCGCATGGCGGCCAGGGCGGATTGGATGCGACCTTCCAGGTCGTTGGAAAGCAGGGTATAGCTGTTGACTAACATGGTGAAACGCTCCTCGCATAGGCGAAAAACGCTGCAGGGCAAGCGAATAGACGCAGCAGGCCGCATCGACAGGTCGATCGGACATCGCGTTTACTGCACATCTTCTTTCATCCGGACTATACCGTCGGCTCTGGAGTCACACCAGATCTGCTGACCCTGTCAAACGACGTTTGACAAGCGCTCGCGGGCTTGACCGTTGCCGGTCTTACCGCCGGTGGGGAATCGCACCCCGCCCCGAAGACGTATTGTTGTGCCGGTCCACATGACCGGCGGCAATACTTTAGCACAATTGAAAGAAGCTGGCAGGGCACTGCTGAGTTTGTTATCCGGCAAAGTTGCCAGGGCAAAGCAGGTTTTCCTAAGCTGTTTTTAATGGCGGAAAGACGATTTCAGTGTAAGGTACGCTTACTGAATCTTACCGTTGAGAATACATGAAGCTGAGTAAATTACGCCTGATCTCGGGCGCCGTCTTGCTGGCGTGCGCCTGCATGGCCCAGGCAGAAATCCGTTTGACCGATCCCCTGCCGGTGGCACCAGAAGTGACCGTCGGAAAATTGCCGAATGGCTTGACCTATTACATCAAGAAAAATGCCCGTCCCGCCCAGAAAGTGGAATTGCGCCTGGTGGTGAAAGCCGGTTCCATCCTGGAAGACGATGACCAGCAAGGCCTGGCGCATTTCACGGAACACATGGCCTTCAATGGCTCCACGCATTTCAAGCGCAATGAGTTGATTTCCTATTTGCAATCGATCGGCGTGAAGTTCGGCGCCGACCTCAACGCCTACACGAGCTTTGATGAAACCGTGTATGTGCTGCCGATTCCCACGACCAAAAAGGACAACCTGGAAAAGGGTTTCCTCGTGCTGGAAGACTGGGCGCATGGCTTGAAATTCAATCCGGCCGACATCAACAGCGAGCGCGGCATCGTGCTGGAAGAGGCGCGCCTGGGCAAGGGCGCCGGCGACCGCATGAACAAGGTCTTGTATCCGAAGCTGCTGAATGGGTCGCGCTATGCGGAACGCATGCCGATCGGCAAGGAATCCGTCTTGAAAACCTTCAAGCCGGAAGCCATCAAGCGTTTCTACAAGGATTGGTACCGTCCCGACCTGATGGCCGTCGTGGTGGTCGGTGATGTGGAGCCGAAACAGGCTGAAAAGCTGATCCAGCAGCATTTCGGTAAGCTGAAAAACCCCGCGAAACCGCGTCCGCGCCTGTATGCGGAGGTGCCGCAGCGCGCGCAGACGGAAGCGCTGGTGATCACTGACAAGGAAGCGCCGGACAACACGGTCTTCATCCGCTACCCGATCCGCGCCGCGCAGGAGCCCGTCACCATTGCCGACTACCGCCGCCAGATGATCGAAAATCTGTACGGGCAAATGCTCAGCGCGCGCATGCAGGAATTGACGCAGCAAGCCAATCCCCCGTTTATTCAGGGCGGCAGCAGCATGGGCAAGCTGGTGCGCGGCTATGAATCGTTCAGCGCGTATGCCTTGCTGGGCAAGGGCGGCGTGCAGCCTGCTGTCGATGCGCTGGTGCAAGAAGATGAGCGGGCGCGCCGCTTCGGTTTCAGCCAGGATGAGCTGGACCGCGCGCGCAAGGACATGCTGCGCAACTACGAGCGTGCGTACAGTGAGCGCGACAAGTCTGATTCGTCCGGCTTCGTGGCCGAGTATTCGCGCAACTTCCTGGAGCAGGAAGCCATGCCCGGCATCGCCAATGAATTGCGGTATGCGCAGGAACTCTTGCCGCAGGTAACTCTGCAGGAAATCAACGAGACGGTGGCCAGGGTGATCCCCGACCAGCAAAAGAAACTGGTGGTCTTCATGGGCGCCGAGCCGAAAGCGGGTGATACGGCCTCGGTTGTGCCGACGCAGCAGCAGTTGCTCGACGCGGTAGCGCAAGCCGAGCGGCAGAAGGTCGAGCCGCGCACGGAAAAAGTCCTGGCCAGCAAGCTGATGGATGGCCCGCCGGCAGGCGGCAGCATCGTCGCTGAAAAGTTGCATAGCGCCATCGGCATGACGGAGCTGACCTTGGGCAATGGCGTGCGCGTGCTGCTGAAACCGACGGACTTCAAGAATGACCAGGTGCTGATGGGCTCGACCCGTTTCGGCGGCCAGTCCCTGTTTGGCGACGCCGATATCTACAACGCCCGTTATGCCAGCGCCGTGGTCGGCAGCATGGGCTTGAAGGACCTGGCGCCGCTGGACTTGCAAAAAGTTCTGGCCGGTAAGACGGTTAACGTGGGCGCTTCGCTGGGCGAACTCAGCGAAGGCTTTGGCGGCTCGGCCAGCAGCGCCGACGTGGAAGCCATGTTGCAACTGGTGACGCTGTATTTCCATGACGTGCGCAAGGATGCGGGCCTGTACCAGTCCTTCATCGGCAAGCAACAGGACCTGGCGAAAAACAGCATGGCGCAGCCGGAAGCCGTGTTTTACGATGCCGTCCAGCACGCCATGTTTGGCGACAACCCGCGCGTCGATGGCGTGCCGCGCGCGGCCGACTTCGACAAGGTGGGCCTGGACCGCTCGCTGGAGATCTTCCGCCAGCGCTTTTCCAGCGCGCGCGACATGACCTTCATCTTCACGGGCAGCTTCGAGCTCGACAAGATCAAGCCGCTGATCGCCAGTTACCTGGGCACCTTGCCCGTGGCGGAGGTGCCGCACGCCTACCGCGACGTGGGCATGCGCCCGGTGGCAGGGATCGTCAAGAAGGATATCTACATGGGCAGCGAGCCCAAGAGCACGATTTCCATCACCTTCAATGGCAACGTGGCGTATTCGGACGAGCAAAAGCTGACCCTGCAGGCGCTGGGCGAGGTGCTGAACCTGAAAGTCATCGAAGTGCTGCGCGAAAAGATGAGCATGATCTATGGCGGCGGCTTTGAAACCTCCATGGGCCAGCATCCGTATGGCCATTATTCGGTGGCGCTGAACTTGCCGACGGGACCGGAAAACGTGGACAAGGTGATCGCCGCCGCCTTTGCTGAAATCAACAAGATGAAGGCGGACGGGCCATCCGTGGCCGACCTGGAAAAGGTTAAGCTGAACTGGATCACGCGCCAGCAAAAGTCGCTGCGCGAAAACCGCTACTGGATGAGTCAGTTGATGGGTTCGGTAACCCAGGGGCGTGATCCCGCGCACATCCTGCGTTACCAGCAGCGCGTGCGCGCCATCACGCCGCAAGCCGTCAAACTGGCGGCGCAGCGCTACCTGGACATGCACAATTATGTACAGGTGGTGCTGTATCCGGAACGCAAAAACGTTGCAGCTAAGTAATCTTCATTGTTGAACTGCAGGGGCGGCAGTGTGGCGAAGCTGTTAAACTGCTGCTGATGAATGTGATATTGCAATTTAACAAGCAAGGAAATGCGATGGCTAAGAAAGAAGAACTTGATCCGGAAACCCTGGAATTGATCAACTGGTGTATCGAGGTTGAAGGCTTCCTCGTGGCCGGCGGCGCCACCGTGGCGCAGGCGCAGGACCATATCGAAGAGCAGGTCGAGTGGTTTACCGACCAGTTCTACGACGGCTTGACGCCGGAAGAGGCTGCCAAGGAAGCGCTGGCGTGATCCGTCAGTAACAAGCAAGTAGTAACAAAGCGGGCGGTGCCTGCCGGGCATCAGCCTGGTAGCGCCGCCCGCTTTGCTTTTGTAAAAAGATTTCCATCAGGAAATTGTTTATAATTCCACGCTTTATTGTTACCCAGGCTCCCATGACTCTCCGTTCGCGCATTCTCTTATTGTGTTTCAGCACCTTATTGGGCATCGTCCTCATCGCCTCGTTTTCCCTGTATTCCTTGCGCCAGACCATGATGGCCGAAAGGGTCGAGCAATTGACGGTGTTGGTGGAATTGGCCAACGCGTCGGTGGAAAAGGCGTATGCGCTGGAACAGTCGGGCAAGCTGACGCGTGAACAGGCTCAGCAACAGGCCAAGCTGGCCATCGGCAGCTTCGTCAAGGATGAGATGTATTACTTTGTGCGCGATTTCAGCACCGACTTGCTGTACGTGCATCCGAATCCCTCGCGCATCGGCACGCCGCAAAAGAACATGCAGCAGTCGGGCGACCGCTACCGGACAGCTCTGGCCAATAGCCGCATCGGCCTGGTGCAGGCGAACGGCACGCGTCCCGGCGTGACGGACCCCGTGGCGAAGATGTATGCGGTGGTGAAATTTGCGCCCTGGGACTGGCTGATCGGCACCGCCACCTACATCGATGACATCAACCACAAGTTCTGGGCCCAGGCCGGCGTACTGCTGGCCATTGGCGGCGCGTTGATGCTGGTGGTGGGCGGCTTGGCGGCCTTGATGCTGCGCCGCATCCTGGGCCAGCTGGGCGGCGAACCCGACTATGCAGCGGCCATCGTGGCGCAAATCGCCAAGGGCGACCTGACCACGCACATCGATACGCGCCCGGGCGACACGGACAGCCTGTTGATGGCGATCAAGGCCATGCGCGACAACCTGGCGCACCTGGTGAGCCAGGTGCGCAACGATGCCGATGCCATTTCCACGGCGTCGGGTGAAATCGCTTCCGGCAACCATGACCTGTCGGCGCGCACGGAGCAGCAGGCGGGATCCCTGGAAGAAACGGCCTCGACCATGGAAGAAATGACCTCGACAGTGCGCCAGAATGCGGACAATGCGCGTCAGGCCAACCAGCTGGCCATTTCGGCCTCGCAAGTGGCGAGCCAGGCGGGCAGCGTGGTGAGCCAGGTGGTCGACACCATGGGCGCCATCAATGCTTCGTCGAAAAAGATCGGCGACATTATCGCCGTCATCGACGGTATCGCCTTCCAGACGAATATCCTGGCCTTGAACGCCGCCGTGGAAGCGGCGCGCGCGGGCGAGCAGGGCCGTGGCTTTGCCGTCGTCGCCAGTGAAGTGCGCAACCTGGCGCAACGCTCGGCTGCGGCCGCCAAGGAGATCAAGCAATTGATCGACAGTTCCGCCGAGCAAGTGGGCGCCGGTGAAAAACTGGTGGCGCTGGCGGGCGAGACGATGGAAAAAGTCGTTTCCAGCGTGCATCATGTGACCGATATCGTGGCCGAAATTTCCTCGGCCAGCGCCGAGCAGAGCGCCGGCATCGAGCAGATCAACCAAGCCATCGTCGAGATGGATAACATGACGCAGCAAAACTCGGCTCTGGTCGAGCAGGCTTCGGCGGCGGCGCAGGCCATGAACGAGCAGGCAGCCGGACTGGCGCAGATCGTCAGCGTGTTCAAGGTGGACGCAGTGGCGCGGCACACGGTGGCGCCCTCGCGCGCGGCACCGGCAGCGGCAGCGCAGCGCCGTCTGGCGCGCTAAGCTGTCGTCATAGCGGGAACTTATCGCCCGCCCGTCTGTCAAACCATTCTTGATCCTTTGAGGATGCACAGAAGAGGCCAGCATGACAGACGGTTTTTCCTATCAGGCGGCATTTTACCGCAACCTGGGCTGGGTCACGCAGGCGGAGCAGGACAGCTTGCGCGGCAAGCGCGTGGCCATTGCCGGCATGGGTGGCGTGGGCGGGGTGCATTTGCTAACCCTGGCGCGGCTGGGCATCGGCGCTTTTCACATCGCCGATTTCGATACTTTCGATATCGCCAACTTCAATCGACAGGCCGGCGCCATGATGTCCACCCTGGGCCAGCCCAAGGTGGCGGTGCTGGCGCAGATGGCACGCGATATCAATCCCGAACTGGAGATTAAACAATTTCCTGACGGCATACATGACAGCAATCTGGCCGAGTTTTTTGCCGGTGTCGACCTATATGTGGACGGCCTGGATTTCTTTGCCTTTCCCGCGCGCCAGGCCACCTTCGCCAGCTGCGCGCGCCTGGGTATACCCGCCATCACGGCCGCGCCGCTGGGCATGGGCACGGCCGTGCTCAGCTTCATGCCGGGTGGCATGACGTTCGAAGCGTATTTTGGCTGGGGCGACTTGCCAGAAGAGGAAAAAGCTTTGCGTTTTCTCGTCGGGCTGGCGCCGGCCGGCTTGCACGGCCCTTACCTGGTCGACCCGTCGGCCATCAATCTGACGGAGCGGCGCGGGCCGTCGACCATCATGGGCTGCCAGCTGTGCGCGGGCGCGGCCGCCACTGAGGCACTGAAAATACTCTTGAAACGCGGCAAAGTGATGGCGGCGCCGCACGGCATGCATTTCGACGCCTACCGCAACAAGCTCGTGCATACCTGGCGTCCCGGCGGCAACCGTCATCCGCTGCAACGGCTGACGATGGCCATCATCAAGCGGCGCCGTGCCGCGCAGGGGGCGTAAATGGCGCAAGCACTGCTGATCGCGCAGATCGATTCTGTGCTGGAAAACATCCTCGACCAGGCGCGCTGGGCGCCCAGCGGCGACAATACGCAGCCGTGGCGCTTTGAAATCGTGGAGCAGCGCCATGTCGTCGTGCATGGCTTCGATACGCGCAGCCATTGCGTGTACGACCTCGACGGCCATCCCAGCCAGTTATCGCTGGGCGCCTTGCTCGAAAGCATGGCACTGGCGGCCAGTAGCCATGGCTTGCGCATGGAAGCACGCCGGCGCGGCGGCTTGCCCGATACCTTGCCCACGTTTGACGTACGCTTTGTTGATAATTCCGGCATGCTACCCGACCCGCTGGCGGCATTCTTGCCGCAGCGCAGCGTGCAGCGGCGACGGCTCAGCACGCGCCATCTGCGCGCCAGTGAAAAGGCGGCGCTGGCGGCCAGCCTGCCGCCTGGCTACGCTGTGCAATGGTTCGAAGGCTGGCGCGCGCGCCTGGCCTGCGCGCGCCTGATGTTCGACAATGCGAAGCTGCGCCTGACCATGCCCGAAGCGCACAAGGTGCATCGTGACGTGATCGAATGGGGTGCGCGCTTCAGTAGCGACCGCATCCCGGAGCAGGCGCTAGGCGTCGACCCGATGACGGCGCGGCTGATGCGCTGGGTCATGCACAGCTGGCGCCGCGTGGACTTTTTCAATACCTGGCTGGCGGGCACCATTGCCCCGCGCCTGCAGATGGACTTGCTGCCAGGCCTGTATTGCGCCGCGCATTTCGTGTTGCTGGCCGATGCGCCGCCGCGCCATATCGACGATTACGTGGCGGCGGGCCGCGCCATGCAACGCTTCTGGCTGACGGCCACGCAGCTGGGCCTGCAGTTGCAGCCGGAACTGACGCCGTTGATCTTTGCCCGTTATGTGCGCGAACGGCGGGCCTTTTCGCGCACCGACGGCATGCTGGAGCTGGCGCAGGAACTGGCGGTGCAATGCCAGGCTGTGCTGGGTGCCGTGGTGGTCGAGCGGGCCGTGTTCCTTGGCCGCATCGGCGCCGGCCCGGCGGCCCAGGCGCGCTCCTTGCGCCGGCCGCTGCAAGACTTGCTGGTGGCGCCGGTCGACGCGAGGACGCATGCGTGAACGGCATGCGTTTGCTGGCTGCCGCAGCGAAAAAAGCCGCTGAGGACATCAGCGGCGCTTAAACTGGATGATCGCATGTCAAGCCTGGCGCTGCTTGTTTTGCTGGCGGCGCGCAGTCATGCCCAGGCCAAACAGGCCGATACCGAGCAGTGCGATGGTGCCTGGTTCAGGTACAGCTGCTTGAAATAATTCCAGACCGCCGCCGTCGGCCATCGCGATGAAACTGTTGGTCAAGCTGCCACCGATGAAGCTGTTCGTATTCCCGCTGAGGGACTCCAACGGAAAAAACGGGTTGGGGTTGACGAAAAACAACTGTCCTTGCGGCGTCAGCGTGGCATTAAGCAAGGCCTTGAAGTCGCCTTGGGCCAGGCCGGCGAAAATGTGTGCTTCGCCCAGGTCGAGCGTGTAAGTCACGATCGCATAGTCGTCCCCGGCGATACCACCGACATTCACCGGCGAGCCTGCTACGTTACTGACCGATAGTGACGTGTCCTGGTTGGGGTCGATGTACAGCGTCATGGTCAGGCTTTGAAAGGTAGCGTGGATCCCGCCAGCCAGAGTGTTCGACTGCCCGGTGATGGTAAACAGGCCATATATGCCATAGCCATTGAGGGCGTTCAGTTGCGATGGTATGCTGCCGCCAGTGGGACTGCCGAAAGCGGCCTTGCTCAAAAAGCCTGTTTGAGTGAAGGGATCGTTGCCACCACCCAAACCGCCAACGATGGTTTGTTCGACGCGTGCGTGATATTCAAAGCTGATGCGGTCGGCCACAACCAGATTGGCTGCGGTACCGGGGACGGAGCCTTCATTGACGGTAAACAAAGGACCAGCGAGTGCGGGAGCACTGATCAGCGCGGCGCCGATGGCGGCCGCGGACAGAGCGAAACGCAGGAATGAGGACAGCGGTTTCATAACATTTCCTTCAGCGTGAGGGTTGATCGGACCAGGTCACTGTGGCGGCTGCCTCAGATAACCTCATACGCCCTTGAAGCAGAATTTGTACCATGTAATATTTGTATTTAAATTCAACAGCTTATAAAAACAGGTATGCCGTTTTTTGCGTTTGTGTAAAAAAAATCGACGTTTGAAGCCACCTACACAGGCGCAGGCGTATTACAGCCGAGCTGGCCAGCCCAGGCTCTGGGGCGGCAGCATGGAAGACTCCTGTTTGTCTGATCTATAAAATATAAAAGACAGCAGGAGGCCAGGAAGATTTCTGGATTTCCCCTACCTAAGGTGGATAGAGCCTTTTTCCTGCGTGAATAGTGCTGCTCGCGGGCGCCAGTCTTTCCCGTCATCGGCTACAGTGGGGTAAAAGGAGGTCACCATGCAGCCACGATTCCGTCATGCCCCGCTGCGTGCGCACAGCACGCCTGAACCAGATATTCCGCCGCCGCCCGAAGGCGATCCGCTGACGCCGCCGCCTGAAAAGCCGCCGCACACGGATCCCGTGCCCGTCGAGGAACCGACGCCACCACCGCCGCCCGTCAAGATGGTCTGAGAGCAAGTCGTCGCGGATCTGAGCGAACCTGAGCGGCCACGCGCTGCCATGCGCTGTTTATTTCTAGTTGGAAATGGATTGCGCGGGCGGCGGGATCGCCACGCCATTTAAACAACAAATATGCCAATAAACGTTGCCTAGTGGATACAAATCAAGCGCTAACTGCTGTGTGTCATGCGGTCGTCACGATTCTGTTCTTATAATGAGACATCATAAAAATTCTTGTACAGGAGACCATCATGGGCAATTCCTTGCATAACAAAATCTACCTGGGCCGGCGCCCTGTGATCACCAGTAAAAACCTCGCAGCGCTGGCCCTGGCGGGCGCCGTGGCCGGTTGCGGTCTGGCGTGGCTATTGCTGCGCACCTACAAATAAGCGCGCTCCACGCGCATTTTCAGCACGCCGTCCGTGGGGCTGACGGCGACTGAATCACGTTGCCTGTTGCCGATGCGCAGCGGGGCGCGTACCATGGGGGCCGAACACCTGGCCTCTTATGGAAAAGTAATGAAGAACGAGAAATTAACAACCGATGAATATGACGCGCTGGAGCAAGTTGCACGCGGTATCAAGACCGAGCGCCCCAGTGCTTGCGTTGCCCGCAATGCCAAGCGCCTGTCCGGCCTGAAGCTGCTCAGCTACGCCCGCGACGGCCGCCTGTCCATCACCGAGAAAGCACAACAACTGCTGTTCCTGCGCCGCTGCATCATGGGTTTGCGCGCCGTCGCCGCCGATCCGCTGACCAAGCTGGACACGGAGGTGGCCTATTTCCTGGGCAAGAAAGCCCACATCGTGGCGCGCGCCGAAGGCGAGGGGCACGACATTTCAGACAAGGGCCGCGACTCGCTGGCCGATATCGATACCCTGGGCCTGTAAGGTCTACACCGGCCCCTGGGGCCGGTTTTCACATCCCCCTCACATCCCCCTTTGGAGAATACTTTGGACAGCGCGATGAACTGGTCGGCCCACGAACTGACGATGACGGTCTTGATGACGCCCGATATGGCCAACTTTTCCGGCAACGTGCACGGTGGTACCATCCTGAAATATCTCGATAGCGTCGCCTACGCCTGCGCCAGTCGCTACTCGGGCAGCTATGTCGTGACCCTGTCCGTGGACCAGGTGATGTTCTTGCAGCCTATTCACGTGGGTGAGCTGGTGACGTTCCTCGCCTCGATCAATTACACGGGCACGACCTCGATGGAAGTGGGCATTCGCGTGGTGACGGAAAACATTCAGCAGCGCCTGGTGCGCCATGCCAATAGCTGCTATTTCACGATGGTGGCCGTGGATGCCAACCGCAAGCCGGTGGCCGTGCCGCCGCTGGTGCTGGAGACGCCGGAGCAGCATGCGCGCTTCGAGCAAGCCAAGCTGCGCAAGCTGTCGCGCCAGAAGGTGTCGAAGAAGTAAATGCGCCGGGCATAAAAAAACGGCCACCAGAGTGATCTGGTGGCCGTTTTTATTGCCTGCCGCCTCGACGGCGGTGCGCCGTGATTAACGGTCGCCGTAGCTGCGGCGTGCGCCGTCGGTGCTGCGCGGGTTGGAACCCTTGTAGCCGCCGCCGGTGCTAGGCGCGCCATCTTTGCGTGGTGCGCCCGGCTTGCTGAACGTGCGTTGCGCTGGCTTCGCGCCGCCACGGTTGTCGCCTGGTTTCCAGCCGCCTGGACGGGCGCTCGAACGCGGTGCCGACGCCGTTTTCTTAGGTTCGAAACCTTCGATGACATTGACCGGGATCAATTGCTTGGTGAAGCGTTCGATGCGCTTGACGTTCATGCCTTCAGCGTGGTTCACCAGCGAGATGGCCAGGCCATTGCGGCCAGCGCGGCCGGTACGGCCGATACGGTGGACGTAGTCTTCCGGGAACTTCGGCAGATCGTAGTTGAACACGTGGGTGATGGTTGGCACGTCGATACCGCGGGCGGCAACGTCGGTGGCGACCAGCACTTTGACCTGGCCGCGACGCATGCCGTCCAGGGTGCGGTTACGCGCGCCCTGATGCATGTCGCCGTGCAAGGCGGCAGCCGAGAAGCCGGCGATGTTCAGGCGGTCGGCAATGGTGTCGGCGTCACGCTTGGTGGCGGTGAATACAACAGCCTGGTCCAGGGTTTCGTCGCGCAGCAGGTGGTCCAGCAGGCGATTCTTGTGCGACAGATCGTCGACGAAGTGGACGCGCTGGGTGATGTTTTCATGCTTGTTCGACGAACCGGCGATCTGGATGACCAGCGGGTTTTTCGTGATGCGGCGGGCCATGTTGCCGACGACGCCGTCCAGGGTTGCCGAGAACAGCATGGTTTGACGGCCTTCTGGCGTCGCGTCCACGATTTTTTCAATGTCGTCGATGAAACCCATGTCCAGCATGCGGTCGGCTTCGTCCAGCACCAGGATTTCCAGTTGCGAGAAGTCGATCTTGCCCGAGTCCATGTGGTCGATCAGGCGGCCAGGGGTGGCGACCAGAATTTCAGGATTCTTGGCCAGCAATTGCATCTGTTTAGGGTAAGGCATGCCACCCAGAATCGACACAGCCTTGATGCGGCGGATGCCGGTGCTGTACTTGTCGGTGTTGGTGGTCACTTGCAGTGCCAGTTCGCGCGTTGGCGTCAGCACCAGCATTTTTGGCTGGGCAGCCTTGAAACGTGGACGCTCGCCGCGGGCGCGCGATGCTTGCATTTCCTGGTTTGGTGTCTTGCCGGCGGCGCTTTGTTCGGCGATGGCCAGTTTGTGCAGCGACGGCAGCATGAAAGCTGCGGTCTTGCCCGAACCGGTCTGCGACGAGACCAGCAGGTCACGGCCTTCGATCGCGGCTGGAATCGCTTGCGACTGTACCGCGGTTGGCGCGGTGTAGCCCGATTCGGTCAGAGCGGCGATGATGGACGGATGCAGGCCTAAGGATTCAAATGTCATTCTTTTCTTTCGTAAAAATCAGCGTTCTTGCAAAAAGCAGAACGCAAAATAGCAACGCCAACCAAAACGAAATGACTCAACTAGAAAGAAATTTCGGCACAAAAGCTTTGCGCCGGGACGGTGTCAGGTGCGACACACAAGGCGGGAGGGCTTTATAAGCGGCATCCTGTGGATGCGCTAAGGCTTGCGAAGCTGCTAAGTTTGTAATTGCATGTAACTGCGGTGTTGCCATCGCTTCAAGCGAACATATTGCAGCGCACAACGACACTATACCGTATTTGCCGCCGTTTTGCACGGCCTAAATGGGAAGAAACGACAGTCCTACCACGTTTCAAACATGTTTCCTATGTGAAATCAGTAGGATTACGTAGTTTTCCGCCAGTCAGGCAAGCATGGCAGCCATCATCGTTACAAGGGCAGTGAATCTTGCCCCAGGCTTAGCTGTTGCCCACTGCGGCACGCCAACCCTGGCTTTCCGCGTGGCGCAGTGCCGCTTCGATTTCTGTCCTGGGATGCGAGGAGCGTGCCATGCGAGGCCTCCAAGGTGGGCCATCACCGCATCACTCTACTTCGGGATTGACGGCCATCACTTGCGAAAAGCCGCCATCGACGTAGGTAATTTCGCCCGTGATGCCCGACGCCAGGTCGGACAGCAAAAAGGCGGCCGTGTTGCCCACTTCCTCGATAGTGACGTTGCGGCGCAGCGGGGCGTGCTCGGCCACAAAGCCCAGTAGTTTACTGAAATCCTTGATGCCGGTGGCGGCCAAAGTCTTGATGGGGCCGGCCGAGATACCGTTGGCGCGGATGCCGCGCGGGCCGAGCGATTCGGCCAGATAGCGCACGGACGCTTCCAGCGACGCCTTGGCCAGGCCCATGGTGTTGTAGTAGGGCACTGCGCGCATGGCGCCCAGGTAGGTCAGGGTCAATACGCAGGCGCCCGGATGCAGCAGGGGCAGGGCGGCCTTGGCCATGGCGGGAAAACTGTAGGCGGAAATATCGTGCGCGATGCGAAAGCTGTCGCGCGACAAGCCGTCGAGGAAGTCGCCGGCGATCGCCTCGCGCGGCGCAAAGCCGATGGCGTGCACGAGGCCGTCCAACTGTTCCCAGTGCCTGGCCAGGTTGCTGAAGACGGCGCTGATTTGTTCATCGCTGGAAACGTCGCAGTCAAACACCAGTTCGCTGCCGAATTCGGCTGCAAACTCCGTGATGCGCTCCTTGAAGCGCTCGCCTACATAGGTGAAGGCGAGGGTGGCACCTTCGCGGTGGCAAGCCTTGGCGATGCCATAGGCGATGGAGCGGTTCGACAGCAAGCCCGTGATGAGAATTTTTTTGCCTTGCAAGAAAGCCATGACGACTCCTGTCTGGGTGGGTGGGCGGGGTGGGCGGATGTACAACCGGCCGCGACAGCAAAGCTGTGGCGGCCGGTGGCGTGTCTCGATAAGGACCAGGCGATCAGTGGCGCGCTTTTGCCCGGCTATTGCTACCGCCGCGCTGGATGCGCGGTTTCACCAGAGAAATTGGCGCAGCTTGCACCTTGCCGCCCTTGGCGACGCGGCGCAATGCTTTGGCGGCCCGTTCCGGACGGTCCGCTTCCAGCAGCATGGTGGCGCTGTCGGCGATTTCCTGGGTGATATCCTTGTTTATCGTGGCCGAGGTTTTCGGCACGAGGATGGTGGAGCCGGCACGCAGGCTGGTGCGCTGGGGAATATTGTTGGCCTGGCGCAGCACGTCGGCCGTGGTGCCGAATTTCGATGCCAGGGTTTCGATGCGCTCGCGCGCATTGGTGATCTTGTGCGTGGTCCAGCTTGACAAGGCATGGCCCCAATGCGCCAGGTTGGTAGTGAACTTGGCGGCGTTTTCCTGCGGTAACAAAATCTTGGTCTTTTCACCGCCGATGATGACGGGGCGGTTAAATTGCGGATTCAAGGCCTTGAATTCATCCATCGACAGTTCTGCCAGTTGGGCGGCGACGGTGATGTCGATGTCGCTGGTCTTGTCGATGGCCGTGAAGTAGGGCTGGTTGTCGACCACGGGCAGGGTCAGGCCGAACTGGGCCGGATTGGCGATGATGTTTTTCACCGCTTGCAGCTTGGGCACGTAATTACGCGTTTCGGCCGGCATCAGGTCGGCCAGGCTTTCGAAATCGGTGGGTTTGCCCAGCGCCTGATTTTTCTTGATGGCGCGCTGTACCGAGCCTTCGCCCCAGTTGTAGGCGGCCAGCGCCAGTTGCCAGTCGCCAAACATGTCGTACAGGCGCTGCAGATACGTCAGGGCCGCATCGGTCGAGGTCAGCACGCCGCGGCGCTCGTCCTTGAACATGTTTTGCTTGAGGTTGAAATCGCGTCCCGTAGCGGGCACGAATTGCCACATGCCGGCCGCACTGGCGCTGGAGAACGCTTGCGGGTTGAAGGCGGACTCGATGAACGGTAGCAAGGCCAGTTCCGTCGGCATGCCGCGCTTTTCCAGTTCCTGTACCACGTGGAAGATGTAGCGCGACGCGCGCGCCGTGGTGCGGGCGATGTGGTCGGGGCGGGTGGCGTACCAGTTGACGTGGTTCGTTACCAGTTGGTTGTTGATGTCGGGAATCGCATAGCCGCTGCGGATGCGGCCCCAGATGTCGGCTTCGCGCAGCGGATCGGAATTGTCGCTGAGGTTTTTCAGCAGACGATCAGTCTTTTGCAGGCGGTTGTCGAGGGTGGGGAGTTTTGCCGTGACCTGGGCGGTCATCGGGATCAGGGCCGGTGCGGTGGCGACTGGTGCGTTATCGCTCTCAACACCGGCTTCGTACGCCTGGCTGAGGGCGGGCGCAAGCGCCAGGGCCAACGCCGCCAGGACGGTAGATTTAAAGGAGTTTTCGTGCATAGTGTTCCATTGTTGTCGTCGGAGAAACATCGGACAGACCCATGATTAAGCTGCGAGTGTACGTATATCCACATGCCGGAGTCAAGAATTATGTCAGCCTGATGACAGAAAATACGCGGTAATAAGTGGCAAGCGGCTGGGTTTCCATTCGCAAATGCTGTCATTACTACAAATTTAATTTGCCCAATGCGTGATTCGACCGTTGTTATAGCATACATGGCGAGGAGGCTGGCGCAAGCTTGGCAGCCGTTCAGTATGAGACTGCGCAAAGAGTGCGTACAATTTGGCTTTGGCCGGCCATTCAGTTGCCGGCCGCCATATTGATAGAGAGTCATGCATATGAACACCCCGCCGCGCCACGACGACGACAACGCCGTCATCATCGCCAATACCGTTGCCTGGCTGGAAAAGGCCGTGATCGGCCTGAACCTGTGCCCGTTCGCCAAGGCCGTGCACGTCAAGAAGCAGATCCGCTATGTGGTGTGCGAATCGGGCAATCCGGAAGATTTGCTGGCGATGCTGATGGACGAGCTGCAAACCCTGGCCGACACGGACCCCGAGCAGCTCGACACGACCTTGCTGATCCACCCCTACACCTTGAACGATTTCCTCGACTACAACGAGTTCCTCGATGTGGCCGATGCGGCCGTGGAAGACATGCACCTGGCCGGCGAACTGCAAGTGGCCAGCTTCCACCCGAACTACCAGTTTGCCGAGACGTTCGAAGACGACATCAGCAACTACACCAACCGTTCGCCGTACCCGACCCTGCACCTGCTGCGCGAAGACAGCATAGCGCGCGCCGTCGAGGCATTTCCGGAAGCGTCGGAAATCTTTGACAAAAATATTGCTACCCTGGAAGCGTTGGGTGTCGAAGGCTGGGAAAAGCTCGGCTTGCCGAAGGTGGCCTGATGGCTGACAAGGACTTGCCGCCGCGTCCCGATACGCCCTGCGTGGCTGTCTGCTCGACGACGTTCGATGAAGTCTGCCGCGGCTGCGGGCGCAGCGTAGTGGAAGTGGCCCACTGGGTCTCGATGACGGCTGAAGAAAAGGAAGTGGTGTGGGTGCGCATTCTGGCGCAAGGGTATCCGCGCCGGAATACTTGAATAGCGACGCGATAGAGCAGTATCCCTCTATCGCGTCGACGCTGATTTGTATCAGAAACTGCCGATGAAGTCTTTCTTGCCGACTTCGATGCCGTTATGGCGCAAGATGTCGTACGCCGTCGTCGCGTGGAAGAAGAAGTGCGGCAGCGCGTAGTGGAACAGATACGTCTGGCCCGTGAAGTGCTTGGTCTTTTCGCCGCTGCCGGTGGTGATGGCGCGCGTTTCGCTGCCGTCGATGTCCGCTTGCGGCAGGCTTTCCAGGAAGGCGATGGTTTTCACGATGCGCGCTTTCAGCTCTGCAAAGCTCTGTTCGCTGTCTTCATACGGCGGCACGGCCACGCCGGCCAGGCGCGCGCCGCAGCCTTTGGCGAAGTCGGTGGCGATCTGGATCTGGCGCACGAACGGCAGCATGTCCGGGAACAGACGGAATTGCAGCAGGGCGTTCGGGTCGATTTTCTTGTCTTGCGCATGCGTTTCCGCCTTGTCCAGGATGGCGGCCAGGCTGCCCAGGATTTGTTTGAAGACGGGGATGGAAGCGGAGTAGATGGAGAAGGTCATGGTGATTCCTCTAGGTAAAGTGGCGCGATGATAGCAAGCTGCGCGCTTTTCTGCTGGCGCTCGCCGGCCGCGCCAGCGCGCGTGTGGTTTTTCAACCCTGTCTATATGGCATGACGTCGCCGTTGTCGCGTGTTTATTGGTGACTTTTCCCGCTTTTTCCATGCATAATTGCCCCTGATAAAGTTTCTTCCTGCCTGACCACCCGAATTCCCCTGTAAAGTTCAATGATCGCCCGCCTGATCCCTGTCGCCCTGTTGCCGCATGTTTAATTCACCCTATCAGCGCCTGCGCGCCAGCCTGCGTGTGCTGTACGGCTCGTCCATCTATGGCGCCTTGCTGCTGGTGGTGTTTGGCGGCCTGGTCGTTCCCGCCATTTTCGGCAGCTATCTGCTGGTCGGCGTGCATGAACGCCAGTCGGCGCGCACCAGTCTGAACGAGGCCTTGCAGCGCAATGCCGACATCCTCGCACTGGGCATGCAGGAATCGCTGTGGAACATGAATGCGGAATCGGCCCATTCGCTGGTCGAGTCGGTGATGCGCGACCGCGCCGTGCTGCTGGTGAAGGTGCTGGGGCAGGGCGACACGGAATTCATCAGCCTGCAGGCGCCGCAGCGGCCCGTGGGCAATCTGTACCGCGCCGAGCGCGACATCCTCGTGCGCGGCGAACGCATCGGCCATGTCGTCGTCGAGATGGACGATGCGCGCAGCCAGCAGGAGCTGCGCGAAAAGCAGATATCCTATATTTTTGTGCTGGGCGCGCAGCTGGCCGTGTCGATGGCGCTGATCGTGCTGTTCCTGAACCGCCGCCTGTTGAAACCGCTGCGCCGCCTGACGCGCTTTTCCGACCGCCTGTCGCACGGCGATTTTGACACGCCGCTGGCCTCGCACAGCAATGACGAGCTGGGGCGCCTGACGGCACAGCTCGAGCAAATGCGCGCAGCCATCCGCCAGTTGTTCCAGGATGTGGGCCAGCGCGAAGAGCGTTTCCGCACCATCGTCACGCAGGTGCCGGGCGCCGTCTTCCGCTATCGGCCCGACGGTCCCATCGATTTCGTCAGCGATGCCATCGAGGACATCGCCGGCTATTCGGCGCGCCAGTTCATGCGTGGCACCTCGCACGCCTGGGCCGACTTGATCTGCCCGGAAGACCGTCGCGAGCATCGCCGCGCCGTGCGCCAGGCGGTGCTTGAGATGCTGCCGTATGCGCTGGAATACCGCATCGTCGACGCTGTCGGCATTGAGCGCTGGGTGGCCGAGAATGGTCAGCCGCAGGTGGGCGAGCAGGGCGTCATCTGGGTTGACGGCATCATTGCCGACATCAGCCAGCGCAAGCACCACGAGATGCGCATCGAGGCGTTGCTGACGGAGCAAAGCGCCATCCTCGACAACGTGATGTTCGGCGTGATGTTCGTGCGTCACCGGCGCATCATTTCCGTGAATCGCCGCTGCGAGGAACTGTTTGGCTACGGGCATGCCGAAATGACGGGCAGTTCCACCGCCATCGTGTTCATGACGTCGTATGACTTCGAAGAGGCGGGCGAGCGCCAGTATCCGGCGCTGGCGGCCGGCGGTGATTTCAGCGAGGAGCGCCAGTACAAGCGCCGCGACGGCAGCCTGTTCTGGGCGCTGGTCAGCGGCTGCGCGCTCGATCCGCTGCGCCCCAACGAAGGCAGCATCTGGGTGTATGCCGATATCACTGCGCGCAAGGAAGCGGAAGAAAAGCTGCGCCTGTCGGCCACCGTGCTGGAATACATCGCCGACGGCGTGATGGTGGTCGATGCCAGCGGCATCATCGTCACCGTCAATCCCGCCTTTACGCAGATCACGGGCTACAGCGAAGCGGAGGCGCTGGGTCGGCATTCGTCGCTGAACCGCTCGGCGCGCCACGACGCGGCGTTTTACGAAGCCATGTGGCACGAGCTGAAGGCCAGCGGTTTCTGGCGCGGCGAAATCTGGCACCAGCGCAAGAACGGTGAGGTTTACCTGGAGTGGCTGACCATCAGCGCCGTGCGCGACGCGCGTGCCGACACCACGCATTACGTGGGCGTGTTCAGCGATATCACGTTGATCAAGCAGTCGCAGGAAAAGCTCGACCACATGGCGCACCACGACCCGCTGACGGCGCTGCCGAACCGCCTGCTGTTCCACGACCGCCTGCAGCACGCCCTGCTGCGCGCCGCGCGCGAGCAGGAGCAGTTGGCCGTGCTGTTCATCGACCTGGACCGTTTCAAGAACGTCAACGACACCCTGGGCCACCATGTGGGCGACGAATTGCTGCAAAAGGTGGCCGGCCAGCTGGCGGCCCGCTTGCGCGAAGGCGACACGCTGGCGCGCCTGGGCGGCGACGAGTTCATCGTGCTGCTCGAGCGCGTCGATGGTGAATACGGCGCCACGCACGTGGCGGAAAAACTGATGACCATGTTCGACCAGCCGTTCACGGTGGCCGACCATGAGTTGTTCGTCACCTGCAGCGTGGGTATCAGCCTGTATCCGGACGATGCGCTGGACTTGAACATGTTGATCCGCAATGCCGACGTGGCCATGTACCAGGCCAAGGCGCGCGGGCGCAATGGCTACCGCTTCTATGCGCCGTCGATGACGGGCGAGGGCGTCGAGCGCCTGCGCCTGGAAACCTTTTTGCGCCGTTCGATCGAAAAAAACGAGATGTTCCTCAATTACCAGCCGCAGGTGGAAATCGACACGGGCCGCCTGGTCGGCGTCGAGGCGCTGGTGCGCTGGAACCACCCGGAATTGGGCCTGGTGCCGCCGGTGCGCTTCATCCCGCTGGCCGAGGACAGCGGTTTCATCAACCAGCTGGGCAAATGGGTGCTCGATGAAGCCTGCCGCCAGATGATGCGCTGGCAGGCGCAGGGCTTGCACGTGCCGAAAATGGCCGTCAACCTGTCGGTGAAACAGTTCGAGCGGGGCAGCATCGCCGGCATGGTGGCCGATATTTTGCAGGAAACGGGGCTCGAGCCGCAGCGCCTGCAGCTGGAAGTGACGGAGTCGGTGATCATGAACACGGGCGACGCGCTCGGTTTCATCAACGATTTGCATGCCATCGGCGTGGGCCTGGCCATCGATGATTTCGGCACCGGCTATTCCTCGCTCGCGTATTTGAAACAGCTGCCCGTGCAGACGCTGAAGATCGACCGCTCCTTCATCAAGGATATCTCGACGGACGTGAACGACGAAGCGATTGCGATTGCCATCATTCAGCTGGGCAAGAGCATGCACTTGTCAGTGATTGCCGAAGGCGTGGAGACGGAAGAGCAGGCCGCCTTCCTGCTGCGCCATGGCTGCAAGCTGGCGCAAGGTTATTTTTATAGCCGCCCGGTGCTGGCACAGGATATGCTGGAGCGCTGGATCGATCACTCACCACTATAAAGGATAGTCATGGCCGTACAATCTTCCCCGTCGCGCCGCCGCTTCCTGCTCGGCGGCCTGGGTCTCGGCGTGGCCGGCGTGGGCGCCCTGGTGCTGGGCTGGGGCGTGCTGCCGCCGCGCCAGCGCCTGCAGGGCAGCGCGCCGCTGCCGCTCCAGGATGGCGCCGTGGCGCTGAACGGCTGGCTGGCCATAGGCACAGATGGCATGGTGATCCTGGCCATGCCGCGCAGCGAGATGGGGCAGGGCGTGCACACGGCCTTGCCCATGCTGGTGGCCGAGGAACTCGACGTGCCGTTGACCAGCGTCAAGCTGATCCAGGCGCCCATGGATAAGATCTTCGGCAATGTGGCCATGCTCAAGGATGGCCTGCCGTTCCACCCCGACGACCAGGGTCGCATGAAGGCGCTGGCCCAGTGGGCGGTGGCCAAGGCGGCGCGCGAACTGGGCGTGATCGTCACGGGCGGTTCGTCGAGCGTGAAGGATGGCTGGGGCCCCATGCGCGAGGCGGGGGCGTCGGCGCGCGCGATGTTGCTGGGTGCCGCCGCCGCGCAGTGGCAAGTGCCGGTTGCGCAATGCCGCACGCAGGATGGCGCAGTGATCCACCCCGATGGCCGGCGCGCCAGCTACGCCAGCCTGGCGCAGCGCGCCGCCGGTGTCGACCCGGGCACGCCCGTGCTGAAACTGCCCCAGGATTTCAAACTGATCGGCCAGCCGGCGCCGCGCCGCGACACGCCGTCCAAAGTGAATGGCAGTGCGCGGTTCGGTATCGATGCGCGTCCCCCGGGCATGCTGTACGCGGCCCTGCATTTGCCGCCGCGCCTGGGCGATATCCTGGCCGCGTTCGATGCGGCACCCATCCTGGCCATGCCTGGCGTGACGAAAGTGCTGGACCTGACGCCGCACCTGGCGCAGCGCAGCGTCTCTTGTGTCGCCGTGGTGGCCGACACATGGTGGCGCGCCAAACAAGCGGCCGCCGCCTTGCCGACGCAGTGGAAGGCTGGCCCGCAGGCGAATTTGTCCAGCGCCGGCGTGTATGCGGAGTTTGCCCGCCTGTTGGATAGCGAAGCGGGCCATGTCTACCACGCCAGCGGCGAGGTCGAGGGCAAGGTTGCGCAGGGTTTGCGGCAGGTTACGGCCGAGTACCGCGCGCCGTTCCTGGCGCATGCCGCCATGGAACCCATCAACTGCACCGCGCAGGTAAAAGATGGCAAGGTGATGCTGTGGGTCTCGACGCAGGCGCCCGGCATCGCCATCGATGTGGCGGCGAAGGTGGCCGGCGTCGATGCAAAGGACGTGGCCATCGAGGTGCTGCTCCTCGGCGGTGGTTTCGGCCGCCGCCTGGAAGTGGATATGGTGGCGCAAGCCGTGGCCATCGCGCTGCAGTGCGATGGTGCGCCGGTGCAGCTGGTGTGGACGCGCGAGCAGGACACAAAGCATGATATGTACCGTCCCGCCGCGCTGGCGCGTTTTACGGCACGCCTCGATGAGCACGGCCGCATCGCTTCCTGGGACAATCGCTCCGTCAGCGGCTCCATCACGCACCAGTTTCTGCAACGCAATTTCGGCTTGCCCGGCGCGGGGCCGGACAAGACCACGGCCGAAGGAGAATTCGACATGCCGTATGAAATCGCCAACCAGCGCATCGCCCACGTCATCGCCGACAGCCCCGTGCCGATCGGCTACTGGCGTTCCGTAGGGCATTCGCACAACGCATTCTTCAAGGAAAGTTTTATCGATGAGCTGGCTCACGCGGCGGGGCAGGACGGCATCGCCTTCCGCCGCGCCATGTTGGTCAGGCATCCGCGTCACCTGGCAGTGCTCGATGCGGCGGTGGCCAAGGCGGGTACTCCTCCGCCCGGCCATGCGCATGGCGTGGCCCTGCACCAGTCGTTTGGCAGCATCGTTGCGCAAGTGGCGCAAGTGTCCGTGGAAAATGGCGAGATCCGTGTGCAGCGCGTGGTGTGCGCCATCGATTGCGGCATCGCCGTCAATCCGAACATCATCGCCCAGCAGATGGAGTCGGCCGTGCTGTTTGGCCTGTCGGCGGCGCTGGGCGGCGAGATCACCTTCAAGGAGGGCAAAGTCGAGCAGAGCAATTTCCACGACTATCCCGTGCTGCGCATGGGGCAAACGCCCGAGGTGGAAACCATCATCATCGCCAGCGCCGAGCATCCGGAAGGCGTGGGCGAGCCCGGTACGCCGCCCATCGCGCCGGCCGTGGCCAACGCCGTATTCAGTTTGACGGGGAAACGGCTGCGTAGCCTGCCGCTGCGCCTGGGGTAAGGTTTATTAAGAACCCCTAACAAAACCGTAGCGAGCGGCAGTGAGTTGTGGCTGAGAAGCGGAGCTGTGCGGATGCACAGTGAGCATCGGAGGCCGCAAATCGCGACGCGCAGTAGGTTTTGTCGGGTGTTCTAGGCCAGGGTGGCGGCCAGTAAGTGACGCAGATTGCAATCGCGCTGCCAGTCGCGCCGCTCCTGCGTGCTGCCGGCCAGCGTCGCCAGTTCATCCCCGCTGAGGGCTTGTTGCGCCTGCACCATGCGGTGCGCCAGGCCGCCGTCGGGCAGCACGGTGCCGAAGAAGGCGACATGGTCCTCATGCTGGATCAGCAGGGTGGGGAAGTTGTCGATGTCGAGGTCGCCCACCACGTCGGCCTGGTCTTCGATGTCGATCCAGACGAACACGGCATCCGGATGGCGCGCTGCCAGTTCCTCGAACGTGGCGCGGTAGCTGCCACAGGTGCCGCACCACAGCGCGCACAGGCAAGCCACCGTCCAGCGCGGGCCGGCCAGGGCTGCCGCGACGTCGGCGCGGTTATCGGTCGTGAGGGTCAGGCTGTGCATGGCTGTATATATGAGTAGGCGGATGGGCGCGGGGTGCCCGATGCGCGTATTCTACCTTGCCCGGCCCCCTCAGTCCTGAGAATGCATGAGCTTGTTTAGCTGTGTTTTTTGATGTAATGCACCTTTCTGGTGGATAATGCTGCTTATTGCGCGCTGATTACGCTGGTCCATGCTGTTTCCTGGCCCCGCAGCCTGACTCCTCCAGTCTGTTTTCATGCCCTGCCCGGTGTCAGCGCAGCCCCGCCTTTGTTTATTTTTATTATGGAATTAGCCAGCTTATGTTGAGTTACCGCCACGCCTTTCACGCGGGTAATCACGCCGATGTGTTGAAGCATTATGTGCAGATTCAGTTGTTGCAATATCTGAATCAAAAAGATACCGCCTATAGTTATATCGATACCCACTCCGGCGCGGGCGTGTATGCGCTCGACGGTGGTTATGCCTCGAAAAATGCCGAGTACGAAACGGGCATCGCGCCTCTGTGGGACCGCACGGACTTGCCGGCCTCGCTGGCCGAGTACATGAAGCTGATCAAGGAAATGAATCCGAGCGGCAAGATGCGCTACTACCCGGGGTCGCCGTACTGCGCCGACAAGGTCAGCCGCGAGCAAGACCGTCTGCGCTTGTTCGAGCTGCATCCAGCAGATGCCAAGATTCTGGCAGACAACTTCCGCAAGGTCGAGGCGCATGCGCTGGCCCAGGGCGAGCGTCCGACCGTGCGCGGCAAGCGCGTGCTCATCACCAAGGCCGACGGCTTCCAGAGCCTGAAAGCCCTGCTGCCGCCGCCATCGCGCCGCGCGCTGGTGCTGATCGACCCGCCGTATGAAGACAAGATGGATTACCGCAAGGTCAAGGACACCCTGGCCGACGCCCTCGTGCGCTTCCCTTCAGGCATCTATGCCGTCTGGTACCCGGTGCTGCAGCGCATGGAATCGCGCCAGTTTGCCGACAAGCTGAAGCAATTGCCCAGCTCGGACTGGCTGCACGTGACCCTGACGGTCAATACGCCGTCGCCGGACGGCTTCGGTTTGCACAGCAGCGGCATGTTCATTTTGAACCCGCCGTACACGCTGGAGCCGATGTTGCGCGAAGTCATGCCTTACCTGGTCAAGGTGCTGGGCCGCGACGATGGCGCGAAGTTTGTGCTGGAAACGGGCAAGGGCGGTCAGAAAAATACGGGTACCCGCCGAGTCTGAGGATACCTGACCAAACCTACTGCGCGTCGGTATAGGCGGCCTGCGATGCTCACCGTACTAAAGTACGGTTGCGCTTCTTAGCCACCTCTCCCTTCCGCTCGCTACGGTTTTGTCAGGTGTCGTAACTATCGTAGTTGAGCAAAGTAAACGCCACGGCAAATATGTTCGTGGCGTTTGTCGTTTACTGTCCCAACAACAAGAACACTGTCGGCTTCTTGTGGAAGTCGGGCGCGTTGCCTGCCGCCAATTGTTTCTTCCACTGCCCGCCATTCCACGTTTGCACGCTTTCCGTGTCCAGGCTGAGGTCGGTGGCGACGCAGATTAACGTGGAAGGTGCGCATTGCGCCACCAGCGCTTCGAGCATGGCGGCGTTGCGGTAGGGCGTTTCGATGAACAACTGGGTCTGCTTTTCAGTGCGCGAACGCACTTCCAGTTCCTTGATGCGCTTGGCGCGCAGGGCTGCATCCGTGGGCAGGTAGCCGTTGAAGGCGAAGCTCTGGCCGTTCAAGCCGCTGGCCATCACGGCCAGCAGGATCGACGACGGGCCCACCAGCGGGCGCACTTTAATGCCGTGCTGATGCGCCAGGCGCACCAGGTCGGCACCGGGGTCGGCCACGGCGGGCACGCCCGCTTCCGAGACGAGACCCGCATCGCGTCCCGCCAGCAAGGGTGCCAGCAAGCCGGCCAGCGCTTGCGCCGGGGTATTCACGTTCAGTTCGGAAATGGTGATTTCCTGCAACGGCTTGGCCAGCGGATGCTGGTTGCCGATCAATTTCAGGAAGGCACGCGCCGTCTTGGCGTTTTCTGCGACGAAATAATCGAGCTGCGAGGTGATCTGCCGCACTTGGCTTGGAATGATGTGGGACAGCGGGTCGATTGCGCCTTCGGACAGGCCAAGGTGGTTGGGGATCAGGTACAGGGTGCCGGTCATATTCTTCTTGTGGATAAATTAAATGGTGAAAAATGCCACGCCCGCCTTGCGCAGCATGCCCGTCAGGGCGATCAGCGGCAAGCCGGTGAGGGCGGTGGGGTCAACGCTGTCGATGCGTTCGAGCAGGGCGATGCCCAGGCCTTCGTTCTTGGCGCTGCCGGCGCAATCGTACGGTTGCTCGATGCGCAGGTAGGCATCCAGTTCGGCATCGGGCAAGTCGCGCACGGTGACGAGGGTCTGGATATCTTCCACTTGCGCCACGGCGGGCGAGTGGCGCCCGTCGAGCAGGCACAGGGCCGTATGGAACACGCTCTGGCGCCCGCGCATGGTTTGCAGTTGCAGCAGGGCGTTGGTGTGGTTGCCCGGCTTGCCGATCTGCGCGCCATCCAGGGTGGCGACCTGGTCGGAGCCGATGACGAGGCTGCCAGGGTAGCGGTCGAGCACCGCCTGCGCCTTGGCCTGGGCCAGGCGCATGGCCGTGGCGCTGGGGCTTTCGCCTGGCAGGGGGCTTTCGTCGAGATCGGGCACGGCCACCTCGAAAGGCAGACGCAGGCGTTCCAGCAGTTCCTTGCGGTAGCTTGAGCTCGATGCAAGAATCAAGCGCAATGGGGCGGAAGTTGGTATCATACGGTAATGGATAGCGGCCGGCATGGCCGCGCTGGTCGATGTCAGGGGAATTTTACGCAAATTCCAGGGCGCAGAGCCCATAACTGAGGCCCCATGCGGCATGACGGTGTTGATGAGTTTGTCACTGAGTTTGTCACTGAGTTTGTCACAAATACGGCAATCAAGTCGTCAAAAAGATGCTAAGGCTTTGACTCGGTGCTGAAAACCCTGTTATTATCGCAGGTTTTCCGGGGAAATTTTCTACCAATGAATGCTTTTGTGATCGACGCCTTTGATTTTTGTCGTATCAGCGGGAGCCGCGAGGGTGTAACTCCTGTCGCTGAAATGACCCGGTTGACCAAGGATTGTGCAGATGCTTCCGGCGACATCGCCTGGAAGATCGTCGGCGGCACCAGCAAGCTGGGCTACCCACAACTGACCTTGTCGGTCAACGGCACCGTTCAGCTGGTTTGCCAGCGCTGCCTGACCCCGTATGCTTACGCAATTGATTCGACGACTACTCTGATGCTGGGCAAGGATGACGAGCAGGCGGACGAGATCGAAGAAATCATCAGCGATGAGACGATCGATGTGATCGTCGGCAGCCGCAGCATGGATGCCGCGGCCCTGATCGAAGATGAAGCCTTGCTGGCCCTGCCGCAGGTACCCAAACATGACGTCTGCCCCGATACGGCGCAGCTCGATGCTCTCAAGACTGAAAAGAAATCGCCGTTTGCGGCACTGAAAGACTTGAAGCAAGAATAAGTAGTAAGGGGTTTTCCCCAAGCAAGGAACGTGTCAAACGCGTGTAGTAATCGAGTATGGCAAGTGTAGTGAAATGTAGTGTAATAAACGATGTCGGTCCGGGCTATTTTCGGGTAGTCTTTGCCGCTGGGATACTCGATTCGCATGTATTTGCCAATCGATTGTGCTAAAATTTTAGAACTTATGTATTAGGAGTCATCATGGCAGTTCAACAGAACAAGAAAACCCCTTCCAAGCGCGGCATGCACCGTTCGCACGACTTCCTGGTCGCGCCGCAATTGAGCGTCGAGCCAGTTACCGGCGAAACACATCTGCGTCACCATATCAGCCCTAACGGCTTCTATCGTGGCCGCAAAGTGTTGAAGACCAAAAACGACGAGTAATCGACGTTTTTGTTGGGTAAGATGAAAGCGGTGTTGCGTGGTTATTCGGCGTGGCGCCGCTTCTTCTTTTTTATCGGCTGCAATTCATCTTGCATACCCGTCATTTTGAATCACGCTGTCCAGGTCTGTGCATGACATGCTGCGCCCTGCATATGCTCCAGTCCGATTCACATCTTGCCGCACGCCCGCAGCGGTATTGAATCAACACAAATGACAATCAAAATTTCTATCGACTGCATGGGCGGAGATCATGGTCCCTCAGTCACTATCCCCGCAGCAATTTCCTTCGTAAAACATGAGCCTGAAGCCGAACTGATCCTTGTTGGATTGGAAGACGTTATCCGTGCCGAACTGAAGAAACATAAAGCCGATACGCACCCGCGCCTGTCGGTATTGCATGCCTCCGAACAAGTTACCATGGACGACCCCTTGGAAGTGGCCCTGCGCCGCAAGAAGGATTCCTCCATGCGCGTGGCCATCGAACAGGTGAAGAGCGGCGCTGCGCAAGCTTCCGTTTCTGCCGGCAATACGGCAGCCCTGATGGCCGTGTCGCGCTATGTATTGAAAACCATGTCCGGCGTCGATCGCCCGGCCATTTGCAGCATCTTGCCGAATCAAAAGAACGGCCCGACCTACATGCTGGACCTGGGTGCCAACGTCGATTGCGAACCGCATCACTTGCACCAGTTCGCCATCATGGGCTCCGTGCTCGTTTCCGCCATGGAAGGCATCGAACGCCCGACGATCGGCTTGCTGAACGTGGGTACGGAAGATATCAAGGGCAATGAAGTGGTGAAACTCACCTCGAAGCTGCTGCAGGCTGACCACGAGCGTGGCGCGCTGAACTTCTACGGCAACGTGGAAGGCAACGATATCTTCAAGGGCACCACCGATATTGTCGTTTGCGACGGCTTTGTCGGCAATGTCACCCTGAAGGCCATCGAAGGCCTGGCGCGCCTCATGAAGGACGTGCTCACGTCCGAATTCAAGCGCAATCCGATCACCATGCTGGGCGCGCTGATCGCCCGCGGGGCCCTGAAAGCCATCGGCAACCGTTTGAATCCTTCGCGTTATAACGGCGCCAGCCTGTTGGGCTTGCGTGGCCTCGTCTTCAAGAGCCATGGCAGCGCCGATGCCTATTCGTTTGAATGGGCCTTGCGCCGCGCCTTTGATGCGGCAAAAAATGACGTGCAAGCGCACTTGGCCAGCCTGATCGCCGAGCTGATGCCGCGCACGCCAGTACCGGACGAACCTACATCAACAAGCTCTACCATTTAGTGGACGGGTACTTGCATGACTGTTTTTAGCAAAACTTACAGCAAAATCATCGGCACTGGCAGCTATTTGCCCGAGAGGCGCGTCACCAACCAGGACTTGACTGAACAGCTCGCCGCCAAGGGCATCGAGACGTCGGATGAATGGATCGTCTCGCGCAGCGGCATTTCGGCGCGCCATTACGCGGCGCCGTCGCAAAACTCCTCGGACCTGGGCGTGGAAGCGGCCAAAAAAGCCCTGGAAATGGCGGGCCTGAAAGGCAACGACCTGGACCTGATCATCGTCGCCAGCTCGACCCCCGATTTCTTTGGCAGCTTTCCCAGCACCGCCTGCATCGTGCAGAGCAAGCTGGGCATCACGAATAACTGCGCCGCCGTCGATGTGCAAGCCGTCTGCAGCGGCTTCGTGTATGCAGTCGCCACGGCCGATAGTTTTATTCAATCAGGCATGCACAAGAATGTGCTGGTGATCGGCGCCGAAGTGTTTTCGCGCATCCTCAATTTCGATGACCGCGGCACCTGCGTGCTGTTCGGTGACGGCGCCGGCGCCGTCGTCATGACGGCCTCCAAGGAGCCAGGCATCCTGGCTACCAAGCTGCACGCGGACGGCCGCCACTCGAACATCCTCAGCGTGCCGGGCAGCGTGGCTGGCGGCGCGCTGGCAGGTAGCGCCTTCCTGTACATGGATGGCCCGGCCGTGTTCAAGCTGGCCGTGTCCGTGCTGGAAAAAGTCGCGCACGAAGCATTGGCGCACGCCAACATGACGGCGGACCAGATCGACTGGCTGATCCCGCACCAGGCGAATATCCGCATCATGAATAGCACGGCCAAGAAACTCGGCTTGCCGCTGAACAAGATGGTCGTCACCGTCGACCAGCATGGCAACACCTCGGCGGCTTCGATCCCGCTGGCGCTGGACATCGCCGTGCGCGACGGCCGCGTCAAAAAGGGCGATAACGTCATGATGGAAGGCGTGGGCGGCGGCTTTACCTGGGGCGCCGTGCTGGCGCGCATGTAATCCCGCAACACTATTAAAAAACGGAGTCACCATGACACAATTTGCATTTGTTTTCCCAGGCCAAGGCTCGCAAGCGATTGCGATGCTCGACGGTTTCGCCGGCAACCCTGTGGTGGCCCAGACCGTGGCCGAAGCATCGGACGCCCTGCAATTCGACCTGGGCAAGCTGATCGCCGAAGGTCCGAAGGAAGAGCTGGACCTGACCACCAACACGCAACCGGTGATGCTGACGGCGGCCGTGGCCTTCTACCGCGCCTGGCTGGCAGCGGGCGGCCCCGTGCCGAACGTTGTGGCCGGCCATAGCCTCGGTGAATATTCGGCGCTGGTCGCCGCCGGCGTCATCTCCTTCAAAGATGCCGTGCCGCTCGTGCGTTTCCGCGCGCAAGCCATGCAGGAAGCCGTGCCCGTGGGGCAGGGCACGATGGCCGTCGTGCTGGGCCTGTCGGATGACGACGTGCGCGCCGCCTGTGCGGCAGCGGTGGCGGAAAACCCGGCCCTGGTGGTCGAACCTGTCAATTTCAATGCACCTGCGCAAGTGGTCATCGCCGGCCATACGGCGGCGGTCGAGCGCGCCTGCGAACTGGCCAAGGCCAAGGGCGCCAAGCGCGCCATGAAGCTGCCCGTGTCCGCGCCATTCCACTCATCGCTGCTGAAACCGGCTTCGGACCGTTTGCGCGACTACATGGCCGGCTTGAGCTTCTCGGCACCGCAAATCGCCCTGATCAACAACGTCGACGTGGCCATCGTCAACGATGTCGCCGGCATCAAGGAAGCGCTGGTGCGCCAGGCTGCCAGCCCCGTGCGCTGGGTGGAAACCATGCAAAAAGTGGCGGCCGACGGCATCACGCAAGTGATCGAATGCGGTCCGGGCAAGGTCCTGATGGGCCTGGCCAAGCGCATCGATCCGGTGCTGGTGGGCGACGCCATCGTCGACCAGGCCTCGCTGGAACGCATTTTGACGCAGCTCAAATAAACATCAGATCGCGGCAGCCTGCCTGCCGCGCTTGCTTTTAAGGATACTCATGAATTTAGCAAATCAAGTCGTGTTGGTCACGGGCGCCTCGCGCGGCATCGGCCGCGCCATCGCCACCGAACTGGGCAAGCAAGGCGCCACCGTGGTTGGCACCGCCACCTCGGAAAGCGGCGCGCAAGCCATCACCGATTACCTGGCCGCCGCAGGCGTGGCGGGCAAGGGCCTGGTCCTGAACGTGACCGATGCGGCGCGCTGCGCGGCCGTTGTCGATGAAGTACAGAAAACCTACGGCAGCCTGTCGATCCTGGTCAACAATGCGGGCATCACGCAAGACCAGTTGGCCATGCGCATGAAGGATGAAGAGTGGGATAGCGTGATTTCCACCAACCTGTCGGCCGTCGGCCGCCTGTCGCGCGCTGTATTGCGCGGCATGATGAAAGCCAAAGCTGGGCGTATCATCAATATTACGTCAGTAGTGGCCTCATCGGGTAATCCGGGGCAAATGAATTACGCGGCGGCCAAGGCCGGCGTGGAAGGCATGAGCCGCGCCCTGGCGCGCGAAATCGGCAGCCGCAACATTACCGTGAACTGCATCGCTCCGGGTTTCATCGATACCGATATGACCAAGGCCCTGAGCGAAGAGCAGCACGCGGCCCTGTTGACGCAAATTCCCCTGTCCCGCCTGGGTAAACCGGAAGACGTGGCAGCGGCGGTGGCCTTTTTGGCCTCGCCGCAAGCGGCGTATATCACGGGCACGACCCTGCACGTGAACGGCGGAATGTACATGAATTGATGGGAAAGGTAGACGGGGCGGGCGTTTGTGGCATGATTCAACGGTCGTTTTTGTCTATAATCGCATCTTTTAGCAGCAGCTTCGGTCGAATTAGCAGCAGACACCGAAATTAGTATTCGGACGCGCAAACCTGATAAAATGCGCGCACTTTCCGTAACACACACTTTGGAGCCATAACATGTCGGATATCGAACAACGCGTTAAGAAAATCGTCGCTGAGCAACTGGGCGTTGCAGAAGCAGACATCAAAATCGAATCCTCCTTCGTCGACGATCTCGGCGCCGATTCCCTGGACACAGTGGAACTGGTCATGGCCCTGGAAGACGAATTCGAAATGGAAATCCCTGACGAACAAGCTGAAAAAATCACCACCGTGCAACAGGCAATCGACTACGCCACCGCACACGTCAAGGCCTAAGCCTGTCTGACCGACTTCAGGAGAATCGCTTGAGCCGTTCTAAAAACCGTCGTGTTGTTGTAACCGGCCTGGGCTGTGTTTCACCTGTCGGCAATACTATTGCCGAGGCGTGGGGCGCAATCGTTGAAGGTAAATCCGGCATTGCCACGATTACCAAGTTTGATGCATTGCCCTTCACCACGCATTTTGCCGGTGAAGTCAAAGGTTTCAATATCGAAGAGTACATCTCCGGTAAGGAAGCCCGCCACATGGATACCTTTATCCATTACGGCATGGCTGCAGGCATTCAGGCGATGCAGGACTCCGGTCTGGAAGTGACCGAGGAAAACGCCGAGCGCATCGGCGTGATCATCGGTTCCGGTATCGGTGGCTTGCCGCTGATCGAGGAAACCAAATCCGAGTACGAGAAGCGCGGTCCGCGCCGTATCTCGCCATTTTTCGTGCCTGCCTCGATCATTAACATGATTTCTGGCAATCTTTCGATCAAATATGGTCTGAAGGGCCCGAACCTGGCGATCGTGACGGCGTGTACCACCGGTTTGCACAGCATTGGCGCTGCCGCGCGCATGATCGAGTACGGCGATGCCGACGTCATGATTGCAGGCGGTGCTGAATCGACCGTGTCGCCGCTGGGCTTGGGCGGTTTCGCCTCGGCACGTGCCTTGTCGACCCGCAACGACGATCCGGCAACGGCATCGCGTCCGTGGGACACCGACCGCGACGGCTTCGTGCTGGGCGAGGGCGCTGGTGTCATGGTGCTGGAAGAGTACGAGCACGCGGTGGCCCGTGGTGCCAAGATTTATGCCGAAGTGCATGGTTTCGGGATGAGCGCAGATGCTTATCACATGACCTCGCCGCTGGAAGATGGTAGCGGCGGCAGCAAATCGGTGATCGCGGCCCTCAACAACGCAGGCTTGAACCCGGATCAGATTCAGTACCTGAACGCGCACGGCACGTCGACCCCGCAAGGCGACGTGGCGGAAGTGATGGGTATCAAACGCACCTTCGGCGAGCATGCCAAGCATCTGGTCGTCAACTCGACGAAGTCGATGACGGGCCATTTGCTGGGCGGCGCGGGCGGTCTGGAAGCGGTGTTTACGGTCTTGGCATTGCACCATCAGGTGTCGCCACCGACCATCAACATCTTCAACCAGGATCCGGCTTGCGATCTCGATTTCTGTGCCAACACGGCACGGGATATGAAGATCGATTATGCAGTGAAGAATTCGTTCGGCTTCGGCGGAACGAATGGCACGCTGATTTTCGGTAAAGCGAAATAAGTAGGAACTTTCAAGCGCTCGCTACGGTCAAAACGTAGTGAGCGCTGATTCGGCGCCAACGTTCGTTGGTGTCTGATTTTGCCCGGCATGGTGTCGGCGCGCCTGATGTTTTCCCTTTTTAAGTTGACAATATGTCGATTGCGGTAGCGGCTGTTATTCGCACGCCTGTCTGTTTGCGTCGGCTGCAAGCGGTGCTGGGGCTGTGCGCATTGCTGGCCGCCTGGCCCTTGAGCGGCGCGTGGCGCGTTGCGGCCCAGTCCGGCCCCGGCCCAGGTCAGCTGGTGGGCGGCTATGCGCTGGGCTGGCCCGGTGCGCTGCCGAGTGCGGCTGGCGGTGTGTTTTTGCTGGCTTTGCTGCGCAGGCGCAGAAAGGCGCAGACGCTTGATATTTCGCCGGTCGGCCAGTTGCGGCTGGCGGTATATCTGGAGCATGGCGGAGCGCCGTCCGGCTCAGGGGTCTTGGTGCCGTCTGTGCTGCGCCTGTTGCCGGGCTCGACCCTGTGGCCGTCGCTGCTGGTGCTGTGCCTGGCCGATGCCGCGGGGCGGCGCACGCAGTTGCTGGTGCAGCGTGGCAGCAGCTGCGTCGCCTTCCGCCCGCTGGCCGTGGCGTGCCGAGCCATCGCGGCGCGGAGTGGGGAGGAATAAAAGTGGGACGAACATTGAACTTCTTGCAGCGGGCCAACTCTATATCCATACAGGCGCCCACGCTGCATGACTACAGGGACATTGGGCGTGAGGACAGAGCGCGAGTATGATCAGTTACTGGTCGAGCGGGTGCAGGCTGGCGACAAACGGGCATTCGATGTGCTGGTATCGAAATATCAGCGCCGCTTGATGCGCCTGGTGTCGCGCCTTGTGCATGACCCGGCGGAGGCCGAAGATGTGGTACAAGAAACCTTTATCAAGGCATACCGGGCGCTGCGCCATTTTCGCGGCGATGCCGCTTTTTATACCTGGTTGTATCGCATCGGCATCAATACGGCCAAGAATTATCTCGTCACGCAGGGGCGGCGTGCCGCCACGTCCAGCGATGCCGACGCCGAGCAGGCGGAGTCCTTCGAGGATGGCACTAAATTGCGCGACAACAATACGCCCGAATCAGTGCTGGCCAGCAAGCAGATTGCGGCCACCGTCAATGCGGCCATGGAGGTGTTGCCCATCGAGTTGCGCACGGCCATCGTGCTGCGCGAGATCGAGGGCCTCAGCTATGAAGAGATATCGACAATCATGGCGTGTCCCATCGGTACCGTGCGCAGCCGTATTTTTCGCGCGCGCGAAGTGATTGCGGAGAAATTGAAACCGTTGTTGGACATGCCGATTGACAAGCGCTGGTAATCTGGGGAATATGAGGCTGGCGTGGCTGCGTCCGGTTTCCGCAACTATCCTCTTGAAATGGCAGGACCCATCATGGATACGCATACACGATTGCACGAGACGATTTCCGCCCTGGCCGATGGCGAGCTGGCGGCGAGCGAACTCGAACTGGCTTTTGCCGCCCTCGATACGCCATCGGGGCGGCAAGCCTGGGATGCCTATCGCCTGATTGGCGATGTGCTGCGCTCGGAGCAGTGCGGCCATGCCCTGAGCGCCCAATTCGACGCGCGCCTGGCCAGCCGGCTGGCTGCCGAGGCTGCGCCAGAGGGGGCGGCTGCCCATGTGGAGCCATTGCTGCCCCTGCCCGCGGCCATCGTGCCGCCGGGCGCGGCCGAGCCGCTGGAGGCAGGGCCGCTGGCGCAACGTTAGCACTGCGGCAGCTTATGCCAGGCTTAACTTCTTCCTGGCCCTCTTGACACTGGACTTCGGTACGATTGACACTGTGTGCAGGCAATATCTTGCTTTTGCGATATATTGTTGCTGCCATGCGTGCTGTCAGGTGTCTTTGCCCCTGGGATTCCGTCATGACGGCCAAACCTGCACGCAGGTAATCGCCTGATCCGCGTTTTGATCCGTTTATATACTCGAAAAGATCCTTTCCATGAAAAAAAACATGTGTGCCGTCAGCAAGTCGTTTTCAGTGAAGACGCTTTCCGCCTTATTGTTCGGTATGGCTGGCGTCTTTCTCGCTCCCAGCATGCTGGGCCTGGCGCCACAAGCGCACGCCGCCGTGCCGGCCGTGAAACTGCCTGATTTCTCGGACCTGGTCGACGCCGTCGGCCCGGCCGTGGTGAATATCCGCACCACCGAGCGCCTGAAGATGCGTGCGCCCGGCGCGGGTGGCCAGGATGAGCAGGAAATGCAGGAATTCCTGCGCCGCTTTTTTGGCGGCGCCATGCCGACGCCGCGTCAGCAGGCACCGCGCGGCGGCCGCCGTGCCGTGCCGCAGGAGCAGGAAGTGCAGCGCGGCGTCGGTTCCGGCTTCATCATTTCGGCTGATGGCTACGTGCTGAGCAATGCCCACGTGGTCGACGGTGCCGACGAGGTGTACGTGACCCTGACGGACAAGCGCGAATTCAAGGCCAAGGTGATTGGCGCCGATGCGCGCACCGACGTGGCCCTGCTGAAAATCGAGGGCGGCAACCTGCCGCGCCTGACCATTGGCGACTCGGACAAGATACGCGTGGGCGAGTGGGTCATCGCCATCGGCTCGCCATTCAACCTGGAAAATACGGTGACGGCAGGTATCATTTCCGCCAAGTCCCGTGACACGGGCGACTACTTGCCCTTGATCCAGAGCGACGTGGCTGTCAATCCTGGCAACTCGGGCGGTCCGCTGATCAATATGCGCGGCGAAGTGATCGGCATCAATTCGCAGATCGCCACCTTATCCGGCGCCTACAATGGCATTTCGTTTGCCGTGCCCATCGATGAGGCCATGCGCGTGGGCGAGCAACTGAAAAAGACGGGCAAGGTCGTGCGCGGGCGCATCGGCGTGCAGATCGGCGAAGTGAGCAAGGACGTGGCGGAATCGCTGGGCTTGCCGAATGCCAAGGGCGCGCAAGTGTCGATGGTGGAGCCGGGCGGTCCGGCCGACAAGGCGGGCATCAAGCCGGGCGACATTATCCTGAAATTTAACGGCGCCCAAATCGAGCGTTCGTCCGATCTGCCGCGTCTGGTAGGCGGCGCCGCCGTCAACGGCAAGTCCACGGTGACTGTCTGGCGCAAGGGGGCGCAGCAGGATATTCCTGTCACCGTCGTCGAGCTGGAAGGCGAGAAAACGGCGAAGAAGGGTGCCAAGGAGCCGGAAGCGCAAGCCGTCAACGCACTGGGCCTGAAGGTCAGCGACGTGCCGGCCGCCAAGAAACAGGAAATGAAGATCGACGCCGGCGTACTGGTCGACGATGCGGATGGTGTGGCGGCCCTGGCCGGCCTGCAGCCTGGCGATGTGATCTTGCAATTGAACAATGTTGCCGTGAAAGATGCCAAGCAATTTAATGCCCTGGTGGCCAAGCTCGATCCGAAGAAGTCGTCGGCCGTGCTGGTGCGCCGTGGCGACACGGCACAATTCGTTTCGCTGCGTCCATCGGCAAAATAACTTTTCAACACGCACCCCGCAAAGGCCGGGGTCGGACCTCAGGGACCAGGCGTCCCCGTCCGGCCCCAGTCGCCGCTCCTGGGGTTATTCAAGTTTCCCATGCACTTCACTCTTTATTCCCGCAGTTACTGCCATTTATGTCAGGACATGCTCGACGCCTTGCTCTTGCTGCAGCCGCCTGAAAAACCGTTCACAGTGGACGTGATCGATATCGATGCCTCGCCCGATGCATCGCTGCTGGCGCGCTTCGACGAGCTGGTGCCGGTGTTGTTTGGCGATCTGGCGCAACCCGAGCTATGCCATTATTTTCTTGACGAGGCCGCTGTACGGCGCTGCCTGGTATAGCTTAAATGACAATATTGACACTGCATTGCAGCATTCTACTGCCGGAAACAGCTGAAAATGTCGCCTTGCCCCGGTGCTGGCCTCTGAAAGACGGGCTTTCCGCTCTGAAATCCGGTAAAATGGGGAGGTCGAAAAAGCTACTGTTCGAAGCAGCAGCTTCTGTCGCTTCAAAAGCGCTCGCCTGGGCATGCAGATGTCCTGCTCGGAGCGCTTTTTTCATCATGAGTGGGGTGCCCGGTTTTGGCCTGGTTTGGCCCGAGCATGATCCCCATGATTCCTGTTAAAGCAGTGTTGTCACTCGCACATATATTAGTTAATGAATAACATACGCAACTTCTCCATCATCGCCCATATTGACCACGGTAAATCGACCCTGGCTGACCGCATCATTCAATTGTGCGGCGGCTTGTCCGACCGCGAGATGGAGGCGCAGGTGCTCGATTCGATGGATCTGGAGCGCGAACGCGGCATTACCATCAAGGCGCAAACGGCGGCTTTGCACTACAAGGCACGCGATGGACAGATCTATAATCTGAACCTGATCGATACCCCAGGCCACGTCGACTTCAGCTATGAAGTGTCGCGCTCGCTGTCCGCCTGCGAAGGCGCGCTGCTGGTGGTTGACGCGTCGCAAGGCGTGGAAGCGCAAACGGTCGCCAACTGCTACACGGCGCTGGACCTTGGCGTGGAAGTGGTGCCCGTGCTGAACAAGATCGACTTGCCGAACGCGGACCCACCGAACGCCATTGCCGAGATCGAAGACGTGATCGGCATCGACGCGGCCGACGCCGTGCATTGTTCGGCCAAGACGGGTTTCGGCGTGCTGGATGTGCTCGAGCAACTGATCGTCAAGGTGCCGGCACCGAAGGGCGACCCCGATGCGCCGCTGCAGGCCCTGATCGTCGACTCCTGGTATGACGCCTATGTCGGCGTGGTCATGCTGGTGCGCGTGGTCAACGGTACCCTGAAACCGAAGGACAAGATTCGCCTGATGGCCACCGATTCGGTGCAGCTGGTGGAAGACCTCGGCGTGTTCTCGCCCCGTTCGCAATCCTTGCCGCAATTGTCGGCAGGCCAGGTGGGCTTCATCATCGCCGGCATCAAGGAGCTCAAGGCGGCCAAGGTCGGCGATACCGTCACCCTGGTCAGCCGTCCTGCCGCCGCGCCATTGCCAGGCTTCAAGGAAGTGCAGCCGCAAGTGTTTGCCGGCCTGTTCCCCGTCGAGGCGAACCAGTACGACGCCCTGCGCGACTCGCTGGAAAAGCTGAAATTGAACGACGCGGCCCTGATGTACGAGCCGGAAGTGTCGCAGGCGCTGGGCTTCGGCTTCCGCTGCGGCTTCCTGGGCTTGCTGCACATGGAAATCGTGCAGGAACGCCTCGAGCGCGAATTCGACATGGACCTGATTACCACGGCGCCTACCGTGGTGTATGAAGTGATCCAGCGCGACGGCACCATGATCAACGTCGACAATCCATCGAAGATGCCCGATCCTTCGCGCATTGAGGAAGTGCGCGAGCCTATCGTCACGGTCAATCTGTACATGCCGCAGGAATACGTGGGTTCCGTGATTACCCTGTGTATCGGCAAGCGCGGCATCCAGATGGACATGAGCTACCATGGCCGCCAGGTCAAGCTCGTGTATGAAATGCCGATGGCCGAGATTGTGCTGGACTTCTTTGATCGCCTGAAATCGACGTCGCGCGGCTATGCCTCGATGGATTACGAGTTCAAGGAATACCGCGCGGCCGACGTGGTCAAGGTCGACATGCTGATCAACAGCGAAAAAGTCGATGCGTTGGCCATCATCGTCCACCGTTCGAACAGCCAGTACCGTGGCCGCCAGGTGGCTGCCAAGATGCGTGAACTGATCCCGCGCCAGATGTTCGACGTGGCCATCCAGGCGACCATCGGCGCGAACATCATTTCGCGCGAGAACGTGAAAGCCTTGCGCAAGAACGTGCTGGCCAAGTGCTACGGCGGCGACATCAGCCGCAAGAAGAAATTGCTGGAAAAACAAAAAGCGGGTAAGAAACGCATGAAGCAAGTGGGTTCCGTGGAGATCCCGCAAGAAGCATTCCTGGCAATTTTACAAGTGGATGGTTGATCAATGAACCTGCAAGTGATTTTAGGAAATTTTGCTTTAATTCTGTTCGTGCTGATGGTGTTGACGGGCCTGGTCTGGTGCCTGGATGTATTTTATCTGTCCAAGCAGCGCCGCAAGGCGGCCGACCGCGCCCTGGCTGAATTCGATGCGCGTCAGTCCAAGCTGGCCGCCGAGGGCATCAAGTCCGATGCGGGTGGCAGCCGCGCGACCATCGAGGCAGCGCTGTTGCGCCAGCCCACCTGGGTCGAGTATTCGGGCAGCTTCTTCCCCGTCATCGCCCTCGTGTTCTGCCTGCGTTCCTTCCTGTACGAGCCATTCAAGATCCCGTCGAGCTCGATGGTGCCGACCTTGCTGGTGGGCGATTTGATTCTGGTCAACAAGTTCACCTATGGCATTCGTTTGCCGATCGTCAACAAGCGCATCATCGAAGTCAACGATCCGCAGCGTGGCGACGTGATGGTGTTCAAGTACCCGAAAGATATGTCGCAAGACTACATCAAGCGCGTGATCGGCGTGCCCGGTGATAAAATTACCTATGAAAACAAGCGCTTGACGGTGAACGGCAAGGAAGTCGCCTATACCCCGCTGGACGACTACCTCGATGATGAAAGCACTGTTTATCACAAGCAGCTGGAAGAAAATCTGACGGGCGTGAGCCACCGCATCCTCAACGACGAGCCTGCTCCAACGTTGAACTTGCGCGAAGTGAAGGATTTCCCGCACAAGGATGCGTGCAACTACAACGAAGACGGTTTTACATGTGTGGTGCCACAAGGCAATTACTTCATGATGGGCGATAACCGCGACAATAGCGCAGACAGCCGCTATTGGGGCTTCGTGCCGAACGAGAATATCGTCGGCAAGGCCTTCCTGGTGTGGATGAACTTCAGCAATCCGAAACGCGTGGGCGGCATACACTAAGCCGGCCTGGTCTGTAATGGACCACCCATGGCTGCCGCGCCGATTCCCCGCGCGGCGGCCAGCCGAATTACTCAGATGACACAGAAACAATAATGAATCTTCAGCTATTGCAAACCCGTTTAGGCTATACGTTCCAGGATGCTGGCCTGTTGCAGCAAGCCTTGACGCATCGTAGCCACAGCAGTTTGCATAATGAGCGGCTGGAATTCCTGGGCGACTCCATTCTCAACTGCGTGGTTGCCTCCATCCTGTACGAACGCTTCAAGTCCATTGACGAGGGCGACCTGTCGCGTCTGCGCGCCAACCTGGTCAAGCAGCAGTCGCTGTATGAAATCGCGCAAAAGCTGGAACTGTCGCAATTCCTGCGCCTGGGCGAAGGCGAACTGAAGTCAGGCGGTTTCCGCCGTCCGTCCATCCTCGCCGATACCCTGGAAGCCTTGCTGGGCGCCATTTTTCTCGATACGGGCTTTGACGCGGCCAGCACGGTGATCCGCGCTTTCTACATTCCCATCCTCGACTCGGTCGATCCGCAAACCCTGGGTAAGGATGCCAAGACCCTGCTGCAGGAGTTTTTGCAAAGCAAGAAAATTTCGCTGCCACAATACAACGTGGTGGCTACCCACGGCGCCGCCCACAGCCAGGAATTCGAAATCGAATGCCTGGTGCCGAAATTGAACATCCAGGTCTACGGCCGTGGCGGAAGCCGCCGCGCCGGTGAGCAAGCCGCCGCCAAACTGGCGTTGGACGTGGCCGAGCAGGCGCTGTTGAAGTCGCCAGCCGCCAGCCGCAAGCCTAAACCGCGCGCCGCCCAGCTCAAGCTGGCCGGTATTGCCACCATCCAGAGCGACGACGTGGCAGCCCAGGCTGTTCCGGCGAACGCCGCTCCTACTAAACAGAATCGACACTAGCATGACAGCCACCAAAATGCCCGACAACTTCCGCTGCGGCTATATCGCCATCGTGGGCCGCCCCAACGTGGGCAAATCGACCCTGATGAACGTGCTGATCGGCGCGAAGGTCAGCATCACTTCGCGCAAGGCGCAAACCACGCGTCACCGCATCACCGGCATCCAAACGGTGCCGGACGCGCAATTCATTTACGTCGACACGCCCGGCTTCCAGACGCGCCATTCGAACGCGCTGAACAAGACGCTGAATAAAACCGTGACAAACACGCTGATTTCCTCGGATGTCATCCTGTACGTGATCGAGGCGGGCACCTTCGGCCCGGCCGACCAGCAAGTGATGGATTTGCTGCCGAAGGAAGTGCCATGCATCCTCGTCATCAATAAATCCGACCGCGTCAAGGACAAGGCCGTATTGTTGCCGTTTGCGCAAAAGATCGCCGCCATGCGCGACTTCGCCGCGATCGTGCCCGTCTCGGCCAAGCTGCATTTCCAGCTGGAAGGCTTGCAGAATGAGATCAAGCGTTTCTTGCCGGAAAACCAACCGATCTTTGGCCCGGATGACATCACGGACCGCAGCGAGAAATTCCTTGCCTCGGAAATCGTGCGCGAGAAACTCTTCCGTTTCGTGGGCGACGAATTGCCGTACACGAGCACCGTGCTGATCGAAAAATTCGAGCAGGAAGGCGATTTGCGCCGCGTGTTCGCCGCCATCCTGGTCGAGCGCGATACGCACAAGTCCATGATCATCGGCAATAAGGGTGCGCGCCTGAAGGAAGTCTCGACCCAGGCCCGCCTGGATATGGAAAAACTGTTCGGCGGCCCCGTGTACCTGGAAATCTGGGTCAAGGTCAAATCGGGCTGGGCCGACAACGAGGCGGGCTTGCGCGCCTACGGCTACGAGTAATCCGCAACCCGGGGCGACGCTACACGCATGAGCACCACCACGCCAGCGCAGCCTGACATCGCGCCAGCCTCATTTGCTGTCTCCGCACCTGTTCCCGCGCCGGTGGCCATCGCGCCGCCGGCCGCAACGCCCGCAACTGCCACGCCCACAGCGCCCCGGCGCAGCCGTCCGCCCACGCGCGACGGCCGCATCACGGGCCAGCCCGCTTTCGTGCTGCACAGCTACCCGCATAAAGAAACCAGCCTCATCGTCGACGTGTTTACGCGCGAATACGGCCGCATCGCGCTCGTCGCCAAGGGTGCCAAGCGGCCCCATTCGCAGTTGCGCGGCGTGCTGCAGACCTTCCAACCGCTGCAAGCGGGCTGGACGGGTAAATCCGAACTGCGCATTTTGACGGGCGCCGAATGGGTGGGCGGCATGTTGCCGCTGGAAAAGACGGCCCTGCTGTGCGGCTTCTATTTGAATGAGTTGCTGGTGAAACTGCTGGCGCGCGACGACCCGCATCCTGTCCTGTTCGACCACTACGTTGCCACCTTGAATCAACTGGCGCACAATGAGCCGCCGCCCATCGTGCTGCGCAAGTTCGAGCGCGCGCTGCTCAAGGAAACGGGCGTGGCGGCCGACCTGACGCGCTGCACCGGCACGCGCCAGGCCGTCGAGGCAGGGCAGGTCTATGTGGTCGACCCGGAACGGGGGCCGCGCCCGGCGCGTGCCGGCGATGCCTGGCCGAAGATCACGGGCAAAACCCTGCTCGACATGGAGCGCGAAGATTATCTTGACGTGGCCACGCAGGCGCAAAGCAAGTTGCTGATGCGCTTTTTGCTGGCCCATCAACTGGGTGGCGCCACCTTGAACACGCGCCAGATACTGATCGATTTAATGCAGCTATAGCGGCGGTTTGCCGCACAACAGCACTTTACGGATACCATCACTATGAGCTTTTTGCAGCCTTCCGGCCCCGTCATCGACCTGGGCGTCAATATCGACCACGTGGCCACCTTGCGCAATGCGCGCGGCACCCAATACCCGGACCCGCTCCGCGCGGCCCTGCTGGCCGAGCAGGCGGGCGCCGACGCCATCACCCTGCATTTGCGCGAAGACCGGCGCCACATCAAGGATGCGGACGTGATCGCCATCGCGCCGCAGTTGCTCACGCGCATGAACCTGGAAGCGGCCGTGACGGCCGAGATGATCGACTTCGCCTGCCGCATCCGTCCCGCCGATGTGTGCCTGGTACCGGAAAAGCGCACGGAAGTGACTACCGAAGGTGGCCTGGACGTGGTGCGCTACTTCAAGGAAGTACAGGCGGCTGTGCAACAATTGCAAGGCGAGGGCATCCGCGTGAGCCTGTTCATCGATGCCGACGAGCAACAGATCGCCGCCGCTGCCGAGCTCGGTGCGCCCGTGATCGAGCTGCACACGGGCCGCTACGCGGATACGGCCGGCGCCGAGCAATTGGCTGAGCTGGAGCGCATCAAGGCGGGCGTGCTGTTCGGCGTGGGCCGTGGCTTGAAAGTCAATGCGGGCCACGGCTTGCATTACACTAACGTGCAGGCCATCGCCGCCATTCCTGACATTGCTGAATTGAACATCGGCCACGCCATCGTCGCGCATGCCGTGTTTGTCGGCTGGGAAAACGCCGTGCGCGAAATGAAGGCCATCATGGTGGCTGCGCGCTTGGGCAACAAAGCATAAGGAATAGGACAAGCCCATGATCTACGGCATCGGCACCGACATTTGCAAGATCCCCCGCATCGAGGCGGCACTGGCGCGCCATGGCGAGCGTTTCGCGCAAAAGATACTGGGGCCGCAGGAAATGGAGAAATTCCGCGCCCGCAGCGCCAAGAATGCCGTGCGCGGCGTGCGCTTCCTGGCAACCCGCTTTGCGGCAAAAGAGGCCTTTTCCAAGGCCATCGGCCTGGGCTTGCGTATGCCGATGACCTGGCCCGCCGCGCAAATGCTGAACCATCCCAGCGGCAAGCCGATGATCGTCTGCAGTGGCGTGCTGGCGGAGTTCATGGAAAAGCACCGCCTGAGCGCGCAAGTGACCATCAGCGATGAAGAAGAATATGCGGTCGCGTTCGTGATCGTGGAGCAAGCAGCATAACTATGAGTGCGCCATAAGTACGCAATGAGCCAGCAATGACCGAAGCAAGCCCAGAACCGATCCCTGAATCGATCCCTGTATCGACCTTGGCGGAAACGCCACCCGACCCGCGCGCGCACGTGCTGGCCACGGTCGCCAAGCTGCCCAACCTGCCCGGCGTGTACCGCTATTTCGATGCCGGGGACAAGGTGTTGTACGTCGGCAAGGCGCGCGACCTGAAAAAGCGCGTCTCCAGCTATTTCCAGAAAAACCTGGCCAGCCCCCGCATCGCTATGATGGTCGAGCGCATCGCGCGCCTGGAAACCACCGTCACGCACAGCGAGGCCGAAGCGCTGATCCTGGAAAACAACCTGATCAAGGCGCTGCAGCCGCGCTACAACATCCTGTTTCGTGACGACAAGTCCTACCCCTACCTGAAAATCACCAACGGCGCCGCGCCGCGCATGGTGTATTACCGGGGCGCGGTGGACAAGAAAAACCAATATTTCGGGCCGTTTCCCAGTTCCTGGGCCGTCAAGGAATCGATGCAGATCCTGCAAAAGGTATTCCTCATCCGCACCTGCGAGGATAGCGTGTATGCGAATCGCACGCGGCCCTGCCTGTTGCACCAGATCGGCCGCTGCAGCGCACCCTGCGTGGACCTGATCAGCAAGGAAGACTATAAAAACGACGTGGAAAACGCGGCGCGCTTCCTGCGCGGGCGCCAGAGCGAAGTGATGGCTGACCTGGAAAAGAAGATGCATGCGTTTGCCGCCGAGCTGAAATTCGAGCAGGCCGTGGTGGTGCGCAACCAGATCGCCTCGCTGTCGCGCGTGCTGCACCAGCAAAGCATGGAAACGACGGGCGACGCCGATGTCGACATCCTCGCCGTGCTGGTGCAGGGCGGGCGCGCCTGCGTCAACCTGGCCATGGTGCGCGGCGGGCGCCACTTGGGCGACCGCGCCTACTTTCCCAGCCAGCTCAGCGATGCGGCGGCGATTGCCGAAGAGCCCATCGAGGTGGAAGTGCTCGCCGCTTTCCTGGCCCAGCACTACACGGAAAAATTCATCCCTGGCACCCTGATCCTGAATATCGAATTCGACCAGCCGGCCCTGATCGTGGCCCTGATGGAGCAGTGCGGCCACCGCATCAACCTGATCTTCCAGCCGCAGGGACAGCGCCGCCAATGGCTGGAGATGGCGCAGAAGGGCGCCGAGATTTCGCTGGCGCGCCTGCTGTCGGAGCAAGGTTCGCAGCAGTCGCGCACGCGTGCGCTGGCCGAGGCGCTGCGCCTGGAAACGGAAGACCTCGACAGCCTGCGCGTGGAGTGTTTCGACATCAGCCACACGCAGGGCGAGGCGACGCAGGCGTCGTGCGTGGTGTTCCACAACCACACCATGCAGAATGGCGAATACCGGCGCTACAACATCAACGACATCACGCCCGGCGACGATTACGCGGCCATGCGCCAGGTGCTGATGCGCCGCTACGAGAAGGTGGCCAATGAGGTCGCCAATGGCGATGGCGTGATGCCCGACGTGGTGCTGATCGACGGCGGCAAGGGGCAGATTGAAATGGCGCGCCAGGTGTTTGCCGAGCTGGGACTCGATATCAGCTTGATTGTCGGCGTGGCCAAGGGGGAGGGGCGCAAGGTGGGCCTGGAAACCCTGCTGTTCGTCGATGGTCGTCCGGCGCAGGAACTGGGTAAGGAGTCGGCGGCGCTGATGCTGATCGCGCAAATCCGTGACGAGGCGCACCGCTTCGCCATCACGGGCATGCGCGCCAAGCGCGCCAAGACGCGCCAGACCTCGCGCCTGGAAGAGATAGAAGGCATCGGCGCCAAGCGTCGGCAGAAGCTGCTGTCGCGCTTTGGCGGCTTGCGCGGCGTGGTCGATGCCAGCGTCGAGGATTTGATGTCGGTGGAGGGGATTTCCACGCAACTCGCGGAAGAAATCTACAAGCAGCTACATTAATGGATAAGTGGCCTGGACCGGCGCTGCCGCAACCGGACTAGGCTAATACCCCCGGGCCATGTAGACTAGTGGCGCTTTCTTCACGCTTTCTTCATGTTCAATTTACCCGTCGGCCGATTGCTTCCTTATGCCTTTTAATATTCCCATTCTTTTGACCTGGCTGCGCGTGGCCCTGATACCGCTCGTCGTCGGCGTATTTTACCTGCCGCCGTCGATGCTGCTGCATGGCGACCAGAACCTGGTTGCCACCCTGGTCTTCATTGTTGCCGCGGTGACCGACTGGTTCGATGGTTTTCTCGCGCGACGCTGGAACCAGACCTCGGCCTTTGGCGCCTTCCTCGACCCGGTCGCTGACAAGCTGATGGTGGCGGGCGCCTTGCTGGTGCTGGTGCAGCTGGACCGGGTCAATGCCGTGCTGGCCTTCATCATCATCGGCCGCGAAATCACCATTTCCGCATTGCGCGAATGGATGGCGCAGATCGGCGCATCGAAATCGGTGGCCGTCAGCTCGATCGGCAAGATCAAGACGGCCGCGCAAATGACGGCCATTCCCTTGCTGCTGTACCACGACGTGATCTTCGGCGCGATCGACACCCACGTGTGGGGCGAAAAGCTGCTGTGGATCGCCTGCGTGCTGACGGTATGGTCGATGTTCTATTATTTGCGCCTGGCATGGCCCTTGATCAAGGAAAAAGCGGGAAATTTGCACTAAGGCCACTCCGCCTAGCTACTGCGCAGCTCACTCTCGCGTCTCCGTTGCTCGCTGTACCTTCGTACAGCTCCGCTACTCAACACGATATTGAGCTTGCTCGCTACGCTATTCGGCGGACCTTAAGGTGGGATTGGCGGCTTTCTTCGGAATATTTTGCAAAACACCAGATATTGCCCGTTGACAGCCCCTGTAATCCCTCTATAATGCTGGCCTGTCGTTGATGACGCGGGAGTAGCTCAGTTGGTAGAGCGCAACCTTGCCAAGGTTGAGGTCGAGAGTTCGAGCCTCTTCTCCCGCTCCAGTTTTTTGGAGAGTGTCATAGGTAAAAACAGCGTATGCAGTAAAAAGTAGTACTGGTGATGTAGTAGAGCTTCTGATACAATGTTGTCCACTGCGGGAGTAGCTCAGTTGGTAGAGCGCAACCTTGCCAAGGTTGAGGTCGAGAGTTCGAGACTCTTCTCCCGCTCCAGTGAATACTGGATCAGCAGTAAAGCAGCACTGGTAAACGGTAGGAAAAAGCAGTAAAATAGTGGTTTGTATGCGGGAGTAGCTCAGTTGGTAGAGCGCAACCTTGCCAAGGTTGAGGTCGAGAGTTCGAGACTCTTCTCCCGCTCCAGCGAAAGTTGGAGGCAGTACAGCAAGATGCAGTATCAGATAATAGAAGCTCCAATGCGGGAGTAGCTCAGTTGGTAGAGCGCAACCTTGCCAAGGTTGAGGTCGAGAGTTCGAGACTCTTCTCCCGCTCCAGAATTCTAAAGGGAAGCTAAGCTGGCTTCCTTTTTTTATCCGCCGCAGTACGCAGCGTGATTAAGCAGCAACCAAGCTTCAATGCGGGAGTAGCTCAGTTGGTAGAGCGCAACCTTGCCAAGGTTGAGGTCGAGAGTTCGAGACTCTTCTCCCGCTCCAGTTTTCAAGGTGGGCCGCAAGGCGCATCCAAGCAGTTCCTCTGGCGAGGTAGCAAAGAGGTTATGCAGCGGCCTGCAAAGCCGTTTAGACGGGTTCGATTCCCGTCCTCGCCTCCAGATGAAAAAAATAGCCCACTTTCGAGTGGGCTATTTTCATTTGGGCGCCAGCTGCAGTGTTTCTGCGCGACCGGCGACGCTGTGCACTCAGGTGCAGACGACAGGCGCCTGATCGAGATGATTTCCCTGTTCAGCCGTCCGCAGCATGAAGGCGGCCAGGTCGGCGCGCGGTATCCGTCCCATGATGCCAGGCTTCAAGGTGGTGCCGCTACGATACACGCCGCTCGACGGGCCGTTCGTCAGCGCGGGCGGGCGCACTAGCGTCCAGTCTGTAGCGCTGGCGCGCACCAGTGCTTCCATCTTGTCCTTGTCGCGCATTTTTGCGCCTATCATCTTGCGCACGAAGCGTATGAACAATGACGCCTTGTATGTTTCCGATGCACCATAGGCGCTCAGGGCAATCAGCCGGCGTGCTCCGGTCGCCTGCATGGCAGGCAAAATATGACGCATGGCATCGCTGCAAATGTTCTGTGCACCGCCCTTGCGCGCGCCCAGCACGCTGATCACCGCCTCGGCGTCTTGCACGACAGCGCGCATGGTGGCGGGGTGACCCAGTTGGCCAACGATGCGCGTAAGGCGGGCATGATCGATAGGCAAAGCGTCTGCACTGCGCAGCAACACCGAGACCGTGTGGCCGGCATCGAGCGCCTGCCTCAGCAGCTGACGACCGGTGGCGCCAGAGGCACCAAAAATGGCAAGTTTCATGAATGTTCCTTGAAAGACTGGAAATCAGGCAATGGTGGACATGACGGCAACAGCGGCTCCCATCAGCGCCGGGGCCCCGGCGAGCAGGGTGCTGCTGCCCAAGTGCCACGGATTGCCGTCCAGGTCAGATACACTGCCGTTCGCTTCGGCCACCAGCAGCGCTCCGGCCAGCAAGCCCGAGCGCACCTGGCTGTATTGCCAGAACAGATCCTGGCGGCCGGCAGCAACCTGCACCAGCTGCAAGGTCGATGGCACCGAGACCCTGACCACCAGCGCCGCTTCCAGCATGGCGCTCACCGACTTGCCGATGCGCTGGTAGACGCTGCTGCCTTCACCGGGCACCGCCTGGCCGGTGCCGACCATGGCGGCGTTCAGCTCGGTTTTCAGCGATGTGTGCAACCGTTTTCCGTTCAGCCATGCGCCGCCGCCACGCAAGGCCGTATAGGTGTCTGCGCACATGGGTAAATGCACTGCTGTGAGCACGGGCGCGTTGTCGCGCACCAGCGTGGCCGTCACGCCCCACTCGGGCAAGCCGTGGATATGGTTGATCGCTCCCTCGACGGGATCGCAGACCCACCATTCGCCGTCAGGTAACAAGCCGCTGCCGCCTTCATCCTCCGTCCATCGCGCCGCGGGATGGGCCTTAGACAAGGCCGGGCGCAGGATGGCCAGCGCAATGGCATCGTTGGCGGCGATCAACGCGCCGATATCGCCCCGGTGCTCAGGCCGTGCACCCGGGCTGAAACGGGCCTCGATGGCCTTGCCTGCCGACTGCACGGCTTTCACGACCAGCGCCAGCAGTTCGGCGTCGCCGGACGCCGTGGCATGTGTATTGTTTGAAGAGTTCATGGATGTTTCCGTAGCGGTTCGCCAGCGCAGAAATTGCGCTTGACGTGGCAGGAAAATGATATGAGCATTAGCTCACATGAACAACTCGCAATCCAAAGCGGCAAGTGCGCGCCGCCTGAAGCCGCGCAAAGCGCCGTCCCAGCCGCGTTCCGCCCATACCGTCGAGGCCATACTCGAAGGCGCGGCTCACATTCTTGAGCAATCCGGACTGGACGGTTACACCACCAATGCCATCGCCGCACGCGCCGGCGTCAGCATCGGCTCGCTCTATCAATATTTTCCCACCAAGGATGCCGTGACAGTGGCGCTGATCGAGCGCGAGAGGGCAGACTTGGTGCGCGAGGCGATACAGGCGCTGGCCCAGGATGACCGATGCCTGGCATTGCATCAGCTGATCGAGATTGCGGTGCGCCACCAGTTGCGCCGGCCTGCGTTGGCGGCGCTGCTCGATTTTGAACAGCATCGTTTGTCGGCGGTCATGCCGGCATCTGGCAATGGCGTGACCATGCATGTGGCGCTGGCCGGCTTCGTGCGTGCTGGCATCTCCAAGGGAATGCTGGCGCCGGAACTGGCTGCAACCGATCTGATGGCCATCATCAGCGCGCTGACAGACGCCGCCGGCCGCCGTGGCAGCGTTGATCCGCTACAATTGGTGGCGCGTATTGAAGCGGCGGTGCGCGCTTATCTCGGTGCGCTCGCTGAGCCTGGGATGGGATGATCTGGGGCCGTACGCAAACGCACCGGTCAGTGCGGCCACCACTTCGCGGTGCAATCCCGGGGTGCGGCGCCGTCCTTCAGGCAAGCCGGACTGCTGCGGCTACAGCCGGTGCCGGCGGGAGAGGAAGACGCTACATGCGCACCGTTGTTCGAAGCAATGGCGGCTTGCCATCGATTGTTTCGTGCTTCAATTCAAGTGTTTCCGCCATTGGCCGATAGTTGCCTACGGCCTGGGTCTTTCCGGCAGTAAAGGCCGCCCGGGTGATCTTGTATAATCCAGGCTGGCCCAGCAGCGCCGCCCGGCGCGCGGTTTATTGTCCTTGCCGCCATACCGATGTAGTCATTGATTTTCCAACTGTTCGCCATATGCCGGCTTCCCTTGCGAAGCTGTCGTCTGCGTGCGCGTGGATGCGCCGCACCAGGCGCTATTTCACTGTTATAAACCTGGATAGTTCAATGATCAACGCGACGTTTCGGGCAGAATGGTTCCCGAATCTACAAAAGAATTTTCTTGCTGGCTTGACCACTTCGTTTGCCTTGGTACCTGAGTGCATCGCTTTCGCCCTGGTGGCGCAGCTCAATCCCCTGATGGGCCTGTACGGCGCCTTCATCATTTGCGTATTGACGGCCATCTTAGGCGGACGCCCTGGCATGGTGTCGGGCGCTGCCGGCTCCATGGCCGTCGTCATCGTGGCGCTGGTGGCACAGCATGGTGTGCAATACCTGTTGGCCACCGTCGTGCTCAGCGGCATCCTGATGGCGCTGTTTGGTATCTTGCGCCTGGGTAAGCTGATCCGCATGGTGCCCCATCCCGTGATGCTGGGCTTTGTGAATGGCCTGGCCATCATTATCGCCATGGCGCAGCTGGAGCACTTTCGCCAGGCCACGCCGCAAGGGGAGGCCTGGCTGCAAGGCACGCCCCTGCTCGTGATGGTCGCGCTGGTGGCCCTGACCATGGCCATCGTCTACGTGCTGCCGCGCATCACGCGTGTCGTGCCGCCCGCGCTGGTGGCCATCCTGGGCGTGGGCGTGCTCAGCTATAGCTTGCACTTGCCCACGCGCAGCCTGGGCGACCTCGCGCATATCGCCGGTGGCTTGCCAGTGCTGCATTGGCCCAGCGTGCCGCTGGACATGGCCACCTTGCACATCATCTTCCCGTATGCGGTGCTGATGGCCATGGTGGGGCTGCTGGAAACTTTGCTCACCTTTAATCTTACCGATGAGATAACGGAAATGCCGGGGAAGCCGAACCGCGAATGCATCGCGCTCGGTGCCTCGACTGTCGTTTCGGGCCTGTTTGGCGGCATGGGCGGCTGCGCCATGATTGGGCAGACCATGATCAACCTGAGCTCGGGCGGCCGCTCGCGCTTGTCGGGCGTGACGGCCGGCGTGATGATCTTACTGTTCATCCTTTTTCTTTCGCCGTTGATCGAGCGCATCCCGCTGGCTGCCCTGGTGGGCGTGATGTTCGTCGTGGCGCAGCAAACGTTTGCCTGGGGTTCCTTGCGCGTGCTGGGCAAGGTGCCGTTGCAGGATGCGCTGGTGATCGTTGCCGTGACGGTGATCACGGTGTTGACGGACCTGGCGCTGGCCGTGCTGTGCGGCATCGTCATCGCCGCCTTGAATTTTGCCTGGCAACATGCCCGCGAAATGCGTGCCGACATCGATGACAGCAGCCCTGGCAGGCGCGTTTACCTGCCGCACGGCACCCTGTTTTTTGCTTCCACCACGCATTTCCAGGAGCTGTTCCAGTCAGCGTCGGATCCGGCCCGCGTCATCCTCGACTGCCGGCACCTGCACATGGCCGATCACTCGGCCATCGCCGCCATCGAATCCCTGTATGAGCGCTATGACAAGGCCGGCAAGCATCTGCAGGTGACGCATCTGTCCGCCCGCAATAAGGCCTTGCTGCAGCGGGCCGGGGTGGACGTGAGCGTGGCGTAAAATGATGGATAGTCTGACCCGCGCAATTTCTTGAAAATGGGCGGGATTGTTGAATGTCTGTGGAGTGTGAATGCTGTCGAACGAACAAGAACAATTATTGCAGCAAAGCCAAACGGCTTTTGATGCCTACTATGACGCGCTGGGTGCGTCGCTGGTAAGTTTTGTCGAGCGCCTGGGCATCCAGCCCGCGCACGAAGTGTTGACGAACGCGGCCGAATATTTGCCGTACATCGATGCGGCCATGCGCACCATCGTCATCCGCGACGAGAGCTGGCAGTGGGTGAAAACCATGCTTGGCTATTTTATCGGCGAATACTTCGTGCAAGGCCATGCGGGCTGCTGGTATGTGGAAACGCGGATGGAATCGCCGCATTTCTGCCGAATCATGGTGGGCGGCTTCGAGCATGGCTTGCCGGCGGACGCCGCCATCGATCCGGAGGCGCTGGCGCTGGCATTTCTAGGGCAATCCGCGCCGCGCGAGTTGGCGAAGCTCATGGAAGATGCGCAAGCCAGGCTGTGCTGATGCCTGGCCGTTCGGCATGCGTGGCAGCCACTGCCACGCACTACATCTCCCACTTTAAAACTCTTCCCACTCGCCTTCAGTCGGCGCCGCCGCCTTGCTGCTGGCGCGTGTCACGGGCAGGCGCAGGGCAGGGGCCGAGGTCTTGCGGGCAGGCGCGGCCCGGGTTGCTGGCGCTGCCGGCACGCTGCGCTGCGCCGCTTTCACGCTGAAACGATCAGTCGCCGCCGCATTGGCGTCCAGGCGGAAGACGCTGACTACCTGCGCCAGTTCGCTCGCCTGTTCCTGCATCGCTTCGGCTGCTGCCGAGGCTTCTTCCACCAGGGCTGCATTTTGCTGCGTTACCTGGTCCATTTCGGAAATGGCCTGGTTGACTTGCTCGATGCCTGCGCTCTGCTCTTCGCTGGCGTTGCTGATCTCGCTCATGATGGACGTGACGAAGCCGATGCTTTGCACGATTTCTTCCATCGTCTTGCCGGCCTTGTCGACCAGATCCGTGCCCACGTCGACCTTTTGCACGGAGTCGTCGATCAGTCCCTTGATTTCCTTGGCCGCCGCTGCCGAGCGCTGCGCCAGGTTGCGCACTTCCGTTGCCACCACGGCAAAGCCGCGACCCTGTTCGCCAGCGCGTGCCGCTTCCACGGCCGCGTTCAGGGCCAGGATATTGGTCTGGAAGGCGATGCCGTCGATGACGGAGATGATGTCGACGATTTTCTTCGACGAGGTATTGATCTCGCCCATGGTGGCAACCACTTCGGCCACCACGGCGCCGCCGCGGCTGGCGATGCCGGCCGCGTCGCCCGCCAGTTTATTCGCCTGGCGCGCATTGTCGGCATTCTGCTTCACGGTACTGGTCAATTCTTCCATCGACGACGCGGTTTCTTCCAGCGAGCTGGCTTGCTGTTCCGTGCGCGACGACAGGTCCTGGTTGCCGGCGGCGATTTCCGCGGATGCCGTGGCGATGGTGTCGGTGCCGCTGCGTACCTGGCCGACGATGCCCACCAGGCTGTCGTTCATGGATTTCAGGGCATGCATCAGCTGGCCCGTTTCATCGCGGCCTTGCGCCGTGATGATGCTGCTCAAGTCGCCTGCTGCCACGGTTTCCGCCACTTTCACGGCGTCACGGATGGGGCCGGTGATCGAGCGCGTGATCCACCACGCAAAGCCGATGCCCATCAGCACGGCCAGCACGCCCATGGTAATCAGGAAAATGCGGGTGCTGCTGTAGGCCTCGATGATGCTGGCGCCGACGCCGTCGGCGGCCTTGATCTGCATGTTGGCAAAGCGCTTCACTTCGGCCAGGTAGGCCTTGGTGATCGGCGCGACTTCCTTCTCGAACACTTGCTTGGCGCCCGCCACGTCGCCGTCGGCTTTCATCTTGAAGGCGCGTGCGCGCGTCGTCACGTAGTCGGTGCGCACCTTGCGCACCACCTTGAATTGCTCGATCACGGCAGGGTTGCGCAGCGACGCGATGATGTCGTCCTGCAGCTTGCTGGAACGCTCCGCATCGACCTTCAAGTCCTCCTCGATCTTGGCGCGCACGACAGGATCGGTGATTTCAAACGAGGCGACGCCGCGCACGCTATTGAGTTCAATGATCTTCGACCATTCGGCCACCATGCGCTGGTTCTTGATGCTGGTATTGATGAGGCGGTAAGTCAGGTCGCTGGCCGTTTGCATGCGCACGAGGGCAGTGATGGTCAAGGCGGCAAGCAACAGCAATACGACAGCAAAGCCGACGCCAAGGCGGCTGCCGATGTTCAGGTTTTTCATGTAATTCCTAACAGTTTAATAGTCATGATCGCCGCCGCCAGCAGGGGCGGACAGGCGCCGCAAGGCGCAGGGGATCGGGGTCTTCGTGTGCCGCGTGATGGCTGTGCGGCGCGCCACGCTGAGCGTGGCGATGGAGGTGAAGCAAGGAGCATATCGGTCAGGTTGACCGCTGCCCAGCAAGCCGCAAGTATAGCATTGACGCAGGGAAATAGTTTTTCAAAGCAATTTTAATTATTTTTTGGCATTGATTTCCTGTTGCTTTTTTACGTCAAGTACCTAGTCCATAAGTACTATCACTTACATTTCGCCTTACCTTATGCTGCGTCTGCTGATAAAATACTAATGATAATCATTCGTATTAAACCATCGACCAGGGAATTGTATGCAGCAACAGCGCAAGCCAGGATGTAAACCGATCACCATCGCCGTACTGGGCGCCTTGACCTTGGGCGCCGTGCCACTGGCGGCTTTGGCCCAGGAAAGTTTGCCCGCCGTCACCGTGACGGCATCGAAGGACAAGGATGGCTATGTCGCCGCCACTTCCGCCAGCGGTACCAAGACGGAAATGGCCCTGCGCGATGTGCCGCAGACGATCAACGTGGTACCGGCCGCCGTCATCCGCGACCAGAACGCCATGTCGATCCAGGACATCATGAAGAACATCCCCGGCGTGGGCTTGTCCACGGGCGACGGCCAGCGCGACCAGGTGTTCATCCGCGGCTTCACGGCCATCGGTGACCAGTTTGTCGACGGCTTCCGCGATGACGCGCTGTATTTCCGCGACCTGTCGAACGTGGAGCGCCTGGAAGTGATCAAGGGGCCGGCTGCCGTGCTGTACGGCCGCGGTTCCTCGGGTGGTCTGGTGAACCGCATCACCAGGAAACCGGGCGTGGATATCACGGACGTGGCCCTGAGCTTGACGAACACGGCAGGGCGCCGCGGCGAAGTCGATGTGGGCAGGGTGGGCGAGACGGTGGACTGGCGTTTCACGGGCGCGCGCGAATTGTCGGACAGCTACCGCGACCAGCAATTCATCAACCGCACGGCGCTGGCGCCATCCGTGGCCATCCGCCTCTCTGGCGCCACCAAATTGCTGCTGCAAGGTGATTACCTGGAAGACCGCCGCCTGACGGACTTCGGCATTCCGTCCTACCAGGGACGCCCGGTGGCTGTCGATGCGGGCACTTACTATGGCGCCGCCAACGCCCGCGATGCCGACTTCAGCCAGTCGCGCGTGGTCTCCACGGCCGCCACCCTGACGCACAAGTTCAGCGAGTCCTTGTCGCTGCGCAATGCCTTCCGCTACTACGATTACCACCTGGACCGCAACAACACGAATATTTCCGGCAACGTCAATGAAGTCAAGGGCACGATGAGCCTGGGCCACGCCAAGCTGAACCGCGACGAAAGCGGCTGGTTCAACCAGACGGAACTGACGCAAAAATTGGTCACGGGCACCTTGCGCCATGAAGTGCTGTATGGCGCCGAGTTCGGCAAACAAAACAAGGATGCCAACAGCTGGGCTTCGACCGTGGTGGCGACGAATGTATCGATCTTCAATCCCGTCCTGCCGCACGTCAACCGCAGCAAGCTGGGCGCGCGCAGCGATACGTTCGGCACCTACGACACGGCCGCCGCTTACGTGCAGGACGCCATCGCGTTCAGCGACGAGTGGAAGGCGCTGGCCGGCTTGCGCTATGACCGCTACAAGCAGCAATCGCGCCTGGCCAATGCGCTTGGTGTGACGACGGCGGACCTGTCGCGCACGGATTCGGCCTACAGCCCCCGCGCCGGCCTCGTCTGGCAACCCAGTGCGGTGCAATCGTACTACGCGTCGTGGAGCCGTTCCTTCCAGCCCAGCGGCGAGAACTTCGCGCTGGCCGCCAACAATGCCGACCTGGCGCCGGAAACCACGCGCAACACGGAAGTGGGCGCCAAGTATGACTTGTGGGGCGGCCGCGCCAACGCCACCGTGTCGCTGTTCCGCCTGGAGCGCGACAATATCAAGAGCAGCGACCCGATCACGAACCGCATCGTGCCCGTCGGCACGCAGCGCACGGACGGCCTGGAATTGACCTTCAACGCGGACTTGCACGATGGCTGGAAAATGATGGCCGGCTATGCTTACCTGGACGCCAGCATCACCGACTCCATCGCCGTCGACAAGAGCGTGAATACGCCGGGTACGACGACCGCCAGATCCGTCGCCATCAAGGGCAAGCGCGCCACCCTGACGGCGCGCAATACGGCCAACTTGTGGCTGACGAAAGACCTGGGCCATGGCTTCACGGTGGGCGGCGGCGCGAATGCCGTCGGCAGCCGCTTCGCCAATGCGGGCAACACGGTGGTCTTGCCTGGCTACGTGACGGCAGACGCCATGGCCGCATACCGCACCGGCCGCTATGAAGTGCAGCTGAACGTCAATAATATCGGCGACACGCGCTACATCGTTTCGGGCCATGGTTCCAGCCCGAACCTGAGCTTGCCGGGCGCACCGCGCACTGTGGCGCTGACCTTGCGCTACAGTCTGTAATTTTTGTCACTTCCTCAAAACCCGCTTGCGAGCGGGTTTTTTCATGGATGGATGGATAGCGATATGCAAGCGCGCAGTACCGGTGCATGGCTGGTGCTGGCAGGTTGGCATTGTTTAGAGGAACTGTTCGGTACCGACAAAATAATGTTGACTATGTGCAATTTTTTCCGGCGCTCTGAGCCTTGATGGGCTTTGAGGGGTAAAATGCTGTCATACGGCACAGGCATGGTGCTTATATCTTAGTGATATGACACCACCAAGACGTTGTATGACTTTTTATTTACTCACATCATAGAGGCCTGAATATGGTTCAGATGTCCAGGCGCCAGTTCCTTCGGGTAACTGGCGCGACCATTGCTGGTTCCAGCCTCGCCCTGCTCGGTTTCGCACCGGGTCAGGCGATGGCGGAAGTGCGGCAATACAAGCTGTCTCGCACGACTGAGACACGCAATACCTGTCCTTACTGTTCGGTAGGATGTGGCGTCCTGCTGTATGGACTGGGCGACGGCGCGAAAAATGCCGTCTCCAGCATCATCCACGTGGAAGGCGATGCCGATCACCCGGTGAACCGCGGCACGCTGTGCCCGAAGGGCGCCAGTCTGGTCGACTTCATCCACAGCCCGAACCGCCTGAAAGTGCCCGAATACCGGGCACCGGGCGGCACGGAATGGCAAGCTATCTCCTGGGATGTGGCGCTCGACAAGATCGCGCGCCTGATGAAGGATGACCGCGATGCCAACCTGATCGAAAAGAATGCCGACGGCAAGACCGTCAACCGCTGGCTCTCCACCGGCATGCTGGCCGCGTCCGCCGGCAGTAACGAGGTCGGTTACCTGACCCACAAGACAGTGCGCAGCATGGGGATGCTGACCTTTGATAATCAGGCGCGTGTATGACACGGACCGACGGTGGCAGGTCTTGCCCCGACGTTTGGCCGTGGCGCGATGACGAATCATTGGGTCGATATCAAGAATGCCGATGTGATTTTGGTCATGGGCGGCAATGCAGCAGAAGCACATCCTTGCGGCTTCAAATGGGTAACGGAAGCGAAGGCGCATAATAAGGCCAAGCTGATCGTTGTCGATCCGCGTTTTACCCGTACCGCATCCGTGGCAGATTATTACTGCGCCACGCGTACCGGCACGGACATCGTTTTTCTCGGCGCGATCATCAATTATCTGCTGACGAACGACAAGATCCAGCATGAGTACGTGCGCAACTACACGGACATGCCCTTTATCGTGCGCGAAGACTATGCGTTCGAAGACGGCCTGTTCTCGGGTTTCGACAAGGAAAAAGGCAAGTACACCAACAAGGCCACCTGGGATTACGAGATCGGCGACGACGGTTATGCCAAGGTCGACCCGACCCTGGAACACCCGCGCTGCGTCTACCAGATGATGAAGAAGCACTATGCGCGCTACACGACCGAGATGGTCGAGCGCACGTGCGGCGTCTCGCCCGACAAGTTCCACAAGGTGGCGGAAGCCTTGGCTTCGACCGCCGTGCCGGGACGCGCCGGTACCATCCTGTACGCGCTGGGCTGGACGCACCACTCGACGGGCGCGCAAACCATCCGCACGGGCGCCATGGTGCAGCTCTTGCTCGGTAACATGGGTATCGCTGGCGGCGGCATGAACGCCTTGCGCGGCCACTCGAACATCCAGGGTTTGACCGACCTGGGCCTGATGTCGAACCTGTTGCCAGGTTACATGACCTTGCCCAACGAAGCCGAGCAGGACTTCGATGCCTACATCGCTGCGCGCGCCACCAAGCCGCTGCGGCCGAACCAGCTCAGTTACTGGAGTAATTACCGCAAATTCCACGTCAGCTTCATGAAGACGTGGTGGGGTGATTTCGCCACGGCCGAGAACAACTACGCGTTCGACTACCTGCCGAAACTCGACAAGCCGTATGACTTGATGCAAGCCATCGAGAACATGCACCAAGGCAAGATGACGGGCTATATCTGCCAGGGCTTCAATGTGCTGGCGTCCGCGCCGAACAAGCAGAAGGTCACGGATGCGCTGTCGAAGCTGAAGTTTCTCGTCATCATGGATCCGTTGGCCGTGGAAACGGGCGAATTCTGGAAGCCGCACGGGCAATACCACGAAGTCGATCCCACCAAGATCATGACGGAAGTGTTCCGCTTGCCGACCAGCTGCTTCGCCGAAGAGCGCGGTTCCCTGGTCAGTTCTTCGCGCGTGCTGCAATGGCACTGGCAGGCGGCCGAACCGCCGGGCCAGGCGCGTAGCGACCTGGAGATCATGTCGGGCCTGTTCTTGCGCATGCGCACCATGTACCAGAAAGAGGGCGGCAAGTTCCCCGATCCTATCGTCAACCTGACGTGGAATTATGCGCAGCCGCATAACCCGCAACCGGAAGAAATCGCCCGCGAATTCAACGGCAAGGCGCTGGCCGATCTGTACGATCCGAAAGATGCCACCAAGCTGCTGCTCAAGAAGGGCGAGCAGCTGGCTTCGTTTGCGCAGTTGCGCGACGACGGCACGACGTCGAGCGGTTGCTGGATTTTTGCCGGCAGCTGGACGCAAGCGGGTAACCAGATGGGACGGCGCGACAATAGTGACCCGACCGGCATCGGCCAGACGCTGGGCTGGGCCTGGGCGTGGCCGGCGAACCGCCGCGTGCTGTACAACCGCGCCTCATGCGACGTGAAGGGCAAGGCTTTCGATCCGACCCGCAAGCTGATCGAATGGAATGGCACGAACTGGAGCGGGGCCGATATTCCCGACTTCAAGGTCGACGAACCGCCGGAAAACGGCATGGGCCCGTTCATCATGCTGGGCGAGGGCGTGGCGCGCTTCTTTGCGCGTGGCGCCATGGCCGAAGGACCGTTCCCCGAGCATTACGAGCCGTTCGAAAATCCGCTGGGCTACAACCCCATGCATCCGAAAAACCCGCTGGCGACCAGCAATCCGGCCGCGCGCGTGTTCGCCGCTGACCGCAAGCAATTCGGCACGCATGAGGAATATCCGCATGTGGCGACCAGCTACCGCCTGACCGAGCATTTCCATTACTGGACCAAGCATGCACGCTTGAACGCCATCATCCAGCCGCAGCAATTTGTCGAAATCGGCGAAGAGCTGGCCAAGAGCATCGGCGTCGTTGCCGGCGGTGAAGTGCGCGTCAGTTCCAAGCGGGGGCACATCATCGCCAAGGCCGTGGTCACCAAGCGCATCAAGGCGTTGATGATCGAGGGCAAGCAGGTGCATACCGTGGGCCTGCCGCTGCACTGGGGCTTTACAGGCGTGGCCAAGCCGGGGTATCTGATTAATACCCTGACGCCGGGCGTGGGGGATGCGAATTCGCAAACGCCGGAATTCAAGTCCTTCCTGGTGAAGGTGGAAAAAGCATGATGGGAGCTCAATAATGGCACTGCAATCCTTAGATATCCGGCGCCTGTCGGCGACCACGGTGACGCCGCCGCAAGCGCGCAGCCCCGTGACCGGCACCGTGGCCAAGCTGATCGATGTGTCGAAATGCATCGGTTGCAAGGCTTGCCAGACGGCGTGCATGGAATGGAACGACTTGCGCGATGAAGTCGGCGAAAACCACGGCACCTATGACAATCCGACGGACTTGACGCCGCAATCGTGGACGGTGATGCGTTTTGCCGAACACGAAAACAATGACGGCAACCTCGAGTGGCTGATCCGCAAGGATGGCTGTATGCACTGCGAGGATCCGGGCTGTTTGAAAGCCTGTCCGGCGCCGGGCGCCATCGTGCAATACACGAACGGCATCGTGGATTTCCACCAGGAAAACTGCATCGGTTGCGGCTACTGCGTGGCCGGCTGTCCTTTCGACGTGCCCCGCATTTCGAAAAAGGACGACCGCGCCTACAAGTGCACCTTGTGCTCGGACCGCGTCGCCGTGGGCCAGGAACCGGCCTGCGTGAAAACCTGCCCGACGGGCGCCATCGTCTTCGGCACCAAGGAAGACATGAAGGTGCATGCGGAAGAGCGCATCGTCGACCTGAAGTCGCGCGGTTTCGACAACGCGGGCTTGTACGATCCGCTGGGCGTGGGCGGCACGCACGTGATGTATGTGCTGCACCATGCCGACAAGCCGAAGCTGTATTCGAACTTGCCGGAACGCCCGCGTATCAGCCCGATGGTGGGCTTCTGGAAGGGCTGGTCCAAGCCGCTGGCGGTGGCCGGCATGGCTGCCACGGCGCTGGCAGGCTTCTTCCATTACACGCGTGTCGGTCCGAACGAAGTGAGCAAGGATGAAGAGCACGAAGCCTTGGAAGAGGCTAAGCGGATCCGGGAGGAACAGCATGAATCACAGTGAACAGCATCGTGAACAGCACGATGGCAAGCTGCGCGACAAGGATGGCAACCCGCTGATCCAGCGCTACGATCCCAACGAGCGCACGAATCACTGGGTGACCGCCATCACCTTCGTCATGCTGGCCTTGTCAGGCCTGGCCATGTTCCATCCCTCGATGGCGTGGCTGGCGAACCTGTTCGGCGGCGGGCAATGGACGCGCATCTTGCATCCGTTTGCCGGCCTGGTGATGTTCGTCTCGTTCGCGATCCTGGTGGTGCGCTTCTGGCACCACAACAAGTTCGAGGACGGCGACAAGCAGTGGCTGAAACAGATGGACGATGTACTCAACAACCGCGAAGAAAAGCTTCCGAAGATTGGCAAATACAATGCCGGCCAGAAGATCCTGTTCTTCGTGCTGCTCGCTTGCATGGTGGGATTGCTGCTGTCGGGCATCGTGATCTGGCGTGCGTATTTCGCGTTCTATTTCCCGATCGACGTGGTGCGTTTTGCCGCCTTGTTGCATGCCGGTTGTGCTTTTGCCATCATCTGCGCCATCATAGTGCACATTTACGCGGCGCTGTGGGTCAAGGGCTCGATCGGCGCCATGGTGCGCGGCACGGTCACCTACGGCTGGGCGCGCAAGCACCATCCGAAGTGGTTTGAAGCGGTGATGCGCAACAGCAAGGATTAAGCTGCTGCAAGCGATACCCTGCTGCAAGAGCCGGGGCCGGTCCCACGGGATCGGCCCCTTTCTCTTTATCGATTAAAATACTTTTACAGCACAGCCAACTCCGCTGGCTCTGCCTTGCTTTTTTTGATGGGAAAACTCCATTGGTACAACGCATTCTTCAACCAGGCGAAATCGAAGGCCTGGACCACAACGCGATACCGCGCCTGCTGCTGCCGCAGCCTGACCGCCTGTTCACGGCGCGCGCCTTGCGCTTGCGCGAGTTGGCGAAAGGCAACATTAAGGGCATCCCTGTCGACGCGGGCATGCAGGGCTACCTGGTGTTGATGGCCGCGCTGGCCGATGCGCAGGCCGCCGTGGTGGGCAAGCTTGCGCCGGGCGCCGTGCCTGCCGCCGATCCCGACGCGCTACGCCGCGCCATCCAGCACCGCATGCCCGTGCTGCCTGTCAGCGGCGCCCGTCCGCCTGTCTGGCGCGACATCTTTGCCAGCCTGCTCGATGAACTGGCTGCCACGGCGGCCAGCCAGCCGGCATTATCCGGCGGCCTGACGCAGGTGCTGGCCCAGCTGCGCGCGCTCGACGCGCAAGCACTCGACGCCTGCGCCGATGCCGTGCTCGATGAAAACGGCGACAACCTCAATCCCATGCACGCGCCGTTCGTCGCGGCCGCGCTGCAAATCCTGTGGTCGGTGTCGGCCAGCGCACTGCGCGCCGCGCGCGTGCCGGACCTGGAAACGGGCACCTTGTGCCCCGTTTGCGGTTCGCATCCCGTCGCCAGCGTGATCCGCATCGGCGGCCAGTCGCAGGGTTATCGCTATCTGCACTGCGGCATCTGCGAAAGCGAATGGCATATGGTGCGCGTGAAGTGCTCGACCTGCGAACAGAATGGCAAGATCGCCTACCAGGGTCTGGACGCGGCCGATGCGGCGCCGTTCGACCCGGTGGCGGCGAAGGACGACAAATTGCCCAACAAGGCGAATGATCCGAAAAAAGTGGCGCGCGCGGAAACCTGCGACGACTGTCATACCTACCGCAAGGTCTTCAACCAGGAACACGATTACAACGTCGAGCCGCTGGCCGACGACCTGGCCAGCCTGATGCTCGACCTGCTGGTGGGCGAAGCGGGCTACCAGCGCGCCAGCGGCAATCCGCTGCTGTGGCTGGGGAAGAACGACGCCAGCGAGGGCCAGCAAGCATGACGACGGGGCAAACCGTGCGCCTGCCGTCGGTTGACCGCATCCTGGGCGACGCGGCTTGCCTTGCGCTGATGGCACACTACGGCCGCGTGCAAACCCTGGCCTGCGCGCGCGCCGTGCTGGCCGAACTGCGCACCGCCATGCTGGCGGGCGCAGTGTGCGAAGAGGGCGCATCGCTTGCCGCCATCGTCGCGCAAATGGCTGAACGGCTGCAATCGCAATCGTGCTCGCAGCTGCGCGCCGTGTTCAACCTGACGGGCACCGTGCTGCACACGAACCTGGGCCGCGCGCTGTTGCCCGACGCCGCCGTGCAAGCCGTGGTGGAGGCGCTGCAGTGGCCGATGAACCTGGAATTCGACCTGGAAACGGGCAAGCGGGGCGACCGCGACGACCTGGTAGAGGAACTGCTGCGCGAACTGACGGGAGCCGAAGCGGCCACCATCGTCAACAACAATGCCGCGGCCGTGCTGCTGATGTTGAATACCCTGGCGCAGAATAAAGAGGTGATTGTCTCGCGCGGGGAACTGGTGGAAATCGGCGGCGCCTTCCGCATCCCCGACGTGATGACGCGCGCGGGTGCCGTGCTGCGCGAAGTGGGCAGCACCAACCGCACGCACCTGGCTGATTACGCGAACGGGATCAACGAGCAGACCAGCCTGCTGATGAAGGTTCATTGCAGCAATTACGCGATCACCGGTTTCACGAAAAGCGTGGAGCTCGACGAACTGGTGCCGCTGGCGGAAAAACACGGCGTGCCGACGGCCGTGGACCTGGGCAGCGGCACCCTGGTCGACCTGGCGCAATACGGTCTGCCACATGAAACGACGGTGCGCGAAACCATCGCAGCGGGCGCCGACCTGGTGACCTTCAGCGGCGATAAATTACTGGGCGGCCCGCAATGCGGCGTCATCGTCGGACGCGCCGATTTGATCGCGAAGATCAAGCGCAACCCGCTGAAACGCGCGCTGAGGGTCGGCAAACTCACGCTGGCCGCGCTGGCCCCCGTGCTGCAGCTGTACCGCGCGCCGGACTTGCTGGCCGAGCGACTGACCACCTTGCGCCTGCTGACACGTCCTGCCGCCGCCATGCGTACGCAGGCGGAAATCCTGCTGCCGCTGTTGCAACGCGCGCTGGGCATGCAGTACGTGGTGACGGCTGAAGCCATGAAAAGCCAGATCGGCAGCGGCGCCTTGCCCGTCGACCAGCTGCCCAGTTTTGGTCTGGCCATCCGCAGCGCGCCGGGCTCGCGCCTGAGCAATCCATTGGGAACGCTGGAGCAGCGCCTGCGCGCCTTGCCGCGCCCCGTGATCGGGCGCATCGGACAAGATGCCTTGTGGCTGGACTTGCGCTGCCTGGAAGCGGCGCACGAGGCGGCTTTCAGCGCGCAGCTTGACGAGTTGTCCGCATGATCGTCGGCACCGCAGGCCATATCGACCATGGCAAGACGACGCTCACGCGCGCCCTGACGGGCGTGCACACGGACCGCCTGAAGGAAGAACAGGCGCGCGGCATCTCGATTGAACTCGGTTATGCCTACCTGCCGCTGGCGGACGGCACGGTGCTGGGCGTGATCGACGTGCCGGGTCACGAAAAATTCATCCGCACCATGGCTTCCGGCGTGACAGGCATCGACTTTGCCCTGTTGGTGGTGGCGGCCGACGATGGCATCATGCCGCAGACGCACGAGCACCTGGCCATTTTGCAATTGCTGGGGGTGACGCGCGGCGCCGTGGCGCTGACCAAGATCGACCGCGCCGATAGTGCCCGCGTGGCGCAGGTGGAAGCGGATATCGAGGCACTGCTGGCAGACACGCCGCTGGCGGGCAGCCCGATTTTCCCCACTGCCGCCAGCCGCGACAACGATGCCGGCGTGGCCGCCTTGCTGGCGCACTTGACGCAAGTGTCGCGCAGCCTGCCGCAGCGCGACGAGCGGCGCTTGTTCCGCCTCGGCGTGGACCGCGTGTTCACTTTGTCGGGGCAGGGCACCATCGTCACCGGCACGGCGCTGGCCGGCATGGCGAAAGTTGGCGACACCTTGCAGCTGGCGCCCGGCGGCGCAGGCGCGCGCGTGCGCAGCATCCATGCGCAAAACCGCGCGGCAGAGACGGGCATGGCGGGCCAGCGCCTGGCGCTGAACCTGGCCGGCATCGACCGCGAACGCATTGAACGGGGCAACTGGATCGTCGCGCCGGCACTGGCGCAATGCTCGGAGCGCGTCGATGTGGAACTGAGCCTGCTGCCCGACGCCGGCGTGCAACTGAAAGCCTGGTCGCCGCTGCACGTGCATCTGGGCGCGGCGCACCAGTTGGCGCGCGCCGTCATGCTCGATGGCGAGACCCTGTCGCCGGGGCAGACGGGCAGGGTACAGCTGGTGTTCGAGACGCCCATGCACGCCGTGCCCGGCGACCGCTTCGTCGTGCGCAATGCGCAAGCGACGCAAACGGTGGGCGGTGGCATGGTGCTCGACCCGTTCGGTCCCGCGCGCAAGCGCCGCAGCCCGGCCAGGCTTGCCTGGCTCGACGCCCTGGCGGCTTTTGTCGCGCAGGGCGATTATGCGGCCCTGCTGGCGCAAAGCCCGCTGGGTTTGCGCGAGTCGCTGCTGGTGCGCTTGTCGCTGCTGCCGGCGGCCGCCATCGCGCTGCCGCCCGATACGCAGCGCATCGCCCTGCGCGGTGACGATGCCCTGCTGCTGGCGCCGGCGGCGCAGGCAGCACTGGAAGCGCGCGTGCTGGCCGCCCTGGCTGTCTTCCACGCGCGGGCACCCGATGAAGCGGGGCCGGAACTATGGCGCCTGAAACGCATCGTCGACGCCGAGATGGAAGACGCCTTGTGGAGCCACCTGGTCGAAGGCTTGCTGGCGCGCGGCGAACTCCAGGCGCGCGGCGCCAGCCTGCATCTGCCGACGCACAGCGTGGAACTGACGCCGCAGGAGGAAATGGTGGCCGAGCCCTTGCTGGCGGCCTTGCTGCACGGGCGCTTCGAGCCGCCGTGGACACGCGACCTGGCGCGCGACTTCGGCCTGGCCGAGGACGAAACGCGCCGGCTGTTGCGCAAACTTGCCAAGGCCGGTCAGATCAGCCAGGTCGTGCACGACCTGTTTTATCACCAGGCGGCGCTGGCCGAGCTGGCGCAACTGGTACGGGGACTGGCGCAAAAAGCAGAAGAGGACGGCGGTTTGCCGGTGGGCAGTGGCGCCGTCGGCGCCGCCACCTTCCGCGATACCAGCGGTCTGGGCCGCAAGCGGGCGATCCAGGTCTTGGAATTTTTTGACCGCGTCGGTTATACTCGCCGTGTTGGCAATGGGCATCTATTACGCCCGCAGGCGCTGTGGTCCTACACCGCAGTCTTGCCCAACAGCTAAGTACTAACTCAGGCACTGCGGAAAGCACACTCATCCGGTGATGTGGCCGGGCTTCAAACCCGGTGGAGGGCGTCAGACGTTCTCCCGTAGGTTCGACTCCTACTGTTTTCCGCCAGTTACTTTTCCGTCGACCCCTCTCCCTGATGTCGCTCTCATTGCGCTCTCATTGCGCTCTCCCGGCGTTGGCTTGTTGCTACGTTGCCGCAGATTCACACTGCAATAGTAGCCATCAAATCAAGACGTTTCGTTTGATTGGCATCGCGCATGAAATCAACGAATGCACGCAGCTTTCCGGGCATGTGCTCGCGATGGGGATAGTAGAGATGAAAAGCGTCATCCAATGCCCAGTGCTGACTCAGTATCTGTCGCAGCATGCCCTTGGCTAATTCCTGCTTCGCAAAATCTTCCAGGATGAAAGCGATGCCCTGGCCTTGTATTGCAGCGTCGAGCACGGATCGCATTTCGTCAAAAATAAAGCGCCCTTGAACATCGATTTGCACCATCTGACCGCGATCTTCGAACTTCCAGTCATACAATCTGCCCCCCACGCAATAGCGCTGGCGCAGGCAGTTGTGCTTGAGCAGTTCAGCCATCGTTTGTGGCTCACTGCGCTCGCGGAAATAATCGGGCGCTGCTACCACAATTCTTTTTTGTACTGCTCCCAGTTGTACAGAAATCATGTCATTTTGCAGTTTCCTCCCCATGCGTATGCCGATATCAAAACCGGTGCTGACGATATCGCTCAGTTGATTATCGAGTGATATCTCGACATTAATCAAGGGGAACTGTTCCAGGAACGACGCCATGTGGGGCTCGATCAAGATACGGTAGGCAACGTAGGATGAACTGACGCGCAACATGCCCGACGGTTGATCAGTCGTGAGCAAAGCTAGTGACAAGGAGTTTCTGATCAAGGCAAGTGCAGGCGACAATGCCGCGTTCAATGACGCGCCAGCTTCGGTCAGACTGACACTACGTGTGGTGCGATTGAACAGACGCACATTCAGTTGGGCTTCCACGTTTTTGATCGTGCGTGATACCGCAGTCGGCGTGACGCCTATTTCTGCGGCAGCGCGAGCGAAGTTCAAATGCCTGGCGGCAGCCTCGAAGGTCAGCAAACCTGGAAGGTGCAACGGCGGTGAAGGGAGTGCGCGCCCTGCATCCTCAGTGCTGGCCGGAGCTTCTATTATGACTTTTTTGCTCATACTGTATCTCCACCTATGACTATTTACGTCATTATCGCTGATCTGCATACTGATCACATCAAGCAAATCATTCCGGCTACGCCAGCCATCTTTCGAGAAAAGAAGCATGAACAAAATCTTTGAACCCCTGACATTGCGTGGTGTCACCCTGCGCAATCGCTATGCCCTCAGTCCGATGTGCCAGTACACGGCGAAAGACGGCCTGGCCAGTGATTACCACACCATCCACTACGGACGTTTCGCTCTTGGCGGCTTCGGCCTGCTGATGGTCGAGGCGACCGCCGTCTCGCCCGAAGGACGCATCACGCATGGCGACCTGGGCCTGTGGGATGACGCGCACATTATCGGCCTGGCGCGCATCGCCGCCTTTGCCAAGGCCTATGGTGCCACGCCTGGCATCCAGATAGGCCATGCGGGGCCGAAAGCGAGCATCCAGCGCGCCTTTGACGGCAACGGCCCCTTGAACGAAATGGACGCGGCGCGCGGTGAGATCCCTTGGGAAGTGGTGTCGCCCAGCGCGCGTCCGGTGGCCGACGGCTGGCTGTTGCCCACAGCCCTCGATGCTAACGGCATCGCCAAGGTCCGTGATGATTTTGTTGCTGCCGCCCGCCGTGCGCTGGAGGCAGGCTTCGATGTACTCGAGCTGCACTATGCGCACGGCTTTCTGCTCAACGCTTTCCTCTCACCGCTGACCAATGATCGCACGGATGAATACGGCGGCAGCTTCGAGAACCGCATCCGCCTGCCTTTGGCAATCGCCCGTGAAGTGCGCGCGGTCTGGCCGCAGGACAAGCCACTGTTCGTGCGCCTGTCGGCGGTCGATGGCAGCAGCAGTGGCTGGACCATTGACGACAGCGTCGCCCTGGCCGAAGCGCTGAAGGCGGTCGGTGTTGACGTCATCGATTGCTCGTCCGGCGGTTTCGGCGTCTATGAATACCCGAACGGCTATGGCTTCCAGGTGCCGTTCGCCGCGCAGATCCGCCGCGAAGCCAATATTGGCACCATGGCCGTCGGCATTATCGTTGATCCGGCGCAGGCCGAAGCCGTCATCGCTTCCGGCCAGGCCGACCTGGTCGCACTGGGCCATGCGGCGCTGCGCGATCCGCACTTCCCCCTGCATGCACAGCAGGCGCTGGGAGCGGCTAACCCGGACGCAGCCTATGCCAACTGGAATGTCCAGGCCGGCTGGTGGCTCGACCACCGTGCCAGCAAGCTGGCACAGTTGGGTGCATGGTCCCCGGCACCGGCTGCTACCGCTTCTACCCGCAAGGATTGAACCCCATGCCGGCCAGGGCGGCCGGTTTTTTAGTATTAACAACCAGGAGTAAAAAAATGAGCAAACCGACCTATGTGCAGGACTACCAGGCCATCGTCGAAGTACTGAACAAGTACAACGAAGGCTGCAAGCAAGCCGATAGCAGCATCATGAAACCGGCCTTCAATGAACAGGCAACGATGTTCAGCGTTGATGCCGAAGGCAAGCTGACTGGCGGAGGTATTCAAAATCTGTTCGACGGCATCGACACCGCTTTCCATCCATCGCCTGAAGCTCAGGGGGCAATCGTCAGAGTCGACATCGTCGGCACCGCCGCCAGTGCGCGCATCGACACGAACGATGTTTCTGGTTTCTGCTTTACCGACTTCTTCCACTTGCTGAAAGTTGAAGGCAAGTGGACGGTAGTGAGCAAAATATTCCACACGCACATCGCACCCTGAACTTCCGGTGTGCATTGTTCAGTCCGCGATGAGCATGCATAGCAGATCAGGCCTCCCTTCAAATCTGCTGCCTTCATCAGCAGTTGCAACCATTATCACGAGTGACTAAATGAAAAAAACCCTCTTCAAGACCTTGTTGTTCGCTGCAATCATTTCTGGCATGGGCGCCACTGCTCAAGCCGCAGACCTGCAAGGCGGCCAGCAAGTTGCCAGTAGCAAGGCCATCAACAAACCCACCTACGTGCAGGACTATCAAGCCATCACGGAGGTACTGAACAAATACATAGACGGCTGCAAACAGGCCAGCAGCACGGTCATGAAGCCAGCCTTCAGTGAAAAAGCCACCATATTCAGCGTCGATGCCAAGGGCAAGCTGACTGGCGGCTCCATCCAGGAACTGTTTAAGGCTATCGACAACCCGCCATTTCGCCCATCACCTGAAGCGCAAAGCGTGATCGTCAAAATCGATATCGTCGGCACCGCTGCCAGTGCGCGCGTCGACTCCAACGATGTCTCGGGTTTCTCGTTCAGCGACTTTTTCCATCTGCTCAAGGTCGATGGCAAGTGGACCATCGTCAGCAAGATATTTCATACCCACGTCGCGCCCTAAGCGCGGCATTGGTGTTGAACGATGGGCCTGGTAGTAACCGACAAGTCGTTCATGCTGCGTAGCGCTCAAGTAAGAGCCTTTGTTGGAAGAAGCCTTACCGCGTACGCAGCAAGCTTTGTCATTTCGCTTAACGTCACGCCATCGCGCACATGAATCGACATACCTTCCAATAAAGTGTTGAGGACGGCCGCCAGCGATTTGACATCGGTCCTGGCGGGCAACTGGCCGTCCCTGATGCCTTTTTTTAGCCGCTTGCTGAAGTGTGCGATACCTTCTTGCCGCAAGGCTTTCACAGCATCGAAGACCTCGACCGACTCCGCCGACACATTGATGGCGGCCAGCACCACCAGGCAACCGCAGGGTACCTGTGGTGAGAGCAATATCTCGCCAGATTCCTTGAAGAACCGATCAATTGCGCGATGGACGTCCGGCTCATCGGCCATGCGCGCCCACGGCGCATCCCAGTAGGTACGCTCATAAAAATCGACGGCTTCGAGAAATAATTTGGCCTTGTTGCCGAAGGCGGCATACAAACTGGGCGGATTGATGCCCATGGTCGAGCACAACTCGGCCAGCGAGGCCGGTTCGTAGCCACGCCGCCAGAACACATCGAGTGCCCGCACCAAGGCCTCGGCGCGGTCAAAGCCACGCGGCCGGCCCTTGATTCTGGTGGTCGATGGAAGATTTTCAATGCTGGACATCAGGATTACCGCCTCTTTTCAAATCTGCTGCACATAAAACTGCTCGTTGCCGAGTATACCGGCCATCGCCCGGCAACGGCAATGCAAACAGGCCGCCGGGGCGTTCGCCCGGGCGGCCTGGCGTGCCGTGGGGAAGCTTACCAGTCCTGGCGGGTCGGCGAGATGATCAGGTCGTTGACGGTCACATTGGCCGGCTGGTCCAGCGCGTAGACTACCGCGCGGCCGATATCTTCCGGTGCAATCGCAATCTTATTGAGTTCTTGCGCCGCCTTGCGGCCCGCCGGATCGGTAACCTTGTCGGCCCACCCCGTGTTGATCACGCCGGGGCTGACGGTGTTGACGCGAATGCCATGCTGGACGCCAAGCTCCTTGCGCATCGATTCCGTCATCGCCTGCACAAAAAATTTCGTGGCGCTGTAGACGCCCGCCGCAGGGCCTACCTGGTGGCCGGCGACCGAATCCATGTTCAGGATCTGTCCGGATTTTTGCGCCAGCATGAATGGCAGCACGGCGGCGATCGCGTTCAGATAGCCCTTGACGTTAACATTGATCATCTTTTCCCAGTCGTCGACAGCCAGGTCGGTCCAGTTGGAAAAAAGCATCAGGCCGGCGTTGTTGACGAGAATATCGACGGCCCCGAAATGGTCGTGCGCCGATTGCGCCAGGGCCTTCATCTCGGCCGGCTTGGTGACATCGCACACGATGCCGATCGCTTGCCCGCCGGCCGCCGTCAATTCAGCGACGATGGCGTCCAGGCCTACCTGGTCGCGCGCCGCCAGTACGACTTTCGCGCCATGCGCGGCCAGCGCGCGCGCCGATGCCGCACCGATGCCCGACGATGCGCCGGTAATGATGGCAGTTTTGTTGTGAAGATGACTCATGATGTTTCCTTTTCGGTTGCATGCCCGGCACCCGCCGGGCACTAAATGGCGATAAATTGCTGGCGAATCAGTTGGCGGCCGTTGGCCAGTCGGTGTAACCCTTGGCGCCGCCGCCGTAGTAGGACTCGCGTGGCGCGATCACCAGCTCGATGCCGGACTGCAGGCGGTGCACCAGGTCGGGATTCGAAATGAACCAGCGCCCGAAGGCAACGGCGTCGATCTTGCCTGCCGCGCGGCGCTGTACCGCCATTTCCAGGTCGTAGTTGTTGTTGCCGATGAATGGGCCTTGGAATTGCGCGCTCAATGCATCGAGGTCGATACCATCCGGCACCTCGCGCGAGGTTGCGGTCGCGCCTTCGACAAAATGCAGATACGCCAGGTTAAAGCGGTTCAGCTCACGGATCAGGTGGCCGTACATGGCCATCACATTGCTGTCCGGCGGCGTGTTGCCTGCATCGGGCGTGACCGGAGACAGGCGGATGCCGACACGCTCGCTACCCCATATCTCGACGATTGCAGCCGTCACTTCCAGCGTCAGGCGGGCGCGGTTTTCGATGCAACCGCCATAGGCGTCAGTCCGGTGATTGGTGGAGTCGCGAAGGAACTGATCCAGTAGATAGCTGTTCGCCGAATGCACCTCGACGCCATCGAAGCCGGCACGTTTTGCGTTGCGCGCGGCAATCCTGTACTGCTCGATGATGCCCGGGATCTCGGAGGTGTCCAGCGCGCGCGGCATCGATACCGGCACGAAACCCTCGGCGGTGTAGGTGTTGCCTTCAGCCTGGATGGCTGATGGAGCCACGGGAGAGGCGCCATCAGGCTGCAGAGCAACGTTTGAAAAGCGGCCCACGTGCCATAACTGGCTGACGATCTTGCCGCCGGCCGCATGCACGGCATCGGTGACCTTTTTCCAGCCTGCCACCTGCGCGTCGCTCCAGATACCGGGCGTGGCGGCATAGCCGCGTCCCTGCGGCGAGATATTGGTTGCCTCGGCCACGATCAGGCCGGCGCTAGCGCGCTGGGCATAGTACAGCGCATGCATTTCTTCTGGGATGCCCTCCTCGCTATAGCGGCTGCGCGTGACTGGCGCCATCACGATACGGTTGGCAAGTTCGATGGCGCCCATGTTGACGGGCGAAAATAAATCGGTACGGCTGGCATTATCTTTCATGTGTTTTCCTTGTCTCGACCAGTTAAGGTCGCTGAGCAGTGGCCCGCTTGCGCTGGCCTTCGGTGATAGTGGGTGCCCCGGCAATCCTGCAGGCACAGCTGAATCGAATCGATTGACACGATCTGTAGCAATCACTATATAATACACTTATTCCGTAGCGATTGCTACAGATCTATGCCGGTACATGCCCTGGCAGCGCCGGCCATTCATTCATCACTAAGGAGCAATCCATGTCCCAACCAAGCTATGTGCAGGAATACAGCGCCATCGTCGATGTGCTCAATCAGTACAACGAAGGTGGTAAACAGGCCAACAGCAGCATCATGAAGCCCGCGTTCAGCGAGCAGGCCACCATCTTCGGCGTCACTGCAGACGATCAATTGACGGGCGGTGCCATCCAGGGCTTGTTCGATACCATCGACACGGCATTTCGTCCGTCGCCAGAGGCGCGGGCAGTGATTGCCCGCATCGACATCGTCGGCTCGGCCGCTAGCGCCCGCATCGATACCAATGATATTTCCGGCTTCTGCTTTACCGACTTCTTCAACCTGCTGAAAGTGGCAGGCAAGTGGACCGTGGTGAGCAAGATCTATCACACGCATGTCGCACCCTGAATCATCTTTTCTATTGACTAACAAGGAACCATCATGAACAACAATATCAAGGCAGTAGCCACCAGCCAATACGCTGCCGTCATCGCTGTTGCACAACAATATGTCGACGGCTTGCGCGCGGGCAGTATCGAAGGCGTTGCACAAGCCTTCCACCAGGATGCCGTGATGTACGGCTTTACCAATGGCGAACTGCTGGGCGGCCCGATCAGCAAGCTGTTCGATTTCGTCAAGACCAATGGCAAGGCGCCGGACATCACTACACGCCTCGACGTGCTGGCCATCACGCCAACTACCGCCGTGGTGCGCGTGGATATGGAAAAAGACGCCATCGGGGCTGACTACAACGACTACCTGACCCTGATCAAACTGCCCGAAGGATGGAAAGTCATCGCCAAGGTCTACCACCAGTTCGCAGCCTGAACATTTACCTGAGACAGGAGGCCATCATGGCAACAGTCGAATATTGCGCCCTGGTCGAGCATGCGGCAGACGATGTCTGGCGTGTGCTAAAACAATTTGGCCAGATCAGTACCTGGCACCCGGCCATCACGCTCAGTCGCATCGAAGGCGATCTGCCGGATGGCATGGTCGGTTGCATGCGCCACCTGACGCTGGAGAACGGTGCCATCCTGCGCGAAAGACTGCTGTCGGTTGATGACAGCGAGCGCAGGCTGTCGTACCGCTTCGAAGAATCGCCACTGCCGGTGGACAACTATGTCGCTACCATCCGCCTGACGCCAGTGAGCGACCAGGCGACGACGCTGATCGCCTGGAAAGCCACCTTCGATCTGCGCGAGCCGGATCCGCAGCAGCAGCAAACGGCGGCGATACATGCGTTGATCGTTGGCGGGCATCAGAGCTTACAGTCCTATCTGGCAAGGCTCGAACTTAGCTGAAGCCAGGACGGCTTGCGGCGCTGACGCGTCCGCAAGCTTTTTTCGTCTCAAGGGCGGGCCATTCCCGCCAAGGAATGTTGCGTTAGTAAAGCCTCTTTTTCCCAGCGCGCGATGACCAGCGGCGCGACGGCATTGCCGAGTACATTGAGGGTCGTCGTGCCACTGTCGATAATCCTGAAAATCCCGGCGATCAGGGCCACGCCTTCCAGCGGCAGTCCGGCCGAGGCTAGCGTGGCGGACAAAATGATGATGGCAAAGCCCGGCACGCCAGCTGCCCCTTTCGACGTCAGCACCATGGTGATCACCAGCATTGCTTGTTGTGTCACCGACAGGTCGATGCCATATAGTTGCGCGATAAAGATGGTCGCCACGCCGAGGAAAATCGCCGCGCCGTCCAGGTTGAAAGCGTAGCCGACCGGCACCACGAAGCTGACGATGCGCCGTGGCACGCCATAGGCTTCCAGTTTTTCCATCAGCTGTGGCATCACGGCGGCCGAGGCCGCGCTGGAAAAGGCCAGTAGCAATTCATCCCTGAAATAGCGTATCAACTTGAAGATGTTTTCGCCGATCAGGTAACAGATGCCGCCCAGCACCACCAGCGCGAACAGCAGCAGCGCCAGGTAAACCACGCCGATCAGCTTTAACAGCGGCAACAGCGACGCGAAGCCGAAACTGCAGACGGTGGCCCCTATCATGCCGAATACGCCGATTGGCGCGTAGGCCATGACGATGCGCACCACCTTGAACATGGTGTCGAGTATGCCTTGCAGCACTGCCACCACCGGTGCGCTCCTGGCCTGCGGCAGGGAATTGAGGGACAGGCCGAACAGCACAGCAAAGAACAGGATGGATAGCAATTTGCCTTCCGCCAGCGCGACGAAAATATTCTCCGGGACGATGTTCTGAAGGATCACCAGCGCGCCTTTGGGCGGCTCCATCTTCATCGTCGTGGCGCCATGGACCATGGAGGAAATATCGGTACCCGTGCCAGGCTGGAACAGGTTGGCCAGCAGCAGACCGACGACGATGGCCAGGCTGGTGATGGCGAAAAAGTAGCCGATTGACTTCATGCCCATGCGGCTGAACGATTTGTTGTCGCCGCCGGCAATGCCAAGCACCATGCAGCAGAACACCAGCGGCACCACCACCATCTTCATCATCTTGATAAAGATATCGCCCAGAGGCTTGAGCACTTGCGAGCTCATCCAGTCCTGGTGCAAGGGATGCGTGTTGAAATACCAGCCGACCAGTATGCCCAGCGCCAGTCCGATGGCGATTTGTACAACCAAAGAAATCCGTTTCATGCCTGTCCCCGTTTTATTGTATGGCAATTGGACACGGGGCGAGACCCGTGCCACCGGTATTACTTGGCGAACAGCTGGTCGATGTTCTGGAAGGCCTTGAACTCCAGGGCGTTACCGCACGGATCAAACAGGAACATGGTGGCCTGCTCGCCGACCTGGCCCTTGAAGCGGATGTAAGGTTCGATGACGAACTTCGTGCCGAAGGTTTTCAGGCGCTCGGCCAGGGTTTCCCATTCGTTCCAGCCCAGCACGACACCGAAGTGCGGCACCGGCACGTCATGCCCATCGACGGGGTTCGAATGCACGTGTTCCTGCGAGGCCGTCTTGGGGTGTTCATGGATCACCAGTTGATGGCCAAAGAAGTTGTAGTCGACCCATTGCACGCTTGAACGTCCTTCTTCAAGGCCAAAAACATCGCTGTAAAAACGGCGTGCCGCCGGCAAGTCATAGACCGGAATAGCAAGGTGAAAAGGTGAAAGACTCATGCGGAAATCTCCTATTAGTGTTTGATGTATGGCGTGGTTCGGCAATATTTGAGAAAGTCAATGACGCCACTCAAGTATTGTAGAATCTTGCAATGAAAAAAATAATCAATATATTTTTTCCATAAACACAAATAGGATTGATGAATGATACGAGAACTCAAAACCCTGGTCTCGGTCGCGCGCGAGGGCACGTTTGCGGCTGCCGGCGACAAGATCGGCTTGACGCAAGCGGCGGTCAGCGCACAGATGCAGCGTCTGCAGGCGGAACTGGGCTTATCCTTGTTCGACCGCGCGGGGCGCTCCGCTCGGCTCAACAAGATGGGGCATCAGATACTGGAGCAGACCCAGGAGTTGTTACGCCTGTACGACAACCTGGGCTCCGCAAGCGCCGGTGCGCCGGCCGCCAAAGTGACCATGGGCGCGATCGCGTCAGTACAGCGTTCCTTCCTGCCGGACGCCTTGGCCGCGCTGCACCAGCGATTGCCCGATTGCCGCACGCGCGTTTTACCTGGCTTGTCAATGGAGTTGTTGAATATGGTAGACGCGGGCGAGATCGACATGGCGGTCATCATTCGCCCACCTTTCGCACTGCAGAGCGACTTGCGCTGGACCACGCTGGCGCGCGAACCGTTCCGTTTGATCGTGCCACGCGACGTGCCCGGTGATGACTGGGTGGAGTTATTGTCGCAGCAGCCTTTTGTTCGTTATGACCGTGCCTCGTTCGGCGGGCGCCAAGTCGATCGTTTCCTGCGGAAAATGCATCTGCCTTTGCGCGAAGTGTGTGAAGTGGACGAACTCGATGCGATCATCAAGCTCGTGGCCAATCGCGTTGGCGTTGCCTTGCTGCCACAAACTGCTGCCCATCGGCGTTGGCCGCCTGCAATTCGCGTCATCGATCTCGGGGCACACACCTTCCATCGGGATATTGGATTGGTACACCGCGCTCAGGCGAGCCTGAGCGCTCCTGCGCGCATGCTGGTGGATCTGATGGTAAAACTTGTCTGAGCGATCAGCCTCGACTGCAATTAAGATAATTCAGATCAGTTCCTCGGCTTGCTCCTTGCGGGGAATAGCTTCAACAACCATCGGCAGCAAGCCAGATTTTTGACGGTGGCTGATGGGAACACAGACCTCATGACGATTATTCTTGAAGTGCGCAATCAGTCGGAGCATTCGGCAGACGTCAATCCGTAGCCTGGAGTGCAGACCTATATGAGGCTTGCTCGCAACAAGGCCATTCACGCGTATATTGAAATAAGTTTATGACAAGATGCTTGATCTAGCGGCTATTCAAGAGGCTATGAGACGAAAAGTACTGGATGAAAATCCTGAGTTTTTGATACCAATGAGGGGCGATTCAAGTTTCTCTTCTGACGTAACAGCGGGCCGATGGTAACATCGGCTTGAAACCCCTGTAGCAGATGAAAGCAAGCATGAAACAAGCAAGCATGGCATGGCTGCTGGCAGTGGCGCTGCTGATGCCGGCGCTGGCCGCGGCGACAAGTCTGCGCATCGTTGGAGAGCACTTGTCGCCATCGAGCATGATGGAAGGCAACGTCGTCGTGGGACGCGAAACCAGGAAGGTGCGCGAGATTATGGCGCGCGCCGGTATTGCCTACAGTATCGAATTGCTGCCATGGAAGCGCGCGTATGCGCAGGCGCTGCGCGAAGCCGACACCTGCATCTTTTCCACCAGCCGCACGCAAGAGCGCGAAGCACAATTTCGCTGGATCGGCCCGCTCAACGAAGCGGAGTGGATATTGTATGGCCTGGCCGAGCGGCATCTGACGCTGCGCACGCTAGCCGATGCGCGCGGCCTGGTGATCGGCACGGTGCTGGGCGACGCGCGCGACGACTACCTGCGCCAGCGCGGCCTGAGCGTGGCGCCCGTGACGCAGGAGTGGCTCAATCCGCAAAAACTGCTGCTCGGGCGCATCGATCTATGGGCCGTGGGCATGGCGGTGGGCAGCAAGCCGTTTGCCGGCAAGGAGTGGGAGGGCAAGGTGGTGCCGCTGCTGACCTTCAATCGCGTGCAGACTTACCTGGCCTGTAACCTCAAGGTGCCCGAGGCGCAGGTGGCGGCCATGCAGCGCGCGGCAGCCGCCATGCGCCGTGACGGCAGCATGGCGCGCGAACAGCTGCGCTGATTCAATGCATTGATTCAGCTTTCCAGCCACTGGCGCACACAGTTGCGTCCTTCGCGCTTGGCCTGGTACAGGGCCTGGTCGGCATGGCTGTAGGCCGTCTCGAAGGCGGTGCCGGCGCGGTTCCAGCTCAGGCCCACGCTGACGGTGATGGGACGCGTGATGGGCGCCGCATGGCGCTGGCGGCCGACGCTCTCGCAGATGCGCTGCGCCACCGTCGCCGCGTCGTCGCGCGAGGAGGTGGGCCAGACCACGGAAAACTCTTCACCGCCGACCCGGCCGATGGCCGTTTCTTGTCCCAGCAGTCCCTTCAGGCAGTCGACCACGGCCTGGATCACGCCGTCGCCGGCCGGGTGGCCGAAATCGTCGTTGACTTGCTTGAACAGATCGATGTCGAGCACAATCAGGGCCATGTCGCCCTGCGCCAGGCAGCGCGAGGCATGGTCGATCACGGCGCCGCGGTTCAGGGCACCCGTCAGCGGATCGTGCGTGGCGCGGTACTCGAGCTGGCCGGCCAGGGTTTGCAGTTGGCGATTCAGCAAATGCATGTCGCGCTCGGCGCGGTCGCTGCGGCCGATCAGGCGCCGCGTCTCACGCATCAGCCGTTCGTAGTGAACGATCAGTTCACCGAACACGCGGCGCTGCGCCTCGCCGCTGGCCTGGACGTCGGCGTGCATGCGGCGCGCGGCAGCCAGCGCCGCCGCTTCCACGGTGAACAGGTCGGGTTCGAGGCTGGACTCGGAGATGGCGGCGCGCATGCCTTAGCTGCCCTGCACCGGATGGTCGCGGAAATCGAGCGCGATAAAGTCCTGCTGCAGCTCCTGGCCGAATTCCAGGATGGTGTCGTCATCCTCGTCGTGATACCAGTTCAGGCGCACCTGGTTGCCTTCCACGGCCGCCTGGTTCAGGGTGTCGAACAGGGTAAACAGCATTTTCGTGCTGGAGCTGTTGAAGTAGGCCAGCGAGACGTTGACGGTGATGGCGCTCTCGCGGCAGCCGTCCAGGTACGTGCGCACGGCGGCGATCAGCGGGCCATAGAAGGCGGCCGCGTTTTCCGGATACGATTCGCCCTTGATCGACAGGGTGTGCTGCTCGAAACGGAAGTCGATTTCGGGCGAACTGGGGGTCGCGGCGATGAACAGTGGTGACGGTAATTGCATATGCTTTCCTGAGTCGGCTCTTTCAAATGATGGCTTTGATGCAGAAGATGGTGTGGCCCGGCTCCTGGGGATCCTGGACGAATTCGAATTCCAGCGGCTCGCTGGCGTCGCGCGCCATGGTGAGGAAACCCAGGCCAGCGCCCTTGCTGTCGGCCGGCGTTTCCTCGCGTAGTGCCTTTTTATAGGCGAGGCGGATTTCTTCCATCGTCATGCTATGCAGCGGCTCCAGGCGGGCGCGGATCTGCGCCACGTTGTCGGTCGAGACAGGGTTGGCGCACAGCAGGAAAAAGCTGTCGCCGCGCGTGCCGATGCAAAACGAGCCGCGCCGCATTTGCTGGTCCAGCTGCGCATCGGGCGTCAGGCTGTCGGCGGAATAATGCATGATGTTTTGCGACATCTCGATGAACGAGGAAAAGATGCGCCGTCGCGTGGGCCCCGCTGCGCCGGCCGTGTCGAGGCGCGCCTTGATGGTTTCGGAAATGGCGCTCACCACGTGCTGCGAGAAATAGCCCACGTAAAAAAAGATGATGTTGCGCTTGCGCGCCACATCCCAAAACTCGTTGAATTCTTCGTACAGCACGTTCGTGCTCCTGGCTAGCCGGTGACCCGGTTTCTTGTTGATAAGGTGGCTCGGTGGCGCCAAAACTACACGCGGAAACAGAAAAAGGTCAGGTCGTCGCGGCGCGGCTGCGCTCCCTGCCAGGCGGCGCTGTCCTGCAGCAGCGCCGCCGCCACGTCGCCGGCGGGAGAGTCGCGCTGCGCCAGCAACTGCTCGCGCATGCGTCGCTTGCCATAGGCAATGTCGCGCGCGCCACCGATCTGGTCGAGCAAGCCGTCGGTGCTGATGAATAACAGGCTGCCGGCGGGGATGGCTAGCGTCTCGTTGTGCCAGCAGTAGTCGGCCGGCGTATCGACATAGCCCACGCCCATGCGCGCGCCATCGATGGCGCGCACGGCCTCTTCGCCCGGTGCGACCACGTGCAGCGCCAGTTTCGCGCCTGCGAAACGCAGGCTGGCGCTGGCCTCGTCATGGCACAGGAAGGCGCAATCCATGCCGTCGTTCGAACCCGCGTGGCCGTTGCCGCTGCCGGCGCCGTCCTGGCCCAGCAAGGTCTTGATGGCGCGGCTGACGGCGCCGATCAGGGCGGCCGGGTCGCGCGGCCCCAGTTCGCGCAAGGCCTGGCTCAGGGCCGATGAGGCGATCAAGGTCATGAAGGCGCCCGGTACGCCGTGGCCCGTGCAATCGGCGATGGCGGCGAACCAGCCGCCCGCGTGGCGCTCGAAGAAGTAAAAATCGCCGCCGACCACGTCGCGCGGCTGCCACTCCAGGTGGGCGTCGGGCAGGGTGGCGCGCAGTTCCGCATCGGAGGTGCGCAGCAGGGCGCGCTGGATCACGCTGGCGTAGTCGATGCTGTGCATGATTTGTCGGTTCTTTTCCGCCTGCATGGTGGCCACCACGTTCATCAACTGCAAGCCGAAGCCCACGCCGGCCAGCGCGCCATCCTCGGTGATGATGAAGCCGTCGGCCAGCGCCTTTTCGCCCGCTTCCACGGCGCGGAAGGTGAGGTCCTCGATGCTCATGGCACCGTCGACGATCAGCGGTTCCTTGTCCATGAAGGCGATGCAGCTCTTCTTGCCGTACACCTCGTGATAAAAGGGCTTGGACATCTGCGACATGAAGATGTTGCGGCTGATCAAGCCGATGGGCTTTTGCCGCTCCGTGACGGGCAAACTCATCATGTCGCGCCGTTCCGTGAACAGTTCCAGCACGGCGAAATTGCTGGCGTCGGCCTGCACAGATTCCGTGGGTATGCACAGATCAAACGCCACGGAGGTGCGATAACGGGGAAGATGCAATCGAGAAGCGTTGAACTCCACAGCGGTTACCTTTACATGACGATCGGACCCTTGTTGTCGCGACGGCAAGGCGACTGACAAACAGGCAATATCATCATGGTAGCCTTGGAATATGACGGCTTGATTACCAGCTTGTCAAAACCGTATGCAACATGGCTGCATGGCAAGCCGTTGCCGGGCTTACAGGCGTCGGGCCAGTGCCTGGGCCTGTGCCAGCCAGCGCGTGCGTTGCGCTTCGGTAGAATCGAGGATGGGGCCGAAGCTGGCCACTTTGACGGGCTTGACGCCGCAAAATTCCAGCGTCGTCTTGCGCAGCTGGTGGATGCCGGGCATGTGGTAGACCCAGCGGAAATACCAGGGCGGCGTGTCCATCGTCACCAGCAGTTGCGCCGTGCGGCCCTTCAGCAGCTGGGCCGGGAAAGCCTTGCCAGGACGGTACTTGAAGGCAAAGCCGGGCAGGAAGACGCGGTCGACAAAGCCTTTCAGCAGGGCCGGCGCGCCGCCCCACCAGATGGGGTAGGCGAACACCAGATGTTCGGCCCAGCTGATGGCATCCTGTGCCGCCAGCAAGTCCGCTTCCAGCGGCTGCACCTGGCGGTAGCCTTCGTGCAGGATGGGGTCGAAGTCCAGCTGGCCCAGGCGCAGTTCGCGCACGCTGTGGCCTGCGCTGCGGGCCGTGGCGGCGTAGGCCTCGGCCAGGGCGGCGCAGAAACTGTCGCTGGACGGGTGGCCGAGGATGATTAAAATGCGCTTGGGTGTCGTCTTGGTCATGATGCAGGCTTTCCAGTAAAGAACAGCTTGCATGCTAAAGCTTGTCCCTAGTGGCAGAGTCAAGCGGCCGTTTGAAGGCGCTGGTGCGCCAGGCAGTCGCGGATTTCCGTGTCGATGTCGGCCAATTGCGCGTCGAGCTGGCGCAGGCGGGCGATATCCTGCTGCACTTCCGCGCGCTTGGCGGCGATATGCCGGGACAGGGCGGCCCAGTCGGTGTCGTCGCCGGCCAGGATGGGCAGCAGTTCGGCCAGGCGGAAACCCAGGGCCTGCGCCTGGCGTATCAGTTTGACTTGCGCCAGGTCTTGCTGCGTGTAGACGCGGTAGGCGCCGGAACGGCGCACGTCGCCCAGCAAGCCCAGCGTTTCATAGTGACGCAAGGCCTTGGGCGAGGTGCCCGCCAGGCGGGCGATTTCTCCGATGTACATGGGTGATCCTTTCTCAAGTTTGAGCGAATCTTACCCCAAGGCACTGGCGCCCAGGCGGCCCAAGCGCCCTCAGGCGCGGCGTGGCGGAATTTTCTTCGCCGTGCACTCGGCGCAGGTGCCGTACAGCGACAGCGCGTGCTCGTGCAGCACGAAGCCTCGCTCGGTGGCGATTTCATTCTGGCGCAGTTCGATGCCTTCGTCGACGAATTCATCGACCTTGCCGCAACCCGTGCAAACCAGGTGATCGTGGTGCTGGCCTTCATTCAGTTCGAAGACGGCGTGGCCCGATTCGAAATGCCGGCGAAACAGAATGCCCGCTTCGGCAAATTGCATCAGCACGCGGTAGATGGTGGCCAGACCCACGTCGATTTTTTCAGCCAGCAAGAGTTTGTAGACATCGTCCGCACTCAGGTGCTTGATCGTGCCTTCTTGAAACAGCTGCAGAATCCGCAAGCGGGGGATGGTCACTTTCAAGCCCGATTCACGCAGTTCCCTCAATATATCCATGTCTCCCATTCCTTTTATGATCGCCTGAGCGTGCGCTTAAGCGTGAGCCTGCATTATATCGCAAATGATAATCATTACCATTCTCATGTGCATGCTGGACATATTATGCTGCGCGGGCAGGCGGCGATCCAGTGCCATTGGCGCAAGTGGCGATTGCGTGACGGGCAACTTGTGCCAGGGTTATCGTTGAAGATGGAAAGCTGCGCTCAAATCGCTACACTGTGCGGCACGTGATAACAATGAACAATGAACAATGGAGGGGGCATGGACCGATTTGATGCGATGCGTCTGTTTACGCGCATCGTCGAGTTACGCAGTTTCACGCAGGTGGCGCATGACCTTGGTTATCCGAAGGCGACCGTCACGCATGCGATCAAGCAGCTCGAAGCGCGGCTGCGCTGATCGAATTTGAAATCGGCATGGGCGACCGTCTCGTCGACCTGGTGCGCGAGGGCGTCGATTGCGTGCTGCGCGTGGGTGAATTGAGCGACTCGTCCATGGTGGCGCGCCGGCTGGCGCTGCTGGAACAAATGACGTGCGCCAGCCCCGCCTACCTGGCCGCGCACGCTGGCGGAACTGGCGGGTCACCGCGCCGTGAATTTCTTTTCCGCCCAGACGGGCAAGGTCTGGCCCTTCGATTTCAGGCTGGACGGCCAGCGACACAGCGTGGCCGTGCCGGGCATGGTGTCCGTCAATAACGCCGACGCGTATCACGCCTGCTGCCGCGCGGGCCTGGGCTTGATCCAGGCGCCCCGTTATCACCTGGAGCGGGCACTGGCCACCGGCGAGCTGGTGGAAGTGTTGGGGGCCATGCGTCCCGACCCCTTGCCGGTGTCCGTGCTGTATCCCCATCACCGGCAATTGTCGCCGCGCGTGCGCGTGTTTGCCGACTGGGTCGCCAGCCTGTTTAAAGGTGTTCATTGACGCGCTGCGGTATTTTCTTGACCTGGGAAAAGAAAAAAATCCCTCTAGTGATGCCATCTAGCACTATTTGATGTGGATCAAAGTTTTTGTTGCACTGCACTCATAGACTTCGCAGCGTTACTTAACGACAGAGGAAAACATAATGAAAACGTCCGCAACTGCAGCAGCAATCGTTTTGGCCGCCATCGGCGCATTCGCCGGTAATGCAATGGCTCAGGAAAGCCCATGGCTGGTGCGCGCGCGCGCCGTGCACATCGATCCGGCCGATAAATCTGCTCCGATCGGCGGCGTCGGCGCATCCGACCGTTTGCATGTGAGCAGCAAGACGATTCCAGAAATCGATATTTCGTACTTCTTTACCCCGAATATCGCTGCCGAGCTGATCCTGACCTACCCGCAAAAGCATGACGTCAAGCTCGATGGCAACAATATCGGTACCTTCAAACACCTGCCGCCAACGCTGTCGCTGCAATACCACTTCATGCCTGAAAAACAGTTCAGCCCATACGTGGGTGCAGGCGTGAATTACACGAATATTTCGGACGTGAAATTGCTGAACGGCGCTGGCCGCCTGGAACATGACAGCTGGGGCTACTCGCTGCAAGCTGGCGTCGACTACAAGCTGGATAAAAACTGGTCCTTGAACTTCGACATCAAGAAAGTGCAGATCCGCAGCGACGTGCTGGCCGGTGGCGCCAAGATCAGCGAAGTCAAGGTTGACCCTATCCTGATCGGCGTAGGCGTCGGCTATCGCTTCTAAGCATGGCATGACAGCGCCCGCGTGGCGCGCAGCATAAAAAAGACGGCCGGGTTTGCACCTGGCCGTCTTTTTGCATTGCCTGCGCCGGTTTATTTTTTCAGCGTCTTTTCCAGCACCAGCTGGTAGTCCGTCTTTTCGTAGCCGGCCAGGTATTTGTTCGTCGCGTCGAGGAAGGCGCGCGAGCGGTAGGCCGCTTCCAGGTCTTTTACCCATGGCTTGGCCTTGTCGGCCGTGCGGATGGCCACCAGGTTGATGTAGCTGTCCGAGATCTTTTCCACGCTCAGGGCTGACGTCAGCTTCATGCCGGCGGCCAGGGCGAAGTTACCGTTCACGAAAGCGTAGTCGGCGTCCGCCAGCGAGCGTGGCAGCTGCGCCGCTTCCAGCGGCACCAGTTTCAGCTTTTTCGGGTTTTCCAGCACATCGCGTTCGGAAGCGCGCAGCGGATCGACGTTCGGTTTCAGCTTGATCCAGCCCATCTTGGCCAGCATGACCAGCGCGCGCGCCTGGTTGGTCGGGTCGTTCGGCATGGTGATGGTGGCGCCGTTCTTCACTTCGGCCAGGGATTTTTGCTTGCCGCCGTACAGACCGATCGGCATGGTCGGCACGGTGATCAATGGGCTCAATGGCAGCTTGTTATCGGTGGCGAACTTGGTCAGGTAGACGATGTGCTGGAACACGTTGGCATCCAGCGAACCTTCGGCCAGCGCGTAGTTCGGCTGCACGTAGTCGTTGAATTCGACGATCTTGACCTTGTAGCCCTGTTTTTCCAGGATAGGCTTGATGCCCAGCTTCAGCTGGTCCGAATACGGGCCGGAGCTGGTGCCGATGACGAGTTCTTTCGGGTCCTTGGCGTGGGCTGCTGTGGCGAAGGCCAGGCTGGTGGCGGCCAGGAGCAGGGTGCGGCGAATGTGGTTCATGTAGGTCCTTGTTTCTGAATATGAATTAACGTTTGTCGAGACGCTTGGCGACGCGTGTGCCGGCGAACTGGATGGTTTGCACCAGCACGATCAGGATAGCCACGGTGACGACCATGATGTCCGTCTCGAAGCGGTAGTAGCCGTAGCGGATGGCCAGGTCGCCAATGCCGCCGCCGCCCACCACGCCGGCCACGGCCGAATACGAGAGGAAGCTGATCGACAGCACGGTCAGCGCCAGCACCAGGCCGGAGCGCGCTTCGACCAGCAGCACGCGGAAAATGATCTGCATTTCCGACGCGCCCATGGCGTGCGCCGCCTCGATCACGCCGCGCGGCACTTCGCGCAGGTTCTGTTCCACCAGGCGCGCGAGGTAGGGAATGGCGGCGAACGACAGCGGCACGGCAGCTGCCAGCGGGCCAATCGAGGTGCCCGCGATGATGCGCGTAAACGGCGTCAGGGCGACCAGCAAAATGATGAACGGGAAGCTGCGCACGGTATTTACCAGCCAGCCCAAAATCGTCGACAGCGGACGGTTTTCCAGCGACTGGCCTTCCGAGACGAGGAATAGCACAATGCCCAGCGGGCCGCCGATCAAGATGGCGGCGGTCAATCCTATGCCCAGCATGGTCATGGTTTGGCCCAGCGCCACCCAGATTTCCGGCAGCAGCTTGATGACGTTATTGATCGATTCTTCAAACATGTGTTGCATCCTTCCATGCGGTGGCTTCAAACGCCTCGGTGCCGTAATAAGCCAGCTCGCGTCCCAGCGCTGTCTTGCGCGGGGTGGCCGTGTCGCTCAAATCGAATTGTTCGGCGATGGCGCCGTTTTCCACGACGGCCACGCGGTTGCAGATGGCGCCCAGCACCGACAGCTCATGGCTGACGATGACGATGGTCACTTTCAAGCGCGCATTGATGTCGCGCAAAGTGTCGAGCAGGGCGCGCGTGGTTTCCGCGTCCAGTGCGGACGTCGGCTCGTCGCACAGCAGCACGTCGGGATGGCTGGCCAGGGCGCGCGCAATCGCCACGCGCTGTTTCTGCCCGCCGGACAATTGCGCCGGATAGCTGTGCAACTTGTCGGACAAACCCACGAGCGCCAGGCATTCCTCGACGCGGGCGGTGATTTGCTCGCCCTTGGTCGTGCCATGGATTTTCAAGGGGAAGGCGACGTTGTCGAAGACGCTGGCGTTTTGCAGCAGATTGAATTGCTGGAAAATCATGCCGATGTTCTGGCGCGCGTCGCGCAATTCGCTCTTGCCAAGGCGTGTCAATTCGCGCCCGGCCACAGTAATGGTGCCGCTGTCGGGACGCTCGAGCAGGTTAATCAGGCGCAGCAAGGTGGATTTGCCGGCCCCGCTCTTGCCGATCAGGCCGAAAATATCACCGGGATAGACTTCCAGCGTGACCGATTTGACCGCGTGGAATTGTTCGCCCTTGGGCAGCGCGAAGGTCTTGTTCGCGCCATCGATGCGAATCACCGGCGTACGGTGTGGTGTGGTCATGCAGTGTTTCCTTTTTCATTGGACCGTGACAGGCTTGCTTGCAGGAGCCAAATCGCCCAGCCTGTTACGTCGGTTGCGTAGTATACCTCCGATCGTGTTATTACTCCTACGACAGAATCTTGCTTTGAATATGCAAATAATGTCTATGCGTCTGTTTTCAAGTTGAAAAAGCGGGAAAGTCGCGTTCTTGCCAAATTTAATCGCGTGGATGGGCGTGGCGGAGCCGCATCCTGGTGAAAAGTTCGACGCGCCCGGTGCAGGCGTCACGGTATTTTTATGTGAGGTTTGGCTGGCGTGCCGTTTTTTTGACGTGGGCAGGGCCGTTTACTGCCTGCCATTGCCCTCTTCGCGGGCAGATTCTGCTCCGCAGGCGGCTGGGCCTTCGGGACGCCGCAACAGGTAGGTGAGGACGGCGATTTCCATGGTGCCCACCATGGCGATGACCCACCACGGCGGATGGCCCAGGCACATGGCGACAAAGCCGATGGCCATGCCCAGGCAAGCCATGGCCTTGCCGCGCCGCGAGACGGCGCGGTGTTCGCGCCACTGGCGCAGCGGCGGACCGAAGCGGGGATGCTGCAGCAGCCAGTGCTCGAGGCGCGGCGACGCGCGGCTGAAGCAGGCCAGGGCGAGGATCAGGAAAATCGTCGTCGGCATGACGGGCAGCATGGCGCCGATGATACCCAGCAGCACCATCAGGGCGCCGGCGGCGGTCCAGGCCCAGCGGCGCAGACGCACGCCGTGCGCTTCGCGCAGGGAGGCCTGGGCGTGCGGCTCCTGCATCAGGCGAAGGCGCCGGCTGTCAGGTCCAGGCTGCGGGACGGGGCGGTGGTGCTGTACGCGTTCACTGTGCTCGTATTGTGGCGGGTGGCCGTCATGGTTTTTCTGCTCTGTTTTCTGCTCTGTTTTCGGCTCTATTATGGATGAATCAAGGCGACGCTGCATGCGTGCCAGGGCCGTGATGATAACAATCCAAAAGAATAATAACAAGAATCATTCTCATTTGATGTAATATCTGAGCACTTGGATAACGCTGGATATTTTTGACAATGCAGACAATAATCGGCAGTAGAAGGCGCTGTCACGTTCAGTATCGCGCTTATTATCGATTTTATCGATGCTAACTAGGCATATTTTGCGTTTTACATCGATCTTCATGCCATGCATAATCCATTGCAACTGAAGCCGGACAATCAGCCGCATGCGCCGTTCGCTTGCAGCTGCTTGCGGTTTTGACATCCTCCACTCCCTATCAGGAATCCATCATGAAAAAACTGCTCGCTTTTATCGCCGCCGCCGGCTTCTCGCTGTCCGCCGTTGCCGCTCCTGAAGTCTACGTCATCGATGGCAGCCACACTTTCCCCCGTTTCGAGTACACCCACATGGGTTTCTCGACGCAGCAAAGCCGTTTCAATAACACCACCGGCAAGGTCACGCTGGACCGCGCCGCCAAGACGGGCGCCGTCGAAGTGCTGATCGACACCAAGTCCGTCGATACGGGTTCGACCCTGTTCAACTCGCACATCCAGGGCGATGGTTTCCTTGAAACGGACAAGTTCCCGGTCGCCACTTACAAATCGACCAAGTTCAATTTTGACGGCGACAAGCTGGCGTCCGTGGATGGCAACCTGACCCTGAAAGGCGTGACCAAGCCAGTCACCCTGACCGTCACCTCGTTTGCCTGCGCACCGCACCCGATGCTGAAGAAAGACGCTTGCGGCGCCAACGCCACGGCCAAGATCAAGCGCTCGGAATTCAACGCCGGCAAATATGCGCCAGCTGTCAGCGATGACGTGACCTTGACGTTTGCCATCGAAGCCATTAAACAATAACTTTGTTGGCTGCATGATAAAAATGGCGGCGGACTTCGGTCCGCCGCCATTTTTTTATCTGCTTGCCCCTGCCATCACGACAAGTGATGCACCTGCTGCTGCCCATACACTGGGGTAGTCAAGCCCTCCATGCGCGCCTTCAGTTGCAGCGACAAGTATTGCGAGTAGTGGCGCGACTGGTGCAGATTACCGCCGTGGAACCACAGGGCTTGCTGCTGCGTGGGCTTCCACATATTGCGCTGTTCGCCCTCCCACGGACCGGGGTCCTTGGTGGTGGCGGAGCCCAGCCCCCATACCTTGCCCACCTTGTTGGCCACCTCGGGCGAGATCAGGTCGGCCGCCCAGCCATTCATGGAGCCGTAGCCGGTGGCATACACCACCAGGTCGGCCGGCAATTCCGTGCCGTCGGACAGTACGATGGAATGGGCTTTCAACTCTTGCACGCCGACGCCGCTTTTCAGCTTGATCTTGCCCTCGGCGACCAGCTCGGAGGCGCCCACGTCGATATAGTAGCCGGAGCCGCGGCGCAGGTATTTCATGAACAGGCCGGAATCGTCATCGCCAAAGTCGAGCATGAAGCCCCGTTCTTCCAGCCGTGCATAAAAGTTCGCATCGCGCTCGCGGATGGCCTTGAAGATGGGCTTCTGGAAGTCGGCCAATATCTTGTACGGAATCGAGGCAAACGTCAGGTCGGCCTTGGCCGTCGTCATGCCGGCCGCCAGCGCCCGTTCCGAGTACAGGTCGCCCAGCGCCAGGTCCATCAGCGAGTCGGACTTGACGATGTGCGTCGACGAGCGCTGCACCATGGTCACGTCCACGCCAGCTTCCCACAGGGCGGCGCAGATATCGTGCGCGGAGTTGTTCGCGCCGACCACCACCACTTTCTTGCCCACGTAGGCGTCCGGCCCCGGATGCTGCGACGAGTGCTGCTGCTCGCCCAAGAATATGTCCATGCCCTTGAACTTCGGCATGTTCGCTTTGCCCGACATGCCGGTCGCCAGCACCAGCTGCTTCGGTTTCAGGGTGATGGGCTGGCCGTCGCGCAGCACCTGCACCGTCCACTCACCGGTGGCGTCATCAAAGCTGGCCGATTCGCAGCTGGTCGAACCCCAGTAATTGAGTTCCATCACCTTGGTGTACATTTCCAGCCAGTCGCCGACCTTGTCCTTGGGGGTGAAGACGGGCCAGTTGTCCGGGAAGGGGATGTAGGGCATGTGGTCGTACCAGACGGGGTCGTGCAGGCACAGCGATTTATAGCGCTTGCGCCAGCTGTCACCGGGACGCGCGTTTTTCTCGATGATGATGGTGGGGACATTGAGCTGGCGCAAGCGCGCACCGAGCGCGATGCCGCCCTGGCCGCCGCCGATAATGAGGCAATAGGGCTGGCGCGCGTAGCCCAGTTCCTTTGCTTCCTGCTCGCGGTTTTCCAGCCAGCTGCTGCGGTCCGTGCGCGCGCCATGTTCGGCGCCCATGGGCCGCCGGCCGCCCTTGGCTTCTTCAAAGCCTTTCAATTCGCTCATGGTGGTGAGCAGGGTCCAGATCTTGCCGTCGCGGATGCGGAGGAAGCCCACGCCGCGCGCCACGTTCGTTTGCACCGTGATCCAGCTTTGCAGCACGCCGCCGGCTTCCACTGCATGTTCGCCGTCGGCGATGCGGATGGAGACCGGTTGCACAGCGCCCAGTTGGGCGGCCAGCATGGCGGCGATCTGTTCGCGGCCTTCCAGGGTTTTCAGGTTCCAGGTAAACAGCACCAGGTCGCGCCAGTAGCCGTCCTGTTCGAACAGTTGCGCGGCGCCCGTGCTGTCGCTGGCGCGCAGCGCGCCTTCGAGCTGCTCCAGGATACCGGCCACGGCCTGGTCGTGCGGGTTGATTTCGGTTTGCATCGTGTCTCCTCCAAGTCTGCTGACTTTATGATGGGATGCGGCTGTGTTGCCGCTGACGATGTTGTAACACTGGCGTTTTGGCGCCGCATCCTGCAGCGCAGCATGGCGGCGCTTGAGACGGAAGTCTCAGTGTGCTTATCGCTTCATTACGCTTCATTGCCGGTGCGGCGCCACAATGTGCAGCTGCTTGAGGCGCCGGTACAGGGTGGCGCGCGAGATGCCCAGCATGGCAGCTGCTTGCAGCGGGCGCCATTTGGCGGCATGCATGGCGTTGACGATGCGCGTGCGCTCGGCCAGCTCCGGCGGCGTGTAGGTCACCGCATTTTGTGCGACGGGCGCCTCGCGTGTGGCGCGCAGGCGCGTGCTGGCCTGGCGCAGCGGCGCGCGCACGCGGGCGTGCAGCCAGGTGCTGCCGCCCGCCAGGCGCAGGGATAGCAGATTGTGCCCCGCGCGCGCATCGAACAGCCGTTCAGCGCGCACTTCCAGCACCTCGGCGACGGGGCGGGGTAGGCCAGCAAGACCCCCGATGACGTCGCGCGCGCAGCGGTTGGCAGCGACGATATTGCCATGTTCGTCGATGGCCAGCAGCATCTCCGGCTGCACTTCCACGAAATGGCGGTTGCGGTGCGCCAGCAGGATGCAGCAATGGCTGTAGGACTTGAGAAAAAAACCGTCCTCGATCAGGGTCGCGCCCTGTCGCACCAACTGCTTGACCAGGCGCTGGCTGTCGCGTGCGTCGGGCGAGCTCAGTGCAGACGCATCGAGCACGCCGATCAAATCGCCGTGCGGCGAAAAAATCGGCGCGGCGCTGCAGGTCAGGCCCGTGAACGCGGCGCGAAAATGGTCGGTCTTGTGCACGGTGATGGCTTCGTGGTCCAGCAGTACGGAGGCGATGCCACAGGTGCCTTCCTCTTCTTCCGACCAGCATGAACCCGGATACAGGCCCGCCTTCTTGAAATCCTTGCGCTGGTCCGTGTCGACCACGTAGTCGATGGTTACGCCGCGCGCATTGGCGAGGATGACGCAGTAGCCTGCTTCGCGCACCATGGCGTGCAGGCGCGGCAGGCACTGGCCCGTGGAGCGCAGGAAGCCTTCCTCGGATTGCTGGATGGCGCGCAGTTCGGCGCCCGTCAGGATGCGCGGCCCTGTGGTGGAGGCGGGGTCGAGCCGGTAGTCGTCCAGCGAGCGCCGGTAGGACGAGGCCAGCCTGGCCGTGTCGGCTCCTGGATTGACGATACGGCCGGCGATCAGGTCGCGCACGCGGTCGATATGGCTGGTCTGGCGGACGTAGGGCATGGCGCTCTCCAGTGTCTCGTGTCTGGTTTTTATGGTGTTTTCGTTTGTAGCACGAAGCGCGGGGCAGCGCATCCTGCGCTGCAGCATGGGCGCGCGTGAGACTTTTGTCTCAGTGCTGGGTGCGCACAATAGGATGCTGCAGAACAAGATAAAAAGTTTCTCTGGTAGCATCCATCGCATGAAGCGAGCGCCGTTGCCGGTGCCAGCCACGACAGGAGAACATGTATGAAGACATCGCCCCAAACCCGCTGCCTGGCCCTGGTCGCAGCCTGCATGGCACTGGCCGCCGGCGCTCATGCGGCAGCGCCGCTGTCAGCGACCGCCAGCGATCCGGCTGCATTGAAATGGATGCTGGGCGCGCCGCCGCCAGCCGATAAAATCATTCGCTTCGACGATGGCAGCTATTTCAATTTCCCCCAGCTGCGCTGGAGCGTGTCGCACTTCCGCCAGTTGATGCCGACGGTGGAGGTGTCGCGCGGCTTGAGCGCGCCTGTGCCTTTGCCGCGCGCGCTGCGCAAGGATATCGACAGCCTGCGCTTCACGCCTCTGGGTGCGAACGAAACCATGACCTGGGAGCAGTCGCTGGGCGCCAACTACACGGATGGCATCGTCGTGCTGCACCGGGGCCGCATCGTGTATGAACGCTATTTCGGTGTGCTGAAGGAAAGCGGCCAGCATGGCGCCATGTCGGTGACCAAATCCTTGATGGGGACCATCGGCGCGGCCCTGGTGGCCCAAGGCAAGCTCGATCCAGGCAAAAAAGTGGCCGAGTATGTGCCGGAACTGGCCGCGTCAGCGTTTGGCGACGCCACCGTGCGCCAGGTGCTGGACATGACCACGGGCCTGAAATTCAGCGAAGATTACGCCGACCCGAAAGCGGAAGTGTGGCAGCACGCGGCGGCCGGCAGCCCGCTGCCCAAGCCCAAGGATTACACCGGGCCGCGCAGCTATTTCGAGTATCTGCAAACGGTGCAGCACGAGGGCAGGCATGGCGAGGCGTTCGGCTACCGCACGGTCAACTCCGACGTGCTGGGCTGGATCATCGCCCGGGTCACGGGGCAGAACGTCAACGCGTATTTGTCCGAGCATATCTGGCAAAAGCTGGGCGCCGAACAGGATGCCTACATGACGGTCGATTCGACCGGCACGCCGTTTGCCGGCGGCGGCTTGAATGCGGGCTTGCGCGACCTGGCCCGCTTCGGCGAGATGCTGCGCAACGATGGTCGCTACAACGGTCAGCAGATTTTGCCCAAGGCGGCTGTCGACGATATCCGCCGCGGCGGCGACAAGCAGCTGTTCGCCAAGGGGGGGTATGATTTGCTCAAGGGCTGGAGCTACCGCGACATGTGGTGGGTCACGCATAACGACCATGGCGCCTACATGGCGCGCGGCGTGTACGGCCAGCGCATCTACATCGACCCGAAGGCGGAAATGGTGATCGTGCGTTTCGCCTCAACGCCGACAGCGGCCAATGCGGCCAACGACCCGACCACCACGCCGGCTTTCGAAGCGCTGGGCAAGCTGCTGCTGGCCAAGCCGAAGTAAGCTGCCGGGCGGGCCCGTGCCAGCCGTGCGGCGGAACGGGCACAACTGCAATACACTGTCCTTTTGTTATCACCGTTGCTTGAATGATCATTCAAGCAAGGTACGCAAGGGGAATGCACCGTGGAAACTAGCCAGCCGGACCAACCGCGCCCGCCGCTCTGGCGGCGCCTGCTGTGGCCGCTCGCCCAGCTAGGCTCGGCCTTCAAACTGACGGGCACGCATCTGCTGCACCACGTGATCGGCGCCAGCCTGATCGCCGCGCTGATGCTGGTGCTGGAAGGTTTTCATGTGCTCGAATGGCTCGATGCGGCCATGCTGCGCGCCAGTGCGGAACAGGGGCAGCTGCTGAACCGGGGCAAGGATCCGGGCGCCGCCTACCGGCCCGGCATCATTGAAATCGATCAGCCCGCGTTCGAACAGGTCTTCGACGAGCGCGAACCGCTGGAACGCACGCGTCTGGAGCAATTGATCGCCAGCGCCGCCGCGCGCGGCAGCAAGGTGCTGGCCATCAACCTGAACTTGGCTCCGGCCGTGTATGAACAGCACAAAGCGGGTGAGCGGCCGTTGGACCGCCTGCTCGACCGGCTGGCCGCCGATGGCCGGCAACTGGTGCTGATCCTGCCCGAACAATCGGACCGGAACGCGAACCTGCCGTGGATACGCGCGCGCTGCGCCGCCGGCATCCATTTTGCCAGCCCGCGGATCCGCGAACGCATGGGCGCCGTCACGCGCATCGAACTGAAAAGCCCCGTGCTGGCGGCCGTGGCTTTCGAGCTGGCGCATGGCGCCGACGAGCAGGAGCAGAAGCAGCCCATGCCGGCCGTCTTGTCGGAGCAAAAGGAAGTGCTGGCGCTGGCCGGTCGCGTGTGCCAGCTGGCGCAGCGCACGGGCAGCGAAAAGGAATTGGCGCGCTGGGCGTTCGAACCCGTCATCCGCGGCGACGCCACGGCGGCGGCCGAACAGAACGCCGTCACCGCGCCGTTTCACCCGGCCGCCGTGGCGCCGCAATTCCTGAACCCCACGCGCACGCGCGTCAAACTGATCGATGGCCAGGCTGGCGTGGATGCCGGCGCACTGCGCAAGAACGTCGTGTATATCGGCAGCACCTATGACGTGCGCGACCGCTATACGACGGCCGAAGGCGAGCAGGCCAGCTTGCACCTGCACGCGGCCGCCCACACCTCGCTGGGCATCGGCACGGCCGACGTCAACAAATATGCGGTGTTCGTGGCCGATATCGTCATCGGCGTGCTGCTGGGCTGCCTGTTCGGCGGCATGTGGACCTTGTACGGGCGGGCCGAGCTGGCCATCGACCAGCGCATGGCCGATCACGATTTCAGCCGCCTGCACCGCCTGGGCACCCTGGCGGAATTCTATGGCATTCGCCTGATGCTGGTGCTGGTGTGGGCCTCGCCGTTTGCCATCGGCGCCCTGGCCATTTACCTGTCGCGCGGCTTGCTCGAGCAGGGCTGGTGGGTCAACCCCGGCCCCCTGATCGCCGGCATGTTCCTGCACGCGATGTCGCTGCGCGACGAGGCGCACCACCCGCACGAAGAAGTGCCGGGCCTCTCCGTCTTGGCCCAATTGCGCCGCACGCATCCGGGCATCGTGCTGGTGCAGGCGCCACTGGCGGTGCTGCTGTTGGTGGTGGCGCTGGTGTAGGGCTGGAAGCCAATCACCCGATCAGTTTCAACCCCGGCGGCAGCGCCTCGCCCAGCATGCGTTTGGTAGCCGCTTCGTCCAGCTGCGTCACTTCACCGACCATCGCCTGCCACAGGGGCGGGGCGCCTACAGCTTTCAGGCGGGCGAGGATGGTGGCCCGTAGCTCGTCTGCAATGTCGCGCGAGCGGTCGCCCGTCATGCGTGCCAGGTGGGTGGCGGCGAAGGCGGCCGGTTCAATTTTTTTCCAGTCCAGCGCCAGCAGCACGTGCAGCCACCCGGCCACGGTGGCGCTGTCGACCACTTCATGCGCGCTGCCGTGGAAGGGCTGGCGCGCGCCGACTCTGGCCAGCGCCCACAGGGTATTCGTATCCGCCGCTTCGCCTTTCTTGTCGGCCTTTTCCAGCCGCTTGATCAGCCAGGCGCCCACTTCGGCCTTGTAGGCGCCGGGGATGCGCTCCAGCGAGGCGCCCAGGCGCAGCATGTCGTCGTCGCTGCCGTCGACCAAGGTGACGGGGCGGCTGCCGCGCTGCGCCGCATCGGCTTGCAGGTTGAAGGCGAAGTCGTCGAGCAGGCGCAACTGCTGCTGCGTGCTCAAGCCGCCAGCCACTCTGCGCCACAGCGTCCACCATTCGGCGCACACCTGGTTATCCTTGTGATGCTGGACGCCCGTGTCGAACAGGGCCCACAGCTGTTCGATGCGCCATGGGTCGAGCGCATCGCCGTAGCCTGGCCGCAAACAGTAGCCGGCCAGGTTCAGCCAGACACGTTCATGCTCGGCGGAGCGGCGTCGGCCACGGGCGCGCAGCATGAGGGCATCGAACAGCTGACGCAGCAATGGCGTATCCCAGCTCTCGCGCCCACCCAGCCCCCGTTCCAGGTGCTGGCGCAGCTGGCGCACTTCCTTGGTGTCGACCTTTTGCGCCTTGCCGCCGAAGATGCGCTCGATCTTCTCGACCGCTTCCTTGATGCGTGGCGAAACGGCTTGAGCCTCGCCATCGCCTGGCTCTTCCTCGCCACCGCGCAACTGGAATTCCAGCAGCCAGCGCTGGCCGGCATCGGCATCGGCATCGGCTTCGGCCACGCAATGCACTTCCAGGGTGCCCACTTCCGTCATGACGGTAGCCAGCTGCACGGTGATGTCACGCTTGTCGCTGGCATCGTGTTTATCGTGCAGCACACTGGCCAGTGGCGGCAGGCGCAGATACTCGCCGGCGCTCAAATCGACGATCTCGCCCAGTTGCGGCGGCGTGCCCGCCTCAAAGAGGGAAGTGGCCAGGTGGAAGCGCACGGGCCGGCCCAGGCGCAGCGCGAACAGCCGTTCCGTGAGGCGGATTTCTTCGCCGGAGGCGCTGCCACGGGGCAGGATGCAGACGGCGCGCTTGTCCTTGCCCGCTTCTCCCAGCACGAGGAAGTAGCTGCGCGGCGAGCCGCCGGCTATGCGCGGCGCCTGGCCACGTCGCGCCAGCGCGTAGGCGACGGCGCCACGCGCCACGGCCACGTCGGGATTATCGTTGTGCAGGATGGTCAGGGGCTGACCCCGCCAGTGCGCCAGGGTTTCTGCCAGGCGGCGCGCCAGCGCGTCGGCGCGGAACACGCCGCCATTCAGCAGCAAGGTGTCGGGCAGCGCACCCCGCAGTGCCCCTTGATGCTGCTGCAAAAAGCTGGCCAGGTGGCGCGTGATGGCCGCGTCCTGCGCATATGGCAGGCCGAATTCGACGATGCCGGCGCGGCCCTTTTTCGCTATTTCGTTGAATTCCACCATCGGGAAAAAGCCGTCGACCACCATGGCCGCCACTTCCTCGCGCGTGATGTCGACGGAACGGCTGCCACCAATCAGGCGAGATCCCGCGCCCAGCAGGGTGACGGTGGCGCTCTCCGGCGCATCGTGCGACAGCAGCAGTTCTTTGGCGGCGCGGCAGCGTTCCATCAGTTGCGACAGCCGTGCGGCGGATAGCTTCATGCCACCTTCGACGCCGGCGGCCATGCGCGTTTCCACCAGGTGGGCCAGCGCCAGGTCCATATTGTCGCCGCCGAGTATCAAATGGTTGCCCACGCTGCTGCGCGTGAGCTGGGGTTCGCCATCGATATCGAAGGCCACATCGATCAGGCTGAAATCGGTGGTGCCGCCGCCCACGTCGCAGACTAAAATGCGGCGCGTATTGGCCAGGTCTGCGCGCAGGGTGGCGCGCCGGCGCTGCAAGAAATCGTAGAACGCCGCCTGCGGCTCTTCCACCAGACGCAAGGTGGGCAGCCCCGCCAAGCGGGCCGCTTCCAGGGTGAGTGCGCGTGCACCCTCGTCGAACGAGGCGGGGATGGTCAGTACCAGTTCCTGGTTTTCGAGGGGAGCATGCGGGAAGCGGTGATTCCACGCGGCGCGCACATAGGCGAGGTAGCTGGCGCTGGCCGCCACGGGCGACACCTTGGCCACGTCGGCGTCTGCGCCCCACGGCAGGATGGGCGCCTGGCGGTCCACGTTCGCATGCGACAGCCAGCTCTTCGCGCTGGTGACCAGCCGGCCCGGCACTTGCGCACCGAGCTGGCGCGCCATGGCGCCCAGCACGGGGTGCTCGGTGCTGGTGACATCGCCCTGCGGCCACGGCAGTTGCAGATCGCCCGCCGCCAGTTCGCCGGCAGCGGGGTGGTAGCGCAAGGAGGGTAGCAGGGGGCGTGCGCCCACTTCGCCGGGGGCGAGCAGCTGCTCGATGGGGAGCAGCTGTATGCCCGCCTGCGCATCGGCCGCATTTGCATATGCCACCACCGTGTTGGTGGTGCCCAGGTCGATGCCGACCAGCCAGGCCGGCTGCACCTTCGCGCTGCGCATGCTTATTGCTGCGGCGTGCCGCGCACGTCGAATTCCACTTTCCAGCGCTCGGCGCCGTCAGGGGAAACGGCCAGGAGCTCCAGCGTGCCTGCTTCCGTGACGCGCGCATGCAGCTTGACTTGCACCACGTCGCCGGCCTGACGGCCTTCGGCGGACAGCGTCGCCTGGATTTCGCTCAGCTCCTGCAATTCATCGGGACCCCAGAAATCGAGCAAGTCGCCAATCTGGTCGTTGCGCCGCGTGGACGAGGCGAAGAAGCGGAAGTGCACGGGCTCGCCCACCACCAGGCCGAATTGCTGGCCAGGCAGTTCCAGTTCGCTGCCTTCTTCCATGCCGAACGGCGCCACGCACAGTGCCTGGATCGGCGGTTCCATGCCGGGGATGGCCGGCATGGCCGACTCGATGGCCACGTAGAAGGCACTGGCCGTGCCGCCGCGTATGCGCACGCCATGGCCACGCCGCACGTAGCTGTAATAGGCTGCGCCGCGCGCCACGGCCAGGTCCAGGTCGGCCCCGGCCAGCATGCGCGCCGGTTCCGCGCCTTCCAGGTACAGCCAGTCGTTGACGGTGGACATGATGCGCTGTACCAGCAAGTCCGACTTGAAGACGCCGCCGTTGAACAGCACGGCCGTCGGGTGCAAAAAGCTGGCGCTAGCCGCCTGGCGGCCCGCAAAGCCTTCCAGTTCGGCCGTCGCCGCCACTTGCCGGCCCAAGAACGCCGCCAGGTGGCGCGTGATGGCCGCGTCCTGCGCATATGGCAAGCCCAATTGCGTCAAGCCGGCGCGCGTGCGCACGGCAGGGCGGCTCGATGCTTCCACTTGCGGGAAGAAGCCGTCGAGGATGAAGGTGGACACTTCCGCGCGCGTCAGTTCCGTGCGGATGGAGCCGCCGATCAGTTTCGAGCCACGGCTCGGCACGACGATCGGTGCCACATCCATGCCGCTGTCGGCCAGCAGGCTTTCCTTGGCGCTGCGGCAGCCGTAAGTGAGTGCGCGCATTTGCCAGGCATCGAGCTGGGTGCCGTTGGCGGCCAGCTTGCGCGCCACCAGGTGGGCCAGGGCCAGGTCCATATTGTCGCCGCCCAGCAGGATGTGTTCGCCCACGGCCACGCGGTGCGGTTCCAGCACGCCGTCGCGTTCGAGCACGGCGATCAGCGAAAAGTCGCTGGTGCCGCCGCCCACGTCGACGACCAGAATGATGTCGCCCGGCTTGACTTCCTTGCGCCAGCGCCCTTCGCTGGTCTGTATCCAGCTGTACAGGGCCGCTTGCGGCTCTTCCAGCAGGGTGAGCGAAGTGTAACCGGCCGCCTGCGCCGCTTCCATCGTCAGCTCGCGCGCGGCCGGATCGAAGGACGCAGGGATGGTCACGGTGATTTCCTGCTGCGCGAACGGCGCTTGCGGGTGGGCGTTGTCCCAGGCCTGGCGCAAGTGTGTCAGGTAGCGCGTGGCGGCCGTGATCGGCGAAATGCGCGCGACTTCGGCCGGCGCGTCGTTCGGCAAAATCGCCCCGCGGCGGTCCACGCCCGGGTGGCACAGCCAGCTTTTCGCGCTGGAGACCAAACGAATCGGCGTAGTGGCGCCGCGGCTGCGGGCCATTTCGCCGACGACGAACGGTGCTTCCGCTTCCTCGGTGACCCAGGGCAGAGCGAGGTCGCCCGCCGCCACTTCATCGGCGTGCGGCAGATACACGAACGATGGCAGCAGCGACAATTCCTCTACCGTGCCCGGCGCCGACAATTGTGGCACTTTCAGCACGCCGTGGCTGGACTTTTCGCCGTCGCTCTCGACCAGGTTCACATATGACAGGGCGCTGTGGGTGGTGCCCAGGTCGATGCCGATGGCGTAGCGCGAGGTAGGGTTGACGGTATCGCTCACAGTTCCACCTCGGCCGGGGCCAGGATGGCGGCGTCGTGCTGCTCGCTCAGTTTCGGCAGACGCACGCTGGCCGCGCGCCAGCCGCGGTGGCTCAGGGTGCCTGTGAATGGGGCCGAGCCGACGACGTTGCCCGTCAGGTGCACGCTGGCCGAGTCAAAGCCTTCTTGCAGGACGATGCGGCTGCCCTCGGCTTCCTGGCGCACGGCCTCGATGGTGAAATACTCGCGCATGACCTTGGCGCAGCCTTCGTGCACCACGCGGGCGGCCGCGCCGATGTCGGCATCGGCATGGCTGCCCAGGTTTTCCTGGGTGAAGTCGATCAATCGCGCCTCGCGTTGCAGCAGGGCCAGCAATTGCAGCGCCGCGTCCGGCGTGGCCTCTTTCAAAATGACGGGCGCGGCGAACGACGTCGGCACGGGGGCTGGCGCTGGGGCCGGAGCCACTGGCGCCACGGGGGCGGCCTCGGGCAAGGACAGTTTTTCCACGCGGGCCGCATAGGCGGCGTCCGACAGGGTGCTGAAGAAGGCGCCGAAAGCCAGCGGGACGCGGCGCCAGAACGATGGGTGGGACGTTGGTGTGCTCATGGGAACTCGTTTCTCTGATCTGTAGGGTGGCGTCGGCGGCGCGCCGGGTGGCGAGGCCGCTTCGCAGGGTAGTGCAAGTGCCGCGCCAATATGGCCGGCTGCGTTTGCCCGCATGATACCAGCTACGGCGTCGGCGCCAAAGTCGCCGCCCCTGTTTCAGCTTGCCTGCGGCGTGGATTTTCTTTGTTCCTGCGCAAGGAAACGTTCGATTTCGGCCTGCTTCGACTAGAATCGCGCATTATCTTTTTGCATGACCTTGATGCCATGTCTACCGACTTTTCTCCCGACTTTTCCAAATATCTAGCCAGCAGCACCTACATAGACAGCGACCATCCGGCCGTGCACGCCAGGGCGGCCGAGCTGGCGGCTGGGGTAGCGGGCGATATGTCGGGCGATGCCGCTATCGCGGCCCGCTGCTTTGCCTTCGTGCGCGACGAGATCGCCCACAGCTGGGACTACCAGCGCAATCCTGTCACCTGCCGCGCGTCCGACGTGTTGCAGCATGGCACGGGCTATTGTTATGCGAAGAGCCATCTGCTGGCCGCGCTGCTGCGCGCCAACGGCATTCCTGCCGGCCTGTGCTACCAGCGCCTGGCCGTCGGTGAAGCGGGGCCGCCGTTTTGCCTGCATGGCTTGAATGCCGTGTACTTGCAAGAGTTTGGCTGGTACCGCATCGATGCGCGCGGCAACAAGCCGGGCGTCGCGGCCGCCTTCACGCCACCGCAGGAACAGCTGGCCTTTCCCGTGCTGGCGCCCGAAGAGCGCGATTTGCCGGAAATCTGGCCGGCACCGTTACCGCAGGTGGTGGCTGCGCTGACCGGCTATGCGACCGTGCAGGACGTGGCGGCGCATTTGCCCGATGTCGAGATGCTTCCGCTTAGCAAATAATCCAAAGAAAGAAATCATGAAAAAAATCTCTATTAGTCTGATTGGCCTGTTGCTGCTGGCCGGTTGCGGCAGCAAGGGCGAGAGCGGCGGGCAATCGAGCGCCGCGCGCCTCGATGGCAAGGAAAAGGGCAGCGAGTTTCTTGCCTACGAACACAATGTCAGCGTCGATACGCACGAGGCGCAAGTGCGGCCCCTGTATGAAAAAGTGGTCGCCGCCTGCAAGGCCGATACGGAAAATGGCTGTTTGCTGCTCGATTCCAGCGTCGACGGCGGCCGTTACGTGCACGCACGCATCAGCATGCGCGCCAAACCGGCCGGCATCAAGAAGCTCGTCGCGCTGGTCGCGGCCGAAGGCGACGTCACCAGCCAGGGTACCAAGGTGGAAGACCTCGGTCGTCCTGTGCTCGACAGCAAGAAACGCCTGGAAATGCTCAAGCAGTACCAGGCGCAGCTGCAAGACCTGGAAAAACGCTCAGGCGCGAACGTCGATGCCTTGATCAAGGTGACCAAGGAACTGGCCACCGTGCAAGTGGAACTGGAGCAAGCGACAGCGGCCAATGCGCTGTTGATGCAGCGCATCGATACGGACTTGCTGAACGTGGCCATCAGCGCCGAAGGCAAGCAATCGTTCTGGCGGCCCGTCAAGCGCGCGCTGGGCAATTTCACGGAAAACCTGTCGCAAGGCGTGGCCAACGCCATCACGGCCATGGCCTACATCCTGCCGTGGCTGATCGCTTTCGTGCTGCTGTTCCCGCTGGGCCGCAAGGGCTGGCGTCGCCTGCGCGGAGTGCCGCGCAAGGATTGATGCACAACGCTTGATGCACAACGCTTGATGCACAAGGATTGATACACAACGCTTGATACACAAGGATTGATACACAACGCTTGATGCGCCCGGCGCACCGTTTTACGGCAATTTGAAACCTGGCTGCACAGTCCTTGTGCAGCCAGGTTTTTTTTCGTGCGGCGTTGGCAGCGTGCACCATGGCGGACGTCTGCTGGTGCTGGCATGCATTCTGCTTTAACAACATCGTATGCCCAGCTCGACCCCCACGAACCCATCACAGGAGTCCCCATGTCACGACGTATCATCCTGAAAGCGGCCGCCGCCGGCGCACTGGCCCTGGCCACGTCCACTTACCTGCAGGCAGCCCTGGCCGCCGATACCATCAAGGTGGGCATCTTGCACTCCCTGTCGGGCACCATGGCCATTTCCGAAACGTCGCTGAAAGACGTGGCCCTGATGACGATCGCCGAGATCAATGCCAAGGGCGGCGTGCTGGGCAAGAAGCTGGAAGCCGTCGTCGTCGATCCCGCGTCGAACTGGCCCTTGTTTGCGGAAAAAGCGCGCCAGCTGGTGGCGCAAGATAAAGTGTCCGTCGTGTTCGGCTGCTGGACATCCGTGTCGCGCAAGTCGGTTTTGCCGGTGTTCAAGGAACTCAACAGCCTGCTGTTTTATCCGGTGCAATACGAGGGCGAGGAGCTGGAAAAGAATGTGTTTTATACGGGCGCCGCGCCGAACCAGCAGGCGATACCTGCCGTCGAATACCTGATGAGCAAGGATGGCGGCGGCGCCAAGCGCTTCGTGTTGCTGGGCACGGATTATGTGTATCCGCGCACCACCAACAAGATCCTGCGCGCCTTCCTGAAAAGCAAAGGCGTCAAGGATAACGATATCAGCGAGGTCTACACGCCGTTCGGCCACGCCGACTATCAAACCATCGTCGCCAACATCAAGAAGTTTTCCACGGGCGGCAAGACGGCCGTCATTTCCACCATCAATGGCGATTCGAACGTGCCGTTCTACAAGGAGCTGGGTAATGCGGGCTTGAAAGCCACGGACGTGCCCGTCGTCGCGTTTTCCGTCGGCGAGGAAGAGTTGCGCGGCATCGATACCAAGCCCTTGCTCGGTCATCTGGCGGCCTGGAATTATTTCGAATCCGTCAAGAATCCTGCGAATATGGCCTTCATCAAGCAGTGGAAGGCGTATGCGGTGGCAAAAAAGTTGCCGAACGCGGGTTCCGTGGTGACGAACGACCCCATGGAAGCGACCTATGTCGGCATCCACATGTGGGCGCAAGCGGTGGAAAAAGCCAAGTCGACGGAGACAGACAAGGTGATCGCCGCCATGGCCGGCCAGAGCATGAAAGCTCCATCGGGCTTCACCTTGACCATGGACGCGACGAATCACCATTTGCACAAGCCCGTGATGATCGGCGAGATCAAGGCCGATGGGCAATTCAATGTCGTGTGGAAAACCAAGGAAGCAATACGCGCACAGCCGTGGAGCCCGTATATCAAGGGCAATGAGGGTAAGCAAAAGCTGTAAAAGCAACGCCTGCGCCATCGGGCATGCGTCCGGTGGTGCTGACCATCAACGCTTTCCCGGGGTATCAATGAGGCTATTCACATCGCTGCTGGTCTACGCCTGCCTGTGCCTGTCATCCGTGGCGCAGGCCGCCATCCCTCCTGACCTGCTGAAACCGCTGTCCGGCGACGACCCCGACACCAGGGTCGCTGCCGTCGCCCAGATCGCCGCGCTGGCCACACCCGAGGCCGCCCGCGTGCTGCAAGCCTTGCAGGATGACAGCCTGTATGCCACGCCCGATGGCAAGGTGTATATCGTCGACGGCGAGCAAGCCTACGATCCGGCAAGCGGCAAGACTGGTCCGGTGCCGGACGGCATCGATGGCGTGATGGTCAACAACCGCTTGCGCGCCGCCGTGGCGGGCGCCTTGTCGGGCTTGCAGCTGCTGGCGCCGGAGCGCAGCGCCCGGCTGGCCGCCGCGCAAGCCTTGCAAAAGGCTGTTGATCCCGCGCAAATCCCCCTGATCCGCACCGCCCTGGGGCGAGAAAGCGATGCTGACATTCAACAGATATTGCAAGTGCTGATCGCCAGCGCCAACCTGCAGGCACCCGATGCCGCCACGCGCAAGCAAGCCGTGCAAGCGCTGGCCGGCAGCAGCGATGCGCGCTTGCTGCCCGTGCTGCAAGCCATGCTGGAAACGGGGTCTGACGGCATGGCTGGCGAGCCCGATGAAGCCGTGCAACTGGCCGCCATCGAGACCATGCGCCAGATCAAGGCAAGAGTGTCGCGCATGGGATTCGCCGGCAATGTGTTCTACGGCATTTCGCTGGGCAGCGTGTTGCTGCTGGCCGCGCTGGGGCTGGCCATCACGTTTGGCTTGATGGGCATCATCAATATGGCGCATGGCGAACTGCTGATGATAGGCGCTTACACGACCTACCTGTGCCAGCTGTTTTTCCGCACTTACCTGCCCGGCATGCAGGATGCGTACCTGCTGGCCGCGCTGCCTGCCGCCTTTTTTGTTGCCGGCCTGGTGGGCGTGGTGCTCGAACGCACGGTGATCCGCTGGCTGTATGGGCGGCCGCTGGAAACCCTGCTGGCTACCTGGGGCATCAGCCTGATCCTCATGCAGACGGTGCGCACCATCTTTGGCGCGCAAAACGTGGAAGTGGCCAATCCGGCCTGGATGTCGGGTGGCGTGACCGTGCTGGGCGGCCTCGTGCTGCCGTACAACCGGCTGGCCATCATCGCCTTTGCCATTGTCGTGGTGGTGGCCGTGTGGTTGATCCTGAACAAGACGCGCCTGGGTCTGTTCGTGCGGGCCGTTACGCAAAACCGCCGCATGGCCGATTGCGTGGGCGTGGCCACGGGCAAGGTTGACATGCTGACCTTCGGCCTCGGTTCCGGCATCGCGGGGCTGGGCGGCGTGGCCCTGTCACAACTGGGCAATGTGGGCCCGGACCTGGGCCAAAGCTACATCGTCGATTCCTTCATGGTGGTGGTGCTGGGCGGCGTGGGCCAGTTGGCCGGTACCGTGATCGCTGCGCTGGGCCTGGGCGAAGTGAATAAATTCCTCGAACCGGTGGCGGGGGCCGTGCTGGCGAAGATTGCCATTCTGGTGTTCATCATCATCTTTATCCAGCGCCGGCCGCAGGGCCTGTTTGCCATGAAGGGACGCAGCGTCGAATGATTACCTCACTCCGTGTCAACGAGGGCCTGTTTTCCCGGCCCGTCTGGCTGGCGATTGCCGCCTGTACCTTGCTGGCGGCGCTGTTGCCGATTTTTAATCTGGCGTTTGCCGAAGGGCATGCGCTGCACGTGTCCGCCTACACGGTGGCGCTGGTGGGCAAGTTCATGTGCTACGCGCTGGCCGCGCTGGCGCTGGATCTCGTCTGGGGCTACACGGGTATCCTGTCGCTGGGCCACGGCGTGTTCTTTGCCCTTGGCGCGTATGCGCACGGCATGTATCTGATGCGTGCCATTGGCGATCAGGGCCAGTACCACAGCAGCTTGCCCGATTTCATGGTCTTTCTCGACTGGAAAACTTACCCATGGTACTGGGCCTTCACGGAACATTTCTGGTATTGCATGGCGCTCGTCGTGCTGGTGCCCGGCATGCTTGCCTTCGTGTTTGGCTACTTTGCGTTTCGCTCGCGCATCAAGGGCGTGTATTTTTCCATCATCACGCAAGCGATGACGTATGCCTTCATGCTCTTGTTCTTCCGCAATGACACCGGCTTTGGCGGCAACAACGGTTTCACGGATTTCAAGACCATCCTCGGCTATAGCGTCACGGCGCCCGCCACCCGGGCCGTGCTGTTCCTGCTGACCCTGGCGATCCTGCTGGCGGCGTTGGTGGGGGCGCGCGCCATCGTCCGCTCGAAGCTGGGCCGGGTGCTGCAGGGCGTGCGCGATAGCGAGGCGCGCTTGATGTTTCTCGGCTACAACCCGCTGTGGTTCAAGCTCTTTGTGTGGACTTTATCCGCCGTGCTGTGCGGCATCGCCGGCGCCCTGTACGTGCCGCAGGTGGGCATCATCAACCCGTCCGAAATGTCGCCGGCGAACTCCATCGAAATGGTCGTGTGGGTGGCCGTGGGCGGACGCGGCACCTTGATCGGCCCCATCCTGGGCGCCTTCACCGTCAATGGCTTGAAAAGCTGGTTTACGGCCGCCTTGCCGGAGCTGTGGCTGTTCGCGCTGGGCTTGCTGTTCATCGGCGTGACCCTGTTCATGCAGCAGGGCATGCTGGGCGTGTTGAACAAACTCAAACGCAGAAAAGTGGCCATCGTGGCAGAGGAGGTCGCATGAGCATCCGCATGTTGCCCGGCATGGCCAGCGCCGAAGCGGGCGCCACCTATTCCCGCGTGAAAGGCGAGGGTGTCGATACCACGCATGGCGCCATTCTGTATCTGGAAGATATTAGCGTGTCCTTCGATGGCTTCAAGGCGATTAACAAACTGAGCCTGGATATTTCCGTGGGCGAGTTGCGTTGCATCATCGGCCCTAACGGGGCGGGCAAGACGACCATGATGGATGTGATCACGGGCAAGACGCGGCCCACATCCGGCACGGCCTGGTTCGGCCAGACCATGAACCTGGCGACCATGACGGAAGCGCAAATTGCCCACGCGGGCATCGGCCGCAAGTTCCAGCGCCCCACCGTGTTCGAGCAGCACACGGTGTTCGACAACCTGGAACTGGCGATGAAGATGGACAAGCGCGTGGCGCCCACCTTGTTTGCGCGCCTCACGTCGGAGCAGGAAGGCAAGATCGAATCCCTATTGCGCTTGATACGCCTCAATGGCCATGAGGCGCGGCCGGCCGGTTTGCTGTCGCATGGGCAAAAGCAGTGGCTGGAAATCGGCATGCTCTTGATGCAGGAGCCGCAGCTGATTTTGCTGGATGAACCGGTGGCCGGCATGTCGGATGCGGAAACGGCGCGCACGGCGGAGCTCCTCAATGAATTGCGCGGCAAGCATTCCATCATGGTGGTCGAGCACGACATGGGTTTCGTCACGGAGATTGCCCAGCAAGGCATCGTCACCGTGCTGCATGAAGGGGCCGTGTTGGCGCAGGGGCGCATGGATGAAGTGCAAGCCGACGAGCGGGTCATCGAAGTCTATCTGGGAAGGTAATCATGCTCGAAGTGCAACAATTAAATCAATACTATGGTTCTTCGCATACCTTGCGCGGCATCAAGCTGTCGGCGCGCAAGGGGGAATGCCTGGCCTTGCTGGGGCGCAATGGCGTGGGCAAGACGACCTTATTGAAATGCCTGATGGGCGTGTTGCCCGTGGCGCAGGGCAAGGTGGTGCTCGATGGCCGCGATATCACCAGGCTGGCGCCGCATGCGCGGGCAAAGCTGGGCATGGCATATGTGCCACAGGGGCGCGACATCTTTGCGCGCTTGACGGTCGAGGAAAACTTGCTGATGGGCTTGGCCGTCAAGACGGGCAGGCACGCTACACGCATCGATCCCCAGGTGTATGCGTTGTTTCCGGTATTAAAAGAGATGCTGCAGCGGCGTGGCGGCGACTTGTCCGGCGGACAACAACAGCAGTTGGCCATCGCCCGCGCCTTGCTGGCCGAGCCACGGCTGATCATTTTCGACGAACCGACGGAAGGCATCCAGCCGTCCGTTATCAAGGATATCGGCCGCGTCATTTCCTTGTTGAAACAGCGCGGCGACATGGCCATCGTGCTGTGCGAACAGTATTTCGACTTTGCCCGCGAACTGGCCGACGAATTCATCGTGCTGTCGCGCGGCAGTGTCGTCGCCAGCGGTAAGGCAGAACAGATGGATGGCGACGAGGTGAAGCGCCACCTGGCCGTGTAGGCTTACACCAGCTGCAGCCAGCCCAGCACGGCGCCGGCCCCCAGCAGCCACAATAAATGGAGTTTCGTGCGCCAGATGATCAGGCCGGCCACGATGGACAGGCTCCACAAGGGCCAGTCCGTACGGATGTCGTGATTGGCGCCGCCCAGTATCATGCCGGTGGAAATCAGCAGGGCCACGACGATGGGCGCCATGCCCTGCTTGAAGGCGCGCACGGGGCGCAGGTCGCGGTTGCGGTAGCCCCACTGGGCCGCTACGTAGGTGAGGGTGGTGCTGGGCAACATGATGCCCACCATGGTCACCAGCACGCCCAGGTACGCGGCCGTGTAGCTGCCCGCATTCATGCCCACGTTCCAGCCCATCAGGGCGACGAACAGCACGTTGGGGCCGGGCGCGGCTTGCGCGATGGCAATTGATTCATTGAATTGCGCCTGTGTCAACCAGCCGTGCTGCTCGACGAGGAAGCGGTGCATTTCGGCAGTGGTGGAAATGGCGCCGCCGATCGACATCAGTGACAGCATCAGGTAGTGGCCGAACAGGTTCAGCCAGTCGCCCGCGCTCAAGACCAGCTGCAAGGGCGGAGTCATGAGGACAGCTTTCGATAGGTCAGCAGGCAGGCTATGCCGCCCAGGCCCAGCAGGATGTACAGCAGGGGCCAGCGGAAGATCGCCACCATCAGCACGCCCAGCACGGTGATGGACAAGGTCAGCCACAAGGGCAGCGGATGCTTGACCAGCGCGGCCGCCAGTTTCACGCCCGTGGCGGCGATCATGCCGGCCGAGACGGCCGCCATGCCGCGCAATGCACCCGCCAACTGCGGATTGTCGCCGAAGTGCGTGTACAGCACGCCCAGCAGCAGCACGATGACGAGGGGCACGGCCAGCATGCCGGCCAGCGCCGTCAGCGCGCCGCGCAAGCCGAAATAGCGCCCGCCCACCATCAGCGCCAGGTTGACAACATTCGGCCCCGGCATGATTTGCGCCACGGCCCAGTCTTCCAGGAATTCCTCTTGCGTCAGCCAGCGCTTGCGCTCGACCATTTCGCGCTGGATCACGGCCAGCACGCCGCCGAATCCCTGCAGGGCCAGCCAGGTGAACGAGAAGAACAGGTCGGCCAGCGAGGCGGGTTGCGGGCGGGGCAGATCGGGCGGGAGGGCGGAAAGGGGGGAGGAGGGCATGGCTGATTATCGCCGTGGCCGATTGCGCTTGTCCATCGCTTTCGGCTCCAGTTGTGCCTGCAAGAAAAAAACCGCGGCTCATGTTTCCCTGCCATTGACATCGAGAGTTTATCAGCAATACTTTATCGACAACATGACCGCTGTTCCTGTCCGCGCTGGCGCAGTTCGCACCGGTATGTCGTCTCCGCCCCTCCTTCCCCCTTCGCAGGAGTTGTTCATCATGCCTAATTCCACAGAAACGCTGCATATGCCCGTCAAAACCGTGATGCTGCATGCCCGGCTCGATCAGAAGATGTCCGATATCGTCAACTTGGGCATCGCCGTGCAGGCTGCCTTCAGTACCTTGTGTGCACTGGAATACCTGAAGTCATACAATGTCTCCCCCGAATTGATCGAGCGCGTGCTGCTGCACCCGGAGCAGCGCCGCCAGACCGTGCACTGAGTGTCCGCAGGGCAACTGTGTTGCCGGCAGCCCTAGTTTGATGTTGTCGGATTGATCATTACGGCTCAGTTATGCACAAATGATGGGTTAGCGAAACTGACGAAATAATTTTCTTGTGATTATGTGTGACTTTCTAAGTGCTTGATTTTAATGGTTTTTATTTCTGCTGTTTGATTGAGCAGTTTATTGAAAGCCGCACGGGCTGTGGCTTTGAGGCTTGTCAATAGGTCCTTATCCACAAAGATATCCACAGTCCGTGTGGATATCTGAAAAAGCGCTTAACAATCCGCCACTTAGGAAGTGGGGCCAGCCAGCGCATGCAATCGGGCAGCAAGATGGGACAAAATGGGGCGTGCCAGAAGCCTGTATGCCTATCCAGTGCTCTTGTTTTTATGACTGAAAGTAGCGGCGGACGGTCAGGGCGTGCCGCCGGCCGGTGCCGCTGGCGCGTCCCCGCACTGAGCCAGGGCGGCAGCGAGCTCGGCGACTTGTTGCTGCGCTTCGCGCAAGGTGGCGTAGGTGCGCAGCGAGGCAATCACGGTGGTAAACAATTTGCGCGTGGTCAGGTCGGTCTTGCACCAGAAATCGTTGATATCGTAGTCGATGATGATACGGTGTTCCAGCGCCTGGCCAGGCTGGCCCGTGCGCAGGATGATGCGCACGGCACTGTTGTGCAGGTCTTCGCGGACCTGGCGCGCCACTTGCAGCCCCGCATCTTGGGTTTCCATGATGACATCGAGCAGCACCACGGCGATATCGGGCGTGCTGCGCAGCAGGCTCAGCGCCTCGGCGCCCGAATAGGCGTGCAGAAAGCTCAGCCTGCGACCCTGGAAACTGGCCTGGCTGAGGGCGAATTTGGTCACCACATGCACATCGACGTCATCATCGACAATCAGCACGCGCCATGGCGCCGCGTTGGCGGAGTCTGCCGCTACGTCTGCCCGCTCGGGTGGCTCGTCGATCAGCCAGTCGGGTTCATCCGCCCCCTTGGCGGTGCTATCGCTATCCATATTCATGCATTTATCCACCGTTGATCGTGCTCGCTCACTCCACACTATGCCAGTCTGCGGGGTTTGTCAAAACAATGCTGTTCAGACAAGACGGCCTGGAGCAAGATTGCGGATGCACAGCAAAATATATTTTCATGGTGGTCGAGTAACTTTGCGCTAGCGCAAAATCATGATTCTAAGTCATTGATTTCATTGAGGTAAAAAAATGCCTGTGAAATCAGCAAATTGTTGAAAGCCGCATCAATACTGGTGTTGCGGCTTGTCAAGAGGGGCTTATCAACAACTTTATCCACAGTTGCTGTGGATATCTAAAAAAGTCGTGCAAAAACCGTGGCTTAGCGCCCGTTCGTGCGGCAGGGTGGAAGCATTCATGCCGCAAGCCCAAGGCCGCCCAGCTGGGCAAAGGCGTGCAGGAAGCGTTGCTTGGCTTCGGCCGGACCCATGGCCTCGATTATACCGGGCAGGGGGGCGATGCCGTCAAGGTAAGCCCAGCGCTCGGCCGAGTGGGGCATCAGGTCGCGCTTTTCCGTGGCCAGCGCGATCAGGTCGGCTCGTTTGATGGGCGCGTAATCGGAAAAATCCAGGCCATAGGTGGCGGCGATGATGGCGCTGACCTTGTCTTCCAGCACGGCAAATTCCGGCAACAACACTTTCAGGGGCTTCACCATATCGCCCAGGTAGGCTTCTGCCGCGTCATGCAGCAGGGCGGCCAGGCGCAACTGGTGCGGTACCAGCTCGGCGACGATCAGGCTGTGCTGGGCGACCGAGTAAAACACTTGCGTCTGTCCATTGAAGCGGCACTGGTAAGCGAGCCCGTGAGCGATGTCTTCGATGGCGACCTTGTCGATATGCGGGCGCAAGGGATAAAAACGGTTGCCGGAATAGGTCGATACGTAGTCGGTAGTAATCATTTCTGGGTTAGCTCAGCTGCTTTGCACGGATGATCCATCCTACACCGGATGGCCGCCACATGCATTTCGTCGGTACATTTCTCCTTTTTGCCGAGCCTATGCATCTTGGCAAATCCTTTAATTTATTTCATATCATTCATTGATCTTTCTCATACACTGTAGCAATCTTGTTTGAATGAAACTTAAAGGGGACTGGGCAATGACGGCGCAACCTTCGGCAAGACCTTCGTATATCTATCAGGGTGGTTCGGTGATGATGCACTCGCCGCTGCAATTGAAACAGTCGGAAATGTACGGCTATTTCGTCAGGGGCGATCTGGCGAAACTGCAAGCAACCGTGAATATCACTTTGAACCAGGTGGCGGGCCGCAAGATGACCCTGAAAGCCCTGTCGCCGTATGTGATGCTGACATTTACGCGCGTCAACCATGCGGATTCAAGCAACCCCGTCGACCAGGCCAAGGGCTGGATCACGGAAGTCGACATCGTTACTTGGATCATGGTCGGCGAGATGGATGCGGCGGGCAAGCTCGCGCATATCTATTGGTACCCGTGCCATATTTTTGTCGACGACGCCATGGCCCTGATCAACGGGCGCGAACTGTTCGGCTATCCGAAATACCTGTGCGAATACGACATTCCCTCCGCCGGCAGCGAGCCGCTGCGCTGTTCCGTCGCCGCCAAGGGTTTCCAGCATTTTTCGCCGGAAACCAAACTGGCGCTGCACCCGCTGCTGGAAATCAATGCCACCGTGCAGACGGGGCAGGACAAGCCCGTCAACAGTTTCCTCGAACTGATCGAGCAAGCCTTTACGGTTTTCCTCTCCATCCCGGATTTCTTTGACATGGACCAGGCCGGCTGGGCCGATATCCTGTCGCTGCTGCGCAAGCCCCGCATCGACCAGATCTTCCTCAAGCAATTCCCCGACAGCGCTGGCGTGAAAGCCGTGTACCAGGCCCTGGTGGCCGCGCCGGCCGAGATCAACCGCCTGCACAGCGCGCGCCTGCTCGGTTATGAATACGAATGCACGCTGCATGCCTTCGACAGCTTTCCGCTGGACCAGACCCTGGGCTTGCAGCTGGGACCGCAGGCGGCGATATTGCCGTTCAATGTGAACTTCGATTTCACGGCCATGCCGGGCGAGGAACTGGTCGACAATTCCCGCATCACCCCGGAAAAGATCGCCATTCTGGGCGGCGGCGTGGCGGCCATGACCACCGCCTATTATCTGACGAACCAGCCGGGCTGGCAAAACCAGCACGCCATCACCGTCTACCAGCTGGGCTGGCGCCTGGGCGGCAAGGGCGCCAGCGGGCGCAATGCGCAAGTGGGCCAGCGCATCGAGGAACACGGCTTGCACATCTGGTTCGGCTTTTATGCGAACGCCTTCAAAATGATCAAGGAAGCGTACGCCAGCCTGGAGCGTCCGCCCGGCGCCCCGCTGGCCACCTGGCGCGACGCTTTCAAGCAGCACGATTACGTGGCCCTGTCGGAAGACGTCAAGGGCCAGTGGCGCAACTGGTCCATCGTCTTTCCCACCTTGCCGGGCGAGCCGGGCGAGGGTGGCGAAGACATCACCCTGTGGCAGATGGCCATCGCCATGGTGGGCTGGATCGAGCAATGGATACGTCAGATCCGGCAAGTGGCGGACGCCGACGCGCGCATCGAGCGTGCCAGTGCCAGTGCCAGTGCCAGCGCCACCGCGGCGCCAGGCGGGGGCGTGTGGCCGGGTTGGCTGCGCCGCTTGGCCGATGAAGTGGTGGGGCAAGCCGATGAACTGGGCCTCGACGTGGGCCTGTCCGTGGGCGCGCTGGCAGCGCTGGTGGCCGACCTGGCGCCGGACTCCACGCGCCACGACCAGGCCCGCCACCAGCTGCTGGCCAGCACCCTGAACGGCATCCGCGCCTGGCTGCGCCTGCGTTACCGCGCCCTGATCGATGGCGACGATGAATTGCGCCGACTGTTCACCTGCCTGGACCTGGGCATCACCGTCATGAAAGGCATGTTCGAGGATGGCGTGTTCAAGAACGGCTTTGACGTCATCAACGATATCGACTTCCGCGCCTGGCTGAAAAAACATGGCGGCGACGAGCAGTTCAGCGTCAATTCGGCGCCCGTGCGAGGCTTTTACGACCTGGTTTTCGCCTACGAGGGCGGCGATTTTTCCAAGCCGAATATCGAGGCGGGCACCTTGCTGCGCTCGATGGCGCGCATCGGCCTGGCCTACAAGGGCGGCATCATGTTCAAGATGCAGGCCGGCATGGGCGACACGATTTTCACGCCGATGTACGAAGTGCTGAAAAAAAGGGGAGTGGAATTCAAATTCTTCCAGCGCGTGGAAGAACTGGTGCCGGGCGCGGGTGACATCGACAGCATCCGCATCACGCAGCAGGTGCAATTGAAGGACCCGGCCGCCGGCTACGCGCCGCTGGTGGATGTCAAAGGCCTGGCATGCTGGCCCAGCGCGCCCGATTACGCGCAGATCGAGCCGGCCCAGGCGGCGCTGCTGCAAGCGCAGGAAGTCAACCTGGAATCGTACTGGAGCGACTGGCCGCAGCAGTACCAGCAGGCGTTCGGCCGCGCGCTGCCCGCCACGGTATTGAAGAAGGGCGTGGATTTCGACAAGGTGGTGTTCGGCATTTCCATCGGCTCGCTGCCCGCCCTGTGCCCGCAATTGCTGGCGCAAAGCCCGGCCCTGCAACTCGCGGCCGAGAAGGTAAAAACGGTGGCCACGCAGGCGTACCAGGTGTGGCTGAACAAAAACCTGGCGCAGATGGGCTGGACCACGCAGCCGAAAGGGCAACAGCCCGTGCTGTCGGCCTTCACGGAACCGTACGACACGTGGGCGCCCATGGATCAATTATTGGCGCACGAAGATTGGCCGGCGGGGCTGGAACCGAAAAACGTCTCGTATTTTTGCAGCGCTTTTCCCGTCGATAGCTATCCGCCCGTCACCGACACGGGCTTTCCCGCCCGCTGCGCGGCCAGGGCCAAAGAGGGAGCGCTGCACCAGCTGGAGCGCGAGATCGGCGCGCTGTGGCCCGAGGCGGGCGCGCCGGGGGCGTTTCCGTGGCAATGGCTGGTCGACGCGAAGGCTGGCACGGGGCCGGCGCGCTTCGACAGCCAGTACTGGCGCGCCAATGTCGACCCGTCCGAGCGCTACGTGATGTCGGTGGTGGGCAGCACGCAGTACCGGCTGGCCACCGACCAGTCAGGGTTCAGCAACCTGTTCCTCACGGGCGACTGGATCAAGACGGGTTTGAACGCGGGTTGCGTGGAGGCGGCCGTGATGGCCGGCATGCAGACTTCGCGCGCCATGACGGGCTATCCGGCCGTGATCCAGGGCGAGACGGATTTCTAGCGATGTGTTTATCATGGCGTGTCATTGTTCCCTGCGCGAGGGTGTCCATGCAACGCCTGATGCTGCTGTGTCTTGTCCTGGTCCACCTGCACGCGGGCGCCGCGCCGGCGGGCGTCATCCTGCTGTGGCCCGGCGTGCCGCCCGGTGGCGCGGCGCCCGGGCCGCAGCGCGACAGCGCCAAAGGCTCCATCACGCAGGTCGAGCAACCGTATCTGCTGGTGCACCGCCCGGCGCGTCCGAACGGCACGGCCATTCTGCTGATCAGCGGCGGCGGCTATGCGCATATCGAGGCGGGCAAGGAAAGCGGCCCGGCCGCCAGTTGGCTGCAGGCGCAGGGCATCACGGCGTTTGAACTCGTGTACCGTTTGCCGCGGGAGGGCGGCGGGGTGGCCGCGCCATTCCGGGATGGCCAGCGCGCCATGCGCGTGATCCGCGCGCGGGCGGCCGAATGGGGCATCGATGCGGCGCGCATCGGCATCCTGGGTTTTTCCGCCGGCGCGCACTTGGCCGGCATGACGGCCGTCCAGCCCGGTGCAGTCTTGTATGCGCCCGTCGATGCGATGGATGGGGTATCTGCGCGGCCCGACTTTGCCGTGCTGCTGTACCCCGTGCTGACCATGCAGCGGCCATTCGACACGACGCATGCGAAGAAAGAGTTGCTGGGAAGTCAGCCCACGCAGGCGGCGCGCGATGCGCTATCGGCGGAGCGGCACGTCGATGCGCGCACGCCGCCCACATTTATCGCGCAGGCGCTGGACGACCCGGTTGCGCCGCCCGAGAACAGTATATTGATGGCAGCGGCACTGCGCCGCGCGGGCGTGCCTGTCGAGTTGCAGCAGTTCCAGAGCGGCGGCCATGGCTGGGGCCTGGGCAAGCCGGGCAGCGCACCGGCCGTCTGGCCGCAGTTGCTGCTGGCGTGGCTGCAGGTGCATGGCTGGATGGCTCAGCCGGCGGGCTGAGCTTCCAGGTCGCGTCGCGCCACCTCCAGCGCCGCCTGCAGCTGCGGCAGGAATGGCTCCACATTATCGAGCTGGCCATTCGAGGCCAGGGTTTCCATCTGGTGGCACAGGCTGTGCAGGGTGGGGCGGCTCAGGTAGCCGGCGCTGCCTTTCAAGGCATGGAAGGCGGCCGCGGCCGCGCTGGCGTTGCCATCGCGCACGGCGTGGCACGCCAGGTCCAGGCGCCGCGGGGCTTCCATCAGGAACGCTTGCGCGATGCGCTGCAAGTGCTGCGGCGACAAGCCTGCCAGCGGCAGGATGTGCACGGGCGCCGTCATGGGATCGGCCGGCGCCGGCGTTTCCGCCTGCGCCGGGGTGCTGGCGTCATCCAGGCCGAACTGGCGCGCCAGGGTATCGTCCGCGGTGGGCATGGCCGGTGGCAGTGCGTGGCCGCGCGCCAGCAGCAGGTCGATGATGGCGTCGATTTTCCTGAACAGCAGCGTTTCGTCGACAGGCTTGCTGAGGAAGTCGTCCATGCCGGCGGCCAGGTAGCGTTGCCGGTCATGTTCGCTGGCGTTGGCCGTCAGCGCGAGGATGGGAATCTGCGCGTCGGGAATCGGGAATTGGCCGTTGCCGCCGTTGCGGATCAGGCGCGCGGCCTGTTCGCCATCCATCAGCGGCATGCGGCCATCCATCAGCACGCAGTCGTAGGCGCCCGTGCCCAGCGCATGCAGCGCCAGCTCGCCGTTTTCCACGATGGTCACGTCATGTCCCATGCCTTCCAGCAGGGTGCCGATGATGATCTGGTTGGTGCGCACGTCTTCGGCGCACAGGATGCGCAGGCGGCAGGCATGGCGCGCCTGGCGTGTCGGCCGACGCGCGTCGGCCGCCGGCGCGCTGCCGTCCAGCAACGGCAGCGTGAAATGGAAGCGCGAGCCGATGCCGACACGGCTTTCCACGCCGATCGTGCCTTGCATCAGTTCAACCAGTTCCTTGCAGATGGCCAGGCCCAGGCCCGTGCCGCCGTAGCGGCGCGTGGTGGAATGGTCGGCCTGCTCGAATTTCTGGAACAAACGCGGCAAGGTGTCCGCGTCGATGCCGGGGCCCGTATCGCTGATGATGAAGTCGATGTCGCTGCGGCCATCGCGGCGCGGCGGCGTGCGGGCGCGCCGCACTTCCAGCAGCACTTCGCCATTCGCCGTGAATTTCAGTGCGTTTCCCAGCAGGTTGATGAGGATTTGCCGCAGGCGCGTGGGATCGGCGCGTACGTAGCGCGGCAGGTCCAGCGCCAGTTCGCGGCGCAGCAGCAGGCTCTTGGCGTCGGCCTGGCCCTGCACGATGCCTGCCGCGTCGCCGATCAGCGCCAGCAAGTCGAAGTCCAGCGTTTCCAGGGTCAGCTTGCCCGCGTCGATCTTCGAGAAATCGAGGATGTCATTCAGAATGGTCAATAGCGAGACGCCATTGTGCAGGCCGATGCGCAGGTATTCCTGCGTGCGGCCTTTGACGGACTGGTCGCGCAGGGCGAATTTCAGCATGCCGATCACGCCGGCCAGCGGCGTGCGGATGTCGTGGCTCATGGCCGACAGGAAGTCGATGCGGTGACGGCTGACCACTTCCGCGTGCTCCTTGGCCTTCAGCAGGGCATCGTTGCTGAGGGTCAGCGCCAAGGTCCGTTCCTGCACGCGCTGTTCCAGGTTGTTGCGCAGCAGGCGGATCTGGTCGGCCAGGGCAAAGGCCAGCAGCAAGCCGTCGAGCGTGCCGCCGAGCAAGGTCACCAACTGGGCATTGGCCACCATCGCCGGCATCAGGCCCAGGTTGGCCGGCAAGATGAGGAAGCCGGGCAGCATCAAGGCGACGAAGGCCAGCACGAAGAAGCGCGCCGGCTGGTAGCCGCGGCACCAGACGACGATGCCGCAGATGAGGGCGAGCAGCATCCAGATGCTGATGGCGATGGTGGCCAAGGTGTGCGCATACGACAGGGCGAAGAAGCAGCTGGGCAAGAGCAGCAGGGGCAGCACCAGGTTGACCTTGCTGATGCGATACAGCAGCGGCGAGTAGTCACGCAGGTGCAGGAAATGCGTGTAGAACAGGGTGCTGAAGACGGGCAGCAGGAAAAACGGCACGTAATGGAGTTGCAGCAGGTGCCAGTCGAACAGGTCGGCAAAGACGTGGAAGGTCATGGCCCAGGCCAGGCCATACGTCAGCACGTACAGCGCGTAATAGGCAGAGGCTTTTTCCAGGGTGATGGAAAAGATGAAAAAATTGAACAGGCCCAGCGCCAGCAGGGCGCCGATGGAAGCGACCATCAGGAAGTTTTCCTTGCCCACCAGCTTGCGGTAGTCCTGCTGCGTCGTCACGCCGAACAGGGGCGCGCGCGCGTAATAGGGGCTGGAAAAGCGGATCAGGATGTCATACGTGGCACCCGGCGCCAGCTGCACGTTCCTGCCGTAGTGCAGTAAATACTCGTGCGGGCGCTGGTAGCCCGTCAGCAAGGTGTGCGGCGCCGTGTGCGGTCCGGGGCCATACACGTGCAGGTCGACCAGGTCGATCAGGGTGTCGTTCGGGTCGATGACCCAGGCCGCCACGCTGCTGTCGTTGCGTACCCGCGCATGCAGCCAGTAGGCGCCGCCGAACAGGTCGACCTGGTCGGCCGGGCGCTGGCGCGCCAGCCAGGCGGGCAGGGCGGCGGCATCGGCCGGCGCGGCGTCATTTCCGGCGAAAAACAGTTGCCCGCCGCTGCCCAGGTGCTGGATGCCTTGCTCGCTCAGGGGCAATGTGGATGCCTGCGCCGCGCCCGCCCAGCCCAGCACGCCGAACAGCAGGCCGCACAGAAGCGGCCAGCCGCATAGCCAGGCGCTGACGCGGGAGCAGGAAGCGCGGTGGCGGGATGGGGGCGGGTGGGCTGGCATCGATGAGTGTGGTGATGGTCGCGTGGGAACTGGCGGCAACGCCGTTTGCTGTAGAGTACCCATTTTAATCGACTCTCGGTGACACACGGGCATTCATCTCCTGCCGGCATGGCGCCCGCTCCGGTATCATGGCGCCTTTTGCCTGCGAGTCCTCCATGCTCAGTCCCGACCAGTTCCTGGCCTTCCTTGCCGCCGCCGTCCTCATTACCGCCAGTCCCGGCCCCGACAACCTGATGGTGCTGGGCGTGGGCATGTCGCGCGGGCGCCGTCAGGGCATGGCGTTCGGACTGGGCTGCGCCCTCGGCTGCCTCACGCACACGCTGCTGGCGACCATCGGCGTGTCGGCCCTGCTGGCCGCCTCGCCCACCGCATTGACCGCGCTGAAAGTGGTTGGCGGCCTGTACCTGGTGTGGCTGGGCATCGGCGCCTTGCGCAGCCGTGGCGGCGCCAGAGTCGATGGCGCGGCGGCCTTGCCCGACGAATCGCTGCTGCGCCTGTTCGGCAAGGGTTTGTTTGCCAACAGTATCAATCCGAAAGTCGTGCTGTTTTTTCTCTCGTTCCTGCCGCAATTCATCGTCGCGGGCCAGGGCAATGCCAGCTGGCAGACGGCGCAGCTGGGCCTGGTCTTCACGGCGCAGGCTTGCGTGCTGTTCGGCCTGCTCGGCTATTTTTCCGGCGCCGTCGGACTGTGGCTCAACCGCCGCCCGCGCGCCGGCCTGTGGCTGGACCGCGTAGCCGGCACCATCTTCATCGGCCTGGGTTTGCGCCTGATCCTGGCGCGCTGACGTCGTGCCGGGCGGTAATGCGGAACGCCAGTTCCATCTGGTCCTGCACGGCCATGGCGCCGCCCAGGATGGCGAACGGCACGATGCCGAAGTCGCTCTGTTTTAACAGCAGGTTGCCGCTGGCTTGCAGGCTGCGCCCATCGGCCGCTAACGCTATCTGCACCGGCAGTTGCAGCGTGCGCGTCACGCCATGCAGGGTGATAGCGGCGTCGAGCACCTCGCCGTTGCCCGCGCGCCGGGCGTCAATGCGCACCCACGGATAACGCTCGGCCTCGAGCACGCGCACCAGCATGTTGTGGCGCGTGCCAGCGATGGCGTCGGCCGACGGCGTCGTCGTCAGGCCGGCCGCCTGGCGCAAGCTTTCTTCATCCACACTCATCTCATCCAACCGGAACTGGAATTGCGCGCGTCCCAGCGCGGGCGCCACCACGCCTTGCAAGGTGCGGCTGGCGATCACGTGGTCATGCCCCAACCGCGCCAGCGCGCCGCCGCGCCGCACGGTGATGGTCAGCAGGGATTCCAGCGGGGCGATGTGCAAGACATGCACGCCCGGCTGCTGCCACAGGGGCGCCTGCATGGCTGGTGCCGTTACTGGCGCGGCTGGCAGCGAGGCGGCGGGCGGCGGGGCGAACGGGGTGCAGGCCGCGAGCAAGGTGCAGGCGTAGGCCAGCAGCGCGCGGCGGTGGGCATGTGGCATCAATGAGGACTCCTGACAAAGGGGTGGCAACGGTGGTGGCGCAGGGCGCGATGCGGCGATAGTAAGCGATCCGGGCACCGCCGCGCTAGCCGGATAGCGTGCGCGGCCGTTTTGCAAGATCAATTCGTCTTGCCGCATGCCCTGTCTTGCAGGGCAGCAGACATGAATGCAGTGAGTTGGTATTCAAGCAGGCGCTGGAAGATGACTCTGCTGCAGCGCAGGATCGAATAATGGAATGCTGATCATGGAAGGGAAATGTGTATTGAAATAATTACTGATAATCAAAATTAATAATTTCTTTTGAAAAACAAACTATGTGTTTGATAGTTTCACATCATTGCATAAATTATAATTTAAATATGATGTCGAGCTAATCAGCATGCGGCAGAAAATAGAATATCAGCGAAACTACACGATTAATTTGATCAATGTGTTGCGAAATATCAACGAGATAATTTAATTTCTTTGTTGGAAACAAAAAAACCACTGTTGTCGTACGCTTGAACTGTTACTTGTTCATATAATCATGACAAATAAATGTCATTTTTATATTGGTCTGCACCTTGCAGCGGTACATTTCTTAGCGAACAACATGATCAAAACACTCCAGGAAACGGCAGGCCGTTCCGGCCGCCATGCAGCTTTTTTGTCCGCCGGACGCTACATGGGGATGCTGACCGCGATCGTCCACCGCGCCCGCTTGCCTGACCTTTCCAGGTGGCATGTCATACCGCTGCTGCTCGCTTCCTTGCTGCTGGGCGCCACCGCGCCCGCCCGTGCGCAAGTGCTGTGGGAGGATTACCGGGGAATTTCGCGGGTGCCGGCCAATCCCGCCTTGCCCAATTACGACAACAGCTTTAACGCGGGCAGCACGGGTCGCCTGGCTAGTTTGGCGGCGCTGGCTGTCAATCCCGCCGTCAATGCAGCGCGCATGGGCACCTCGCCGCAGCTGGACTGGGCCAATGGCACGCCCGCCAATCCTGCGCAGTTATGCAACTTCGACACGCAGCAAACGTCGGCTGCCTGCCAGGCCTGGATCATGGGTCGCGTGATGTACACGCTGGTCGTGTTTCCGCAGGCGGGCAATTACAAATTCAGCGTCTCGCACGACGATGACGTGAAAGTCGATTTCTCGACCCAGTATTCGACCAATTACCGCAATGCCGTGTACAACGTGCCCGTGGGTAGCGTGGCCGAATATTCGAATAATGAAACGGATTTCCAGAATTTGGCCGGCAATTTCAATAGCGCCACGCCCGGTGGCTGTTATCTGGCCCGCGTCCTGTGGAATAACGTGGGCGGCATCAATTATTTGCACATGCGTTGGACGCGTCCTGACAATGTGACGGAAATTATTCCCGCAGCGCAATTGCGCGACCCCAGCCTGGCCAGTTCCTATGCCAATTGCACCAATAGCAAGACCGACCTGGCCGTCGGCAAGGTGGGCCCGGCGCAGTTCTCTGTCGGCAAGCCCTTGAGCTATACCATGAAAGTGTGGAACCGCGGCCCGGCCCTGAGCACGGGCGCCACTTTCAGCGATGTGTTGCCGGCCAGCTTGAGCAACGTCAGCTGGACGTGCGCCGCCAGTGGCAGCGCTTCCTGCGGCACGAAAACCTCGGGTTCGGGCAGCAACAGCGTCAGCATTACCATGGGCAACCTGCCCGTGAATGCGGCCGTCAGCAACCCCACCACGGGTTCCTACCTGACGGTGACGATCACGGCCACGCCGGGCGACGCCGCCAGTATCGTGAATACGGCCAGTGTGACCGTCTCGCCCAATGAAACGGATAGTGATCTCAGCAACAACAGCAGCAGCAGCATGGCCACGGTCAGGACAAATACCTTGACGGTGCTCAAGGTATTGACGCCCGCCAGCGACAGCGGCCTGTTCATCATGAATGCCAACGGCACGGCGGGCGTGCAGGGCGGCAACGGCGCCACGGCCAGCGCCGTCGTGCGCGCGGGCAACCTTGCAACGTTCGCGGAAAACGCGGGCACGGCCACCATCCTGGCGCAGTACCAGAGCAGCTACAGTTGCGTGCGTACGGATACGGCCGCTGTCATTTCCAGCGGCGCGGCCAACGCGGGTAACTTCACCATGCCCGAGGCGCCCGTCACGTGTACCATCAGCAACCGCCGCCTGCAGGCGGACATGCAAGCCGTCACGACGGTGCCAGCCGGTCCCTACAATGCCGGTGCCTCCATGACGGTGACTGGCGTGTGCACGAATAACGGCCCCGACAACGCGGCCGCCCCCACCTGCGTGATGAGTGGCTTGCCAGCCGGCGCCACGGCCAGTTGCAGCGCACCCGTGGCGCCCTTCATTCCCGGCTCGCGCATCAATTGCAGCTCCACCTTCAACCTGCCCGCCAGCGGCAGCCTGACGATCACCACGACGGCCGGCGCCACCACGCTGGACCCCATCCCCGCAAATAATGTGGACAGCGATACCCTGGGAATCGTCAGTCCGCTCGTGCGCGTGCAAAAAAGCGTCGACAAGAGCAGCGCCTTCATCGGCGACAGCGTGCAGTGGACCTTGACGGCGAACAATACCGGCACGGGCGCCACCACGGCGGCCGTGACCCTCGTCGATACCCTGCCGGCCAACTTGGCCAGCATCGTCATCACGCCCACGGCGCCCGCGACCTGCGCGCCGCTGGCCGGCAATACCGTCACCTGCACGGTAGCAGCCGGCCTGGCGTCGGGCGGCAGCGCCCAGGTCAGCATCACTGGCGTGCCGACAGCGGCCGGCAATTTCGTCAACAGCGTAGCGCCGTCCGGCGGCAATGGCGCCAGCTGCGCCACGGCCGGCGCCTGCCAGACCACCACTGTCGTCAGCAAGGCGCTGGTGGACGTGACTACCACCCTGAACGGCTTTCCCGGTTCGACGAATGCGGGCGATGCCATCAGCGGCACAGTCACCTATCGCAACATGGGGCCGGGCACTGCCGAGAACGTGACGTACACGCTGCAGTTGCCGCCAGGCTTGACGGGCGTGTCCGTGGGCGGCGTGACAGGCGTGTACAACGCGGGCACGGGCTTCATTACCCTGTCCGGCCTGCCGCCGAATCTGCTGGCCGGGCAGGGCGTCACCTTTAATCTCAGCTATACGCAGCCCGCCTCGAACAGTTCGTTTGTCACCAGCGTGGTCGGCACCTCCTCGGTCGAAGTGGCCAACGACTTGCCGAATACGGCCACCGTGATGGTGCCGGGGCCGAACGTGCGCGTCACCAAGGTGGCCGACAAGCTGACGGCGAATGTGGGCGAGAACATCACGTGGACGATCACTGCCAGCAATACGGGCAATATCGCCAACCAGGGTCTGGTTTCCCTTGCCGATTTGTTGCCGGCCAACCTGGTGGTGACGAGCGTGGTGGCGGCGCCGGGCGTGACGTGCCCGCCGCTGGCCAGCTGGGTGGCGTCGAGCACCCAGACCTGCACCATCGCCGCCGGCCAGCTGGCGGCCCTCAACGGCAGCCGCACCATTACCATCACGGCGCACGCCACGGCGGGCGGCAGCCTGGCGAACCGCATCATGCCGAGCGGACCCGATAATCCGTCTTGCGCCACGGCGGAAAACTGCCGCACGGTCACCTCGATCACCAGCCCCAAGGTGGCGCTGACGAAAACCGTCGACCATGCCAGCATCAATATCGGCGCCAGCCTGACCTGGAGCGTCACGGCGACGAATAGCGGCGATGGCGTGAGCACCGCGCCCATCACGCTGACCGATTCCTTGCCGGCCAACCTGGTGGGCTTGAACGTGGCGCTGGTCGGCAGCGCCACCTGCGCCGTACCGGTAGGCAATATCCTCACCTGCACGGTGCCGGCCGGCTTGGCAGCGAACGGCGGCGTTGCCGGCTTCACCGTTACGGCCCAGCCTGCGGCGGCGGGTACCTACAATAACAGCGTCGTGCCGACTGGCGCCGACAATCCTGCGTGCGCCACGACTGCCGGCTGCGCCACCACCAGCACGGTGACCAGCCCCAGCGTGGCCGTGACGAAAGGCGTCGACAAGACCACGGTCAATCTCGGCGACACCATCACGTGGACGCTGAAAGCCATCAACAGCGGCAGCGGCCCGACGAATGGTGCCATTATCCTGACGGACAGCTTGCCCGCGAACGTGGGCGCGCTGCAGATATTGCCCGTGGCGCCCGCCAATTGCGGCGTGCCTGTGGGCAACACCCTGACCTGTACCGTGCCGCCAGGGCTGGGCAGTGGCATGCAGGCGACAGTGCTCATCAAGGCCGTGGCAAATGCGCCCGGCACGGTGGCCAACAGCCTCGTGCCGAGCGGCATCGACAATCCCGCGTGCGCCGCGCCGGCCAATTGCCAGACCACCACCAGCGTCACCAGCCCGAACGTGGCGGTGAAGAAAAGCGTCGACAAGGCCAGCGTCAACGTGGGCGACACCATCACGTGGATCTTAACGGTGAGCAATAGCGGCACGGGCGCCAGCACGGGCATCGTCACGCTGGCCGACACCTTGCCGGCCGGCCTGGCGAACATCGTCGTCAGCCCGCAGGTGCCAGCTAGCTGCGCGCCAGTGGCGGGCCAGAACCTGACCTGCAGCGTGCCGGTCGGCCTGGCACCCGGCGCCTCGGTGAAGGTCATTGTCAGCGCCACTGCCACCCTGGCCGGGTCCGCCGTCAACAGCGTGCTGCCATCGGGGCCAGACAACCCCGCCTGCGTGCTGCCCGGCGACTGCGGCACCACCACTACGGTGGTCAAGCTGCTGGTCGACGTCACCACCACCCTGAACAATTTCCCGCCGAATACCCTGGCGGGCGACAAGATTTCCGGCACCGTCACCTACGCCAACGTGGGACCGGGCCCGGCCGAAGGCGTGACATACACTCTGCAGCTGACGCCGGGCTTGAGCAACGTCACCTTGACGGGCGCCGTGGGCAGCTACAATCCCGCCACGGGCGTCGTGACCCTCAGCGGCTTGCCCGCCAGCCTGGCGAATGGCCAGAGCACCAGCTTCAATGTCAGTTATACGCAGCCGGCCGACAACCTGTCGATGGTGACGTCAACCATCGCCACCACCTCGGTGGAGGTGGCGAACCAATTGCCGAACACGGCCATGGCAACCGTGCCCGGCCCCATCATCCGCGTGACGAAACTGGCCGACAAGTCCACGGCCAACGTGGGCGAGACGATCACGTGGACCATCACGGCCACGAATACGGGCAGCTTGGCCAACCTGGGCGTGGTGACCCTGACCGATATCCTGCCCGCCAACGTGGTCGTGCTGTCCGTCACGCCGGGCACCGGCGTCAGCTGTCCGCCACTGGTCAGCTGGCTGGCCAACAGCGCGCAAGCGTGTACCGTCGCGGCCGGCCAGCTGGCTGCCGTGAGTGGCAGCCGCAGCATCGTCATTACAGCCAGGGGCACGGCCGGTGGCAGCCTGGGCAACAAAGTCTTGCCGAGCGGCCCCGATAATCCCGCCTGCGCGCAGGCAGCTTCCTGCCAGACCAGCACCACCATCCTCAGCCCGCAAGTGGCCGTGCATAAAAGCGTCGACAAGAGCAATATCAATGTCGGCGACGCGCTGACCTGGACCATTGCCGTGGCCAATACGGGCACGGGCGCCACCATGGGCGTCATCACCCTGACCGACACCTTGCCGGCCAATCTGACCCTGTGGCAAGTGCTGCCAGCGTCGCCCGCCACCTGTGCGGTGCCGAGCGGCAATCAGCTGGTGTGCTCGATTCCTGCCGGCATGGCTGCAGCTTCCACGCTGAATATCGTCGTCAAGGGCGTGGCTAATGCGGCCGGCGCCTACGTCAATACTGTCGTGCCGAGCGGCCCCGACAATCCCATCTGTCTGCAGCCCGGCGATTGCAGCACGACCAGCACGGCCGTGAAACTGTTGGTCGACGTGACGACTACCCTGAACGGCTTCCCCGGCAGCACGCAAGCGGGCGACATGATCGTCGGCACGGTCAATTTCAGCAATATCGGTCCCGGGCCGGCCGAAGGCGTGACGTACAGCCTGCAGCTGGCGCCCGGACTGGCCGGCGTGAACTTCAGCGGCGTGACAGGCAGCTACAACGCAGGCTCAGGCCTGGTGACCTTCGGCGGCGTGCCGGCCACTTTGGCGCCGGGGCAGGGCTTCAGCTTCCAGCTCAGCTACATCCAGCCGGCCAGCAATCTGTCGACCGTGGTCAGCCGCATTGCCACAACGTCGACAGAAGTGCCGAACGACCAGCCCAATGTGGCGACCGTCACCATGCCCGGCTCCATCATCCGCGTCAGCAAGACTGCCAACAAGGCCGTGGCGAACGTGGGCGAGTAAATTATCTGGACGATTACGGCCAGCAACACGGGCAGCCTGGCCAACCAGGGCGCCGTCATTTTGACGGACTTGCTGCCGGCCAATATCATCGTCACCAATGTGGCGCCCGACAGCGGCGTCACCTGTCCGCCGCTGGCCAGCTGGGTGGCCAACAGCAGCCAGAGTTGCAGCGTGGCCATCGGCCAGTTGGCGGCCGGCAATGGCCAACGCCAGATTGTGCTGACCGGCAAGGCCAGCGCGGGCGGCACCTTGGCCAACCAGGTCATGCCAAGCGGCCCGGACAATCCAGCCTGCTTCCAGGCCAGCAGTTGCAAGACGCAAACCACCATTACCAGCCCCAGCCTGGCGCTGAGCAAGAGCGTCGACAAGCTAGCCCTGAATATCGGCGACAGCCTGACGTGGACGGTCACCCTGGCCAACAGCGGCACAGGGGCTAGCACGGCCATCGTCACCATCACCGATACCTTGCCGGCCGGCTTGGCGAATATTGTCGTCACGCCCGCCGCGTCCGTCACCTGCGCGCCGCTGGCCGGCAATATCCTTACGTGCAGCGTGCCGGCCGGCCTGGCCGCCGGCGCCAATGCTACGCTGCAAGTGACGGCGCGCGCCGCCGCAGCAGGCAGTCTCGTCAATGGCGTCAGCGCCAGCGGCACGGATAATCCTTTCTGCTTGCAGGCGGGCGACTGCAGCACCACCAGCACTGTCAGCGCGCCCTTGCTGAACGCCAGCAAGAGCGTCGACAAGACGGCGGCCAACGTGGGCGATACCCTCGTGTGGACCTTGACCTTGCGCAATATCGGCAGCGGTCCCAGCACGGCCATCGCCACCCTGGCCGATACCCTGCCTGCGGGCCTGGCGAATGTGCAGGTGACGCCAACGGCACCCGTCACCTGCGCCGCGCCGGCGGGCAATGTCGTCAGCTGCAGCGTGCCTGCCGGCCTTGCCGCCGGCGCCAGCGCCAGTGTGAAACTGAGCGCCACGGCGACCTTGTCGGGCAGCCTCGTCAATACACTGCTGCCGGGAGGGGGGGATAACCCCGTCTGCGCCACCCCGGGCGATTGCCAGACCACCACGGTGGTGTCGAAACTGCTGGTGGACGTGACCACCACCCTGAACGGTTTTCCCGCCAGCAGCAATGCGGGCGACGCCATCCGTGGCGTGGTGACGTTTGCCAACGTGGGCCCTGGCGTGGCGGAAACAATGAGCTACAGCTTGCAGCTGGAAGCGGGCCTGAGTGGCGTTTCCGTCAGCCCCGTCAGCGGCGCGCCCGGCATCAGCGGCGTCTACAACAGCGGCACGGGCCTGTATGTGCTGAGCGGCTTGCCGGCCACCCTGATCAGCGGGCAGAGCGCCAGCTTCAACCTGTTCTACACGCAGCCGGCCAGCAACAGCTCGCGCATCAGCAGCGTGGTGGGCACCAGTTCCACGGAAATTGTCAACGACTTGTCGAATACGGCGACGACGAACTTGCCGGGTCCTGTGATCCGCGCCAGCAAGATGGTCGACAAGGTGAACGCGGCCGTGGGCGACATCCTGACCTGGACCATTACGGCGACGAACACGGGCAACTTGCCGAATCAAAACCCGGTCGTCGTCAGCGATGTGCTGCCTGCCAACATTGTCGTGCTCAGCGTGACGCCTGACGCGGGCGTGAGCTGCCCGCCGGCCGCCAGCTGGACGGCTGGCAGTGTGCAGGCATGCACGGTTGCGGCAGGTCAATTGCTTGCCACCAATGGCAGCCGCAAGGTCGTCATCACGGGCCGCGGCACTGCGGGCGGAAGCCTGTCGAATCGTGTCTTGCCCAGCGGTGGCGACAATCCCGCCTGCGAACAGGCCAGCGCCTGCCAAGCTACGACGGCCCTCGTGGCGCCGCAAGTGACGGTGCGCAAGAGCGTCGACAAGAGCAATGTCAGCGTGGGCGACTTGCTGACCTGGACCATTACTGCCAGCAATGGCGGCACGGGCGCGACCAAATCCGCCATCGTGCTGACCGACAACTTGCCAGTCGGCGTCAGCGGCGTGCAAGTGGTTTCCACACAGCTGGCCACTTGCGCGCCCGTGGCCGGCAATATCGCCACGTGCAGCGTGACGGCCGGCCTGGCGCCGGGTGGACAGGCGCAAGTGGTGCTGCGCGCCACGGCCAGCGCGGCTGGCGTGCTGCAGAACACGGTGTTGCCAAGCGGTCCGGACAATCCTGTCTGCGTGCAGGCGGCGGACTGCAGCACCAGCACCACGGCCATCAAGCTGCTGGTCGACGTGACTACCACCCTGAATGGTTTCCCCGGCAGCACCAGTGCCGGCGACCAGATCAACGGCATCGTCAGCTTCAGCAATGCCGGTCCCGGCACGGCCGAGAACGTGACGTACAGCTTGAAACTGGCACAGGGCCTGATGGGCGTGACCCTGAGCGGCGCAGCCGGCAGCTATGACGCCATCAGCGGCATGCTGACGGTGACGGGCTTGCCCGCCAGCCTGGCGCCTAATGAGCTGCACAGTTTTGGCCTGTCCTACATCCAGCCGGCCAGCAATGTCTCGACCATCGTCAGCCTCATCGCCACCAGCTCGACGGAAGTGCAGTACGACTTGCCGAACACGGCCACGGTAACCATGCCGGGCCCCGTCATTCGCGTCAGCAAGACGGCCAACCGCGGCAGCGCCAACGTGGGCGACAGCATCATCTGGACCATCACCGCCGTCAACAGCGGCGGCGTGGCCAACCAGGGCGTGGTGATCCTGGCAGATATCCTGCCACCGAACCTGACGGTGCTGGCGGTCAATGCCGACGCTGGCGTGACGTGCCCGCCGCTGGCGAACTGGCTGCCGAACAGCGTGCAAAGCTGCAGCATTGCTGCTGGTCAATTGGCTGTCGGTAATGGCACGCGCAGCGTGCGCGTGACGGCGACCGGTACGCTGGAAGGCGTGCTGTCGAACCGCGTGATGCCGAGCGGGCCGGACAATCCAGCTTGCGCGCAAGCGAACAACTGCGAGTCCAGCATCGTGCTGACGGGACCCAAGGTGGCAGTGCGGAAAAGCGTCAACCGCGCCGGCGCCAATGTGGGAGACACCGTCGTGTGGACCATCACGGCCAGCAATACGGGCAGCGGCCCCACGCGCGCCGTCATGACCCTGGTCGACACCTTGCCGGCCGGCCTGGCGAATGTGGTGCTCACGCCTGTGCGCGCCACGTGCGCACCCGTGGCCGGCAATGTGCTGAACTGCAGCGTACCTGCCGGCCTGATCGGCAATGGCGGCGAAGCCAGCGTGGAAGTGTCGGCCACCGTTACCCAGGCGGGCACGGCGCTCAACCGCGTCGTGCCTTCCGGGCCCGACGCCCCGCTGTGCCTGGCCCCAAGCGATTGCCAGACCAGCACCAATGTGACCAGCCCCAGCGTGATGGTGAAAAAAGTGGCGGACAAGGCCAACGCCAGCATCGGCGACACCGTTAGCTGGACTATCACGGCCACCAACAGCGGCAGCGGTGCCACCACGGCAACCATTACGCTGACGGACGACTTGGCCGCCAGCCTGACGGAGATCGTCGTCACGCCCGCCGCGCCCACCACTTGCGCGCCGCTGGCCGCGAACAAGCTGGTGTGCACGGTGCCTGCCGGCCTGGCGCCGAACGCCGTGGCCGCCGTCACGCTGAGTGCGAAAGTGGCCGCCAGCGGCACCCTGAGCAACACTATCGTGCCCGCCGGTACCGATTTGCCACGTTGCGCGCAGGCATCTGATTGCACGGCCGTTACGGAGGTGGCCAACCCGGCCGTCGGCGTGGCGCTGGGCGTGGGCAAAGTGACCCAGCTGTCGGCCAAAGTCTTCAATGTGCCGTACACGGTGGTGATCCGCAACGTGGGCAAGGGCGCGGCGCAAAATGTGCAGGCGCTCGACAGCCTGCGCGCCGCCTTCCCTGAACCCGTCACGTGCCGCATCGTCGCGCCACCTGCCGCGCCCGCCATTGGCGGCAGCCGGCAACTGGCCGTCAATCCGGGCTTTACGGGCGGTTGCGGCGGCAACGACTTGCGTTTGCTCAACGGTGATACGGCACTGGGCGAGGGCGAGTTGAGCGTCATCACTTTCAGCGTGGAAATCACGGTGCAGGAGACAACTTTGCCGCAGTACAACAACAGCGTGTTTGCCAGCGCGCTGGGCGGCAATCTCGCCAACGCTGGCGGCGTCATCAGCGTGCCACCGGCCCCGGCTGCCGGCGTCATCGCCGCCAACCCAGCCTACACGCCGCCCGTGGGCAGCCTGGTGTTTGACGCTTCCAACAATGGCGGCAGTCATGCGGGCGCCGTGGCCACGGCAGCCGACGTGGCCGCGCTGGCGGAAAAGGTCGATCCCAACCGCAACGGCAATGCCTCGGATACCGTGGGCGGTGTGCCGTTCACGGGCGAAGATACGCCCACGCCCGTGGTGTTGCTGCGCCAGGTGGTCGATGTCATCAAGGCCGTGTCGGCACAGCAGCAAGTTGACGCCAGCAAGTTCGAGATCAGCTACACGGTGCAGGCGGCCAACCGCTATCCTGCAGGCTATCCGACCTCGACCATGGTGCAGGTGGCGGAAAACCTGAGGGCCGTCTTCCCCACGGCCACCAGCGTCACCTTCAAGCCGGGCAGCCTGGCCGTCACGGCGCGGCCCGCCAGCGCCACGGCTTGCGTCGCGAATGGCGACTTCAACGGCGCCACCGTTTTTGGCCTGTTGACTGGCAAGGGCGACTTGCAGCCGCAGGAAAGCTGCAACATCGTTTTCACGGTGCTGGTCGACTTTGGCAGCGTGGCCGCGATTCCCACCGTGCCGCAGCTGAACCAGGTGTATGCGAGCACCATGTTCGGCACGGATGGCGGTGGCATGAACATTGGCCACAGCTACAGCGGCACGGGGACGTCGACGACGCCAGTGGCGCCCGCCAGCGTGCTGGCCCTGGCCAGCTCGGCCGATACCTTGCTGCTGCCGGCCTCGCCTGGCGCCACGCCACCGAGCTTCACCCCCGTGGTGTTCAACACGACGGACAAGCCGATGTTGTTGATCAGCAAGAGCGTCAACAAGACCCAGGCCGAGATCGGCGACAGCCTGCAGTACACGATCGAGGTGAAGAATAAGGGCGTGGCGACGGCGTTTGGCGTCAGCGTGCTCGATAAGCTGCCGGCCGGTTTCCGCTACATCGACGGCACTACCACGCGCAACAATGTGGTGCAGCCCGATCCGTCCGGCAAGCCGGGGCCGCAGCTGAGCTTCGAGCTGGAATCGCTGGCGCCGAACGCCAGCGCCAGCTTCCGCTACCGCCTGCGCGTGGGCGTCGGTTCGCTGCAGGGCGACGGCATCAACCGCGCCCAGGCATCGACCACCAACGGCCCACCCTCGAACGAGGCGCGCGCGAAAGTGAAAGTGACGGGCGGCGTATTCACCACGGATGCCTGCATCGCCGGCAAGGTATTTGTCGACTGCAACAACAATCATGTGCAGGATGCGGAAGAACTGGGCATCCCCGGCGTACGCCTGTATATGGAGGATGGCACGAACTTCACCACGGACGTGGAAGGCAAGTACAGCTATTGCGGCATCACGCCGAATAGCCACGTCATCAAGGTCGATGGTGCAACGTTGCCGCGCGCAAGCCGCATGATGGAAGCGTCGAACCGCAACCTGGGCGATCCGCACAGCCTGTTCCTCGATACCAAGAACGGCGAGTTGCTGCGCGCCGATTTCATCGAAGGCTCGTGCTCGAATCCCGTGCTCGAGCAAGTCAAGGCGCGCCGCGCGCAGAGCGAAGTGCGCAGCGTGGAAAGGGAGGGCGGCAAGGGCGGGGGCTTGAGTTTCAGCAGCCAGCCCGCCAGTGCGCCCGCGCAAGCGACGGACAGCGCCAACCAGCCTGTTGTCGCGCCGCGCACCCCCGCCGCCACGCCAGCCACGGGAGGCAGCCATGTGCAATAAGCCTTCATCCCATCACGTGACGCATGCCAATGCCGTTAAAGAGACACAGGCCATGAAGACAACTCTCCCCGCGCCCCGGCGCATGGCCGCCGTACTGGCTTTGCTGGTCTTCCCGGCCGCTAGCCAGGCCCAGATGCCCGTGCCGGACAGCGTGGCTGCGCCATCCTTGTTTGCGGGCAAGGTGGGCCTTGCCGACTATGCAATCAACCGGGGCGTGGCGCGCATCGCCGTCGAAACGGACGGGAATGACATACCGGCCGATGGCCAGAGCCCCGTCAAGGTGACGGTCAGGCTGTATGACGAGCACGGCAAGCCCTTGACGGGCACGGCCTTGCTCACCATCGAGGCCAGCGGCGGGCGCATCTTGCTGCCCGGCGCCCGCACGGATGAACTGGGCCCCGAGCGGCGCGACGTGGACAAGGTCACGCCGGGCACGCAGCTGGCGGTGGAGAATGGTGTAGCGAGCTTCAGCCTGCTGGCCCCGCCCACGCCGCAGGACGTGCTGCTGCGCGTGTCGGCCGGCAGCGTGGCGGCGCAGGGCACGATCAGTTTCCTGCCAGAACTGCGCGACATGCTGGCCGTGGGCTTGATTGACGGCATCATCAGCAAGCGCAGCCTGTCGAGCAGTTCCATTTCACCATCGCGCTTCAACGATGGTTTCGAGCGCGACATACAGCGCTGGAGCAGGGCATTCAACAATGGCAAGGCCAATGTGGCGGGCCGCGCGGCCATGTTCCTGAAGGGAACCATCCGTGGCGACGCCTTGCTGACGGCCGCCTACGATTCGGACAAGGATACGCGCGCGCGCCTCTTGCGCGATGTCAATCCGGAAGAGTTTTATCCCGTCTACGGCGACAGTTCCGTGCGCAACTTCGACGCTCGCTCCAGCGACCGCCTGTACGTGCGCATCGACCAGCAGAAAAGCTATGTGCTGTATGGCGACTTTGCCACTGGCGAAGGCTTCAGCCAGATGACGGGCGGCGGCGCCGTGGCTAACTTGCAGCAGAGAAAATTGGGCCAGTACAACCGCACGGCCACGGGCGGGCGCGGCCATTACGAACAGGATGGCATCGTCGCCAATGCCTTCGCCATCAACGATAGCCTGAAGCAAGTGGTCGAGGAATACCGTGCGAATGGCACGTCGGGGCCATTCGCCGTGCGCAACAATAACGCCATCGACAACTCGGAAAAGATCGAGATCGTGGTGCGCGACAAGAACCAGAATGGCAATATCGTGCAAGTGACGCAGCTGCGCCGTTTCGAGGATTACAGCTTCGAGCCGTTCAGCGGGCGCATCCTGTTCAAGCAGGCGATCCCCGCGCTGACGCCAAATGGCGACCCGCAATCGATCCGCATCAGCTATGAGGTTGACCAGGGCGGCGAAAAATTCTGGACCCTGGGCGTGGATGGGCAAGTACAACTGGGCAAGATGGTCTCGCTCGGTGGCTCGGCCGTGGAAGACAAGAATCCCTTGTCGCCGTACAAATTGCACAGTGTCAATGCGGGCTTGCGCTTCGGCGAGCACAGCCTGCTGGTGCTCGAAGTGGCGCGCACCACGTCCACCAGCTACAGCGCGGGCGGCAACATCTACACGACGCCGTCGGGCCAGGCGGGCGAGCTGCGCGATGAAGTCAGCGGCAATGCGGCCCGGGTCGAGCTGCAGCACAAGGATGAGAAGCTGGAAGCGAAAGTCTTCTGGAGCCGCTCCGACAAGGATTTCAATAACACGGCGGCCGGCATCACGGGCGGACGGGGCGAGGCGGGCGTGAAGGCGGGCTACAAGCTCAATCCCGCCGTCACCGTGTATGGCGAGGCCATCCGCAGCGACGAGCGCAGCACGGATGCGCGCCGCGATGCGCAGCGCCTGGGCGTGGCCTGGAACGCCAGCGAACGCTGGTTGCTCGACGTGTCCGTCCAGCACATGAAGGAGAGCGGCGGCATACCGTCGACGGCCGGCATCGCGCCGAATACCTCGCCGCTGGGCACGGGCTTGAATCCCACGGGCGGCTTCTTTGGCAACGGCACGGCGAACACGGCCATCGACCCCGTCACGGGCGGCAGCATCACCACGTTTGCGCCCATCAATCCCGGCGCCGGCGCGGGCGCGACGGTGCCGCTGGACGCCACCACCGTGCGCCTGGGGGCGCAATACAAGGCCACGGAGCGCTGGACCTTCAATGGCGACGTGGAAAAAAGCATTTCCGACGCGGACCAGCACCGCTACGGCCTGGGTGCGCAATACCAGTTGGCCGAACGCAGCCGGCTGTACGCGCGCTATGAAAACCAGACGGGCCTGGCGTCCGCCTATTCGCTCAATCCGGCCGACCGCAGCACCAGTTTTGTGGCCGGCGCGGATACGGGCTACATGCCGGGCGGCACCGTATTTGGCGAGTACCGCATGCGCGACGCCATGGATTACAGCCTGAGCAACCAGCGCGACCTGCAGCTGGCGTCCGGCTTGCGCAACACGTGGAACCTGGGCGAAGGGCTGGCGGCGAACACGAATGTGGAATATCTGAAAGTCATGAACGGCCAGCAACAGCAAGCCGTGGCCGTGGCGGCAGGCTTCGACTACGCGGTCAATCCGCTGTGGCGCGGCTCCGTCAAGCTCGAGTACCGGCGCTTGTTCGACAGCGAAATCGCTCCGGGCGATCAGCGCCAGGATCAATGGCTCAATACCATCGCCTGGGCGCGCAAGCTGAGCCGTGACTGGACTTTGCTTGCCCGCAACTACCTGCTATACACGCGCAACAACGACGACGCCAGCGGCGCGCCCGTGGGCAACGTGCTGCAGGACCGGGCACAGCTAGGCTTTGCCTGGCGCCCCGTGGACGACAACCGTTTTAACGGCCTGGCCCGCTACGAGTACAAGACCGTGCGTGACCAATCGCAGATCGATGGCGACAATTACCGCGCGCACATCGTTTCCACGCACCTCGACTACCACCCCAGCCGTCCGTGGTGGTTCACGGGCAGGGTTGCCGCCAAGCACAACAACGACAAGAACTTGCCTGCGGGCCAGGAAAAGTACACGGCGTGGCTGTTTTCCGGGCGCACCGTCTACGACATCAGCAAGCACTGGGACATCGGCGTGCTGGCGGCCGTGATGGGCAGCCCGCAAGGGGGCAGCCGCCAGTGGGCGAACGGCGTCGAAGTGGGCTATCTGCTGGCGCAAAACCTGTGGCTGTCGGCCGGCCACAATTGGTCGGGCTTTTCCGACCGCGACCTGACGGGCGCCGACTACACGGCGCGCGGAGCGTATTTGCGCCTGCGCTTCAAGTTCGATGAAAACCTGTTCAAAGGCAAAGACGCCACCATCAACCGTACCCTGGCCCGGCCATGAAAACTACCATGACTCCCTCACTGATACCGACGATGACACCGATGATGACCCCCATGATGAAACTGATACCGCTCGCCAGCCTGCTGGCCATGGGCCTGGCCCAGGCGGCCACGCCGACCCTGCCAACGGCGCCGCTGGCCATGCCCCAGCTGCGCATCAGCGACCAGGCCGTCTCTGCCGACCAGCAGGCTTACCGCCTGCTGCAGGAACGCATCAAAAAGCTCAACGATGGCGGCGTGCGCGTGGGCGACTATTACCTGTCCAAGGCGCAATGCTGGCTCGACGTGTCTTTCCACGAATACACGCGCAATGATCGCTCGGCCTTCCCTCTGCAGGCGTTACAGGAATCGGCCAAGATCGTTGCCGCGCTGGAAGACGGCAGCATGCCCAATCCCGGCGACGCCACGCCGCTGGTGAACGACGCCACGCGCCTGCGCGACGATCTGTGGGCCAGCTTTGGCAAGCTGCGCGAGTCGCCGGGCTTCGCCTGCGCGGCGCAAAAGGTGGCGTGCGGCGAAGTGGAGCTGGTGCATGCTGGCAACGAATACAAGCAGCAGGGCTGGCGCCACGCGAACCCGTATGTGCAGCTGGCCGAGGATGCGCAGGCGGCAGGCCAGTCCGCCGTAGCGGCGTGCCCGGCCGACAAGCCGAAGCGGGAACCGCAGCCGGAAATCCTGCCGCCGCGCATCGCGCATGAACGCGTCACGCTGGACATGGATGCCTTGTTCCGCTTCGACAAAGCGGGCGCGGCCGACATGCTGCCGCAGGGCGTCGAGAAAATCCGCGCACTGGCGGCACGCCTGAAGCAGGGCTATGTGCAGATTGATACGCTTTCCGTGACGGGCCATACGGACCGCCTGGGTACGGACAGCTATAACCAGGCCCTGTCCGAACGGCGTGCGTTGACGGTGAAACAGTTGCTGCGCGAGCAAGGCATCGCCAATGTCATCAGCGCCTATGGCAAGGGCAAGGCGCAGCCGCTCGTCGCCTGCGAGAAGGTGACGCCGCGCGCCGCGCTGATCGCCTGTTTGCAGCCGAACCGCCGCGTGGAAATTGAATTGACGGGTGTCAAGCGTTCAGTGAAAGAGGACGGCGCACCTTAGCGTTACGTCATAAGCCGGTCATATGCCGCTGCTATGATGCTCTTGTTGGCACACAGCATGCGGTGCGCAGGTCACTACGTTCCGGGAGCGATAGGATGCAGGCATGACTCAACAGCTTAGCCGGTGAGCTCAACCATCGGCACCAGACATGTAAAACTTGTTTTTTAATAATGATCGCAGGGTGGGGCAGGGAAATGCAGGGATCGGGCAGGGATTTAATGAAGTCCTAAGCCTGACTCAACGAAGGGCTGGCATAGTGGATACATGGCGCACGGAAACCCCGGGCGCAGGGTTGCCGGACACCTCAATGACCGGCACGAATTCCACTTTTTCATGTGTTTTCCTGCTTTATCCCTGCGCTCTGAAACAGCGTTTCAACCGGCTACCGCAATCTGCGAAGCCGGTTTTTTTTGCCTGTTTTTTCTTCTTCCCGGCGCGGCGGCGCCGGGAATCCAGCCTAGCCTGCCTGTTTCGCCAGCCACGCATCGACCGCCGGCAGGCGCTCGGCGCGTACCTTGATGCGGTACTTGATGCCGGCCACGGAACTGTCGGCATCGCCGCGCGCGCTGGCCGGCAGGTTGGCTTGCGCATACGCTTCCAGCTTGGCGATCATGTCCGGCTGCGCCGAACCGGCCGCCAGGCGCGGGAAGTAGCGGCTGCGCGAACTGGCGTCGATGCGCGCATTGACTTGCTCCAGGTGCGCCAGCGCGAAGTCGAAGGCCAGTTCCGGATGCCGGCGCGAAACGCGCGAAATCATGGCCGGGCTGTTGGTTACGCCCGGTTCCTCCGTCAGCGCCAGCGCCAGCGCCCGCTGCGCCAGGGCCGCATCGTCGGTCGAGGCCAGCAAGTCGTACAGTTGGTTCTTGACCAGCGGCGTCTTTTCCTGCTGCGCCCTGGCGTGCAATTGCTCCCAAGTGGCGGCGTCCGCATGCTGCGCCACCACGCCCAGGATGGTGCGGCGCAGCGGCGCGGGCATGGCGGCCGCATTTTGCTCACCGGCCTGCTCGCTGGCCGCGTAGCGGCGGCGCGCTTCGGCGATCACGCCGGGCTCGCCCATGTCGCCGAGGATGGAAATCAGGCGTCCGCGCAGGGTCGCCACGCTCGATGCCTCGCCCGCGCGCGCTTCCCAGCCCGTCTGCGCCATCATCGGCGCCAGGCGCGCCATGGCGAAGCGGCCGAAAGCCTGCTGGCGCGCTCTGCTTTCCACGCTGTCGCCCGCATATTGCTCATACAGACCGTTCAGCGAGGCGGCCACCCGGCCCAGCACTTGCGGATCGGCCGACAGCGGCGTGGCCTTTACCAGTTCCAGGAAGCCGGCCGGGTCTTGCAGGCCCGCCATGCCCAGCGACTGGCTGTCTGCCAGCAAGCCCAGCTGGTCGATCGGCGCCAGGCGCGCGAAGCTGCCCGCCAGCGCGCGCGTGTTGGCGGGCGCGTACAGGGTGCGGTAGTAGCCGCTCTGGCCCGCATTCACCAGCAGGGCGCCGCAGCCGGGCACGTTCAGGGTGGCCTTGCCATTCTTGAGCACCACCTTGGCCAGCTTGCCGTTGCCGACCGTTGAAGCGATCACCGGCACTTTCCACGACAGCGGCTTCTTGTCCGGCTGGTCCTTGGAAAATTCTGTCTGCGTCAGGCTCACGCGCGTGCTGCCCTTCCTGCACACGGCTTGGCCCACCGTAATCATCGGCACACCCGGTTGCAGGGTGAAATCATGGGCGATGGCGCTGACAGGCTTGCCGGCGGCGGCATCGACTTCGCGCCACAGGTCGTCGGATACCGTATTGCCATACGCATGCTTGCGCATGTAGCTGCGCACGGCCTTGCGCCAGGTATCGGCGCCCACGTACGCTTCGAGCATGCGGATCACCGCTTCGCCCTTCTGGTAGGTGATGCCGTCGAAGGCCTGGCTGGCTTGTTCCACGGTGGCGATGCGCTGCACCACCGGATGCGTGGTGCGCAACGCGTCCTGGCTCATGGCCGATTCGCGCCCGCCCACGTTGGACAGGGCCGTGTTCCACTCCGGGTGCAGACGCTCCGTGGTGCGGCTTTCCATCCACGACGCAAAACCTTCGTTGAGCCACAGGTCGTCCCACCAGCGCATGGTGACCAGGTCGCCGAACCACTGGTGCGCCATTTCATGCGAGAGGGTGGTGTAAATATTTTCCTTGTCGGACTGGGTCGAGATTGCCGGATCCAGCAGCAGGCCGTATTCGAAGGTGAAGACGGCGCCCCAGTTTTCCATGGCGCCGAAGAACTGGCTGCGGCCCGGCGCGGCGATGTTGTCGAGCTTGGGCAGCGGGTAGCGCACGCCGAAATAATCGTTGTATTCGCGCAGCAGGGCGGCCGATTCGTCGAGCGCAAAGCGGCTTTGCGCCAGCGCGCCTTTCTTCGTGATGACGCCCACTTCGGTGCCGTCGGCCATTGCCGTGGCGCGCTCGAAGTCGCCCAGGCCAAAGAACAGCAGATAGGTCGACATGCGCGGCGTGGTGGCGAAATACACGTGCTTCATGCCATTGCCCAGGTCTTCGCTGCTGGCAATGGGCATGTTACCGACGGCCATCTGGTTGCTCGACACGATCACGTCCAGCGCGAAGGTGGCCTTGTAGTCCGGCTCATCCCACGATGGCAGCATGCTGCGCGCATCCGAATTTTCGAATTGCGTGTACAGCGCCCGCTGGCGCCCTTGCGGCGTGTCGTAGTCGAGCGAGAACAGGCCCGTCGCCTGCGTGCCGATCTTGCCGCTGTAGTCGATGCGCAACAGGTACTCGCCCTTGGCCAGCGGCTCGGCAAAATGCACGCTGGCCGTCTGCTTGTCCGCATCGAACTCGATCTTGCGCGTCACCTGCTTGCTGCCGCCTGCGCCTTCGATGGCGGCGGCGGCAAACGCCAGGTTCAGGGCATTGAAGGTGATGCTGGCCGTTGGCGTGTCGACGGCCACCTTGATGGCGGCTTCGCCCTTGAAGGTGGAGGCGGCGGCGTCCGGCGTGATCGACAGGATATAGTGCAAAGGCGTGACGCCGCGCGGCAGCTGCGTGGTGGTGCCAAGGGCGTGGCTGGCCGACGCGTATTTGGCGGCGGGGGCGGCGTGGCCCGTGTTGAAAGCGGTGGCGGCGGTCAGTGCCAGGACGGCGGCGGCCAGTTGGCTGCGGCGGAAACGCGGAGTCGGAATGCGATGCATGGTATGCCCTTGGTTCATGAGTAAAACGCCCGCCAGTCGGATAGACTGCGAGCGTTGATGGCGGTAGCGGGACATCGCTGGAACTGAAAGCCAGCGTTCCCGTACAGCAATCTAAGGTGAAACAGGGGTAAAGTCAACGCGCCAGGAGTGCCGCAGCATGACGGTGCGCTGGTATGATGGGCGCCTGACTGCATTGCCACAGGCTGGTGCCGCAGCTGATGGTCAACCACCATCCACCACCATAACAAGACGAGACCTGCACATGAAACTGACTATCAGCCCCCGCACGCCCAATCCGCGCCGCGTCACCATGTTCATCGCCGAGAAGGGCATCACCGGCATCGAGGAAGTGGCGCTTGACCTGATGGCGGGCCAGCACCGCGATCCCGCCTTCCTGGTGAAAAACCCGCTGGGCCGCGTGCCCGTGCTGGAGCTGGCGGACGGGCGCGTGCTGACCGAGACGCGCGCCATCTGCACCTACCTGGAAGGCTTGCAGCCGCAGCCCAACCTGATGGGCGAAGGTTTCGAGGAACGCGCCTTCATTGAAATGGCTGACCGTCGCGTGGAACTGCATCTGTTCAGTGCCGCCGCCAACTGGGTGCGCCATGGCCATCCAGCCCTGGTGGCGCTGGAAAACCCGCAGTTTCCCGACTTCGCCACGGCGCAGGCGGGCAAGCTACGCGAAACGGCGCAATGGCTGGACCAGGTGCTGGCCCAGCAGCCGTACATCGCCGGCGACCGGTTTACGATTGCCGACATCACGGCTTTCTGCGCGCTGGAATTTGCGCGCGGCCTGATGAAGTACCGGCCGGGCGCGGAAGGGCTGCAACACTTGCAGGCCTACCGCGACCGCATCGCCGAACGCCCCAGCGCGCAGGCGAAGTAAGGGCCGAATGCAGAACGCCTGCGCCGGAATCCGGTGCAGGCGTTCTTCTTTGCCAGGTGTCGTCAGGCCGGGTTTACTTCAGCAGCCTTACTTCAGCTGCTCCAGCAGGAAGGTGTAGGTCAGCGCCCACATCAGCGCCTGCTGGTCGTTGTTGGCGGCGCCCGCATGGCCGCCTTCCGTGTTTTCCCAGTACAGCACGTCGTGGCCTTGCTCTTCCATCTTGGCCACCATCTTGCGCGCATGGCCAGGGTGGACGCGGTCGTCGCGCGTCGAGGTGGTCAACAGCACGCGCGGATATTTCTTGTCCTTGAAGACGTTCTGGTACGGCGAGTACTTGCTGATGTAGGCCCATTGTTCCGGCACGTCCGGGTCGCCGTACTCTCCCATCCACGAGGCGCCCGCCAGCAGCTTGTTATAGCGGCGCATGTCAAGCAGCGGCACCTGGCTGACGACGGCGTTGAACAGGTCGGGCCGCTGCACCAGCACGGCGCCCGTCAACAGGCCTCCATTGCTGCCACCCATGATGCCCAGGTGGCGCGGACTGGTGACCTTGCGCTTGATCAAATCCTGCGCCACCGAGATGAAATCGTCATACGCGCGCTGGCGGTTTTCCTTCAGCGCCGCCTGGTGCCAGCGCGGGCCGAATTCGCCGCCGCCACGGATATTGGCCAGCACATACACGCCGCCCTTTTCCAGCCACGCCACGCCCGTGGTGCCGCTGTAGCTTGGTTTCAGCGACACTTCGAAGCCGCCGTAGCCATACAGCACGGTGGGGTTGCTGCCGTCGAACTTCGTCTTCTTGCCCATGATGGCGAAATACGGCACTTTGGTGCCATCCTTCGACGTCGATTCGAATTGCTCCACCTTGTACGGCGCCGCGTCGAAGTAAGCTGGCAGCGACTTGATTTTTATCCGCTTGTCGCTTTGCGCCGTGGCCAGGTACAGGGTGGTCGGGTTGAGGAAGTCCGTCACCGTCAGGAAGTACTGGTCCGTGTCGACAGGGTCGAGCGCGCTGACGGCCAGGGTGCCCAGTTTCGGCGCATCAACGGCGCGGCGCTGCCACTTGCCGTTCACGTGGCGCAGTTCTGTCAGGCGGTTCTTGACCTTGTCCAGGGTCGTCACGAGGATGGCCGACATGGTCGGTGTGACATTGTCCAGTGAAGACGTGGCCGTGGGCGCATACAGCACTTCGAGCTCCTGCTTGCCCTGCATGAAGGCATTGAAGTCCGTCGCCAGCAACGAGCCTTGCAGGTAGGTCTTGCCGTTCACTTTCCAATCCGAGCGCAAGGTGATGATCAATTGATCGCGCACAGTAAACACGGTGGCGTCGTCCGGTTTCGGTACTTTCTTCAGGCTTGCGCCGTCGCGCAAAAAGGTTTCGCCACTGTAGAAATCGATTTGCCGCTCGATGAACTGGTGTTCGTGGCCGGGCGTGAAGTCCTTGTAGGCGCCCGCGCTCAGGTCGTCGGGTTTCGCTTCATACAGCGTGTGCGCCTGCGCCAGCGGCGTGCCGCGCCGCCACTCCTTGATGATGCGCGGGTAGCCCGAGCTGGTCATGGTGCCGGGGCCGAAATCGGTGGAGACGAACAGGGTGTCCTGGTCGATCCAGCTGGCGCTGCCCTTCGCTTCCGGCAGGATGAAGCCGCCGTCGACAAAGGCGCGTTTTGCCACGTCGTACTCGCGCACCACCTTGGCGTCACCGCCGCCGCGCGACAGGGAAATGAGGCAGCGTTCGCCCTTCGGATACAGACAGGAGGCGCCGCCCCAGACCCAGTTTTCATTCTCGCCAGCGGCCAGCTGGTCGAGGTCGATCACGGTTTCCCAGGTCGGTTCGGCTTGCTGGTACTGCGCCAGGGTAGTGCGGCGCCAGATGCCGCGCACATGCTGGGCGTCGCGCCAGAAATTGTAGTAAAACTCGCCTTCCTTGCTAACGTAGGGAATGCGTTCCTTCGAATTGAGGATGGTTTTCAGGCGCGCCTGCAGGGCCGGGAAGCCGGGCCGGGCTTCCAATTCTTTGGTGGTGACGGCATTGTGCTGTTTGACCCAGGCCAGCGGCTTGTCGCCGAGGACTTCTTCCAGCCACAGGTGGGGATCGGCGGGAGACGTGGACGCGGCGGGCGTGGGTGCCTGTGCATGGGCGATGCCCGCTGCGGCCAGGCCGAGCAGCATGCTGCTGGCGAAGGTACGATATGACGACATAGAGGGTTCCTGGTTGGTCCGATGGAGGCCGCGTTGCAGGCAAAACGGCGCACCTATGGTGCCATGGATTGCTGGGAGGAACCAGTGTCTATGGACGACTACTTAAAAAATAATTGCTTTTCAAATATTGTTTGCTGGAATGGACACAGGCCGCAGAATCTGCGGTGTGTTGCGCCTTTCAAGATACGCCAGGCCCGATCAGGGAAGTCACGCTGAGCCGCGTCTTTTCAACATCGTCGCCGTCGAGGTGATAAATCCACAATGTATCGTTGTCGCGGCTGTCGATAAACAGGATGCGCGTGTTTTCCTCGCCGATGGCCAGGCAAGCCGCCAGCTCGGCAAGACTGAACGGTGCTGTCTGCTTTGATCCTGTTCCCGCCGCTTGTGCCAGGGCCTGCGCAAAGCCTGCCAGCTGCCTGACTGCCAGATACCGTGTTCCATCCACATCGACCTCTTTGCACAGCGCATCCAGGCGGTACAGCGTGAAGTGATCTTCATCCTTGAAAATCGCCACGTCGGGACGTGACTTTCCGCTGTTGAGGTGATCGAGATAGGCCTGGGGCAGGGCCACTTTTTCCTTCGCCAGCAATTTTTCAAGCTGCTTGTTGCTTTTCTTCGCTACCCTGGCGGCCTTGGGTGCGACCGCCTCGCAAGCCTGCGCTGTCCATGCGACTGGATTGAACTGGAATATCCTTGAGCATGCGGGACAGTGCAGGAACATGAAGGTCATGCTCTTGCCGAGGGCCGATTTCAGAAAAGCGCCATCGGCTGCATCAAGTGCGCTACTGTCAAAATGATGGCCGCAGGCGTCGTGGTAGGGGCAAGTGATCTCTGTCATGGTTCAGATTGGTGTGGCATTGAAGTAGTGTTCCATGCACAAAGCGATCTCCTCTTTTTCTTGCGGATAAGATGCCTTGGGGTTTCTTTCCCAGTAGACAATGCCTTCGTTCAAGGCCCATAAGGCTTTTTCATGATTGCCAGCCATCAGATAAAAATCGCAGGCCCTGGTATGCGAGCCTTGCGCTTCGGCAAGGGCCAGGGGCGCATTTTCCCAGTTGGACCGGTGGCATGCTCTTCGTTATGGCGGTTGGCCTGAAAATGGATGGCCTGGACGAATTCGTTCTGCGTGCGCTTGAAGGTGAGCTGGCTTGGCGAGAACTTGAAGCCCGCTGCGGTCAGCGGCTCCAGCAAGAACGCTTCAATATTGGCGATGATCAGCGCTTTTGGCTTCATTGCGTTTCCTGGCATGGGTCGGTTGCGCCGCCTTGCTGTCAAAACGGCGCTGCCATGTTGCCATAGATCAGTGCCAGCGCACGCTGCGGTGGGCAATCGTGCGAGGGGAAACCTGCTTTTTTGGCTATTTTTCCTGCACGACTCCGGGCGCAGCGTGGTGGCCAGGCAGCCTGGCCACTACCTTGATCTCGAACTGGAAACCATACAGCCATGTCACGCCAATGGCCGTGACCGTCGGGTACGGCGCATGGCCCCAATATCCGGCCTGCACGATATCCCAGATGCGCTGGAAGTTCGATTGCGGGTCGACGATAAAGATGGTCACATCCTGCACGTCGCCGAAGGTGCAGCCGGCGGCCTGCAAGATGGCGTTCAGGTTGTCGAACGCGCGCCGGACCTGGGCCTCGAGCCCGGGTTCTGGCGTGCCGTCTTCGCGGCTGCCGACCTGTCCCGACACGAACAACAAGCCGTTGGCGCGCACGGCCGGGGAATAGCGGTTCTGTTCATACAGGGCTTGGCGGCCCGGAGGGAATACGGCGTCGCGTTTGTTGATTTCCGAGTTCATTGAGTGCTCCTTGTTCTTGCAGCGAAGTTGCTGCATGGAGAACACTGTAATCATCGTTCGCCTGCGGATAAAGCGGCAACATCGGCCTAGACTATTTGTATAATCAAAACAATCGGGTGGCGGAGGTGTGGATGGACAGGTTTGATGCGATGAAGGCGTTCGTGCGGGTGGTCGAGACGGGCAGTTTTACGCGGGCGGCCGCGACCTTGCACATGAGCCGCACCACGGTGACGCAGCTGGTGCAGCAGCTTGAGGCGCGGCTGCGCCTGAAACTGCTGAACCGCACCACGCGCAAGGTCAATGTGACGGCCGATGGCGCCGCCTACTACGAGCGCATCGTGCAGGTGCTCGATACCCTGGAAGAAATCGAAACGAGCTTGCCGCATGCCGCCGCCTTGCCGCGGGGCCATTTGCGGGTGGACGTGCCCAGCCCGCTCGCCGCTTTGCTGCTGGTGCCGGCGCTGCCCAGGTTTCATGCGCTGTATCCCGACATTGTGCTCGACATGGGCGCCAGCGACCGCATGGTCGACGTGATCGCCGACAATGTCGATTGCGTGATACGCGGCGGTGACATCACCGACCAGTCGCTGATGGCGCGCAAGCTCGCCGACTTGCCACTGGGCGTGTATGCGGCGCCGGCCTACCTGCAACGGGTAGGGACCCCCTTGCATCCGCTGGAATTGCAGGATAGCGCGCACCGTATCGTGCGTTTTCGTTGGGCCCGCAGCGGCAATGGCTTTCCATATGTAATGCACCACGAGGGCCGGAGCATCAAGATCCATGGCCAGTACGTGCTGTCGATCGACGACGGCAACGCCTACCTGGCGGCCGGGGTGGCGGGGCTGGGCGTGCTGTGGCTGCCTGATTATATGGCGCGGCCGCACGTGGCCAGGGGCGAGCTGTTGCCGCTGTTCGACGCATGGACGGTCGACGCCATGCCGCTCTATCTCGCCTATCCCCCTAACCGCCATGTCAGCAAGAAACTGCGCGTCTTTATCGACTGGGTGGCCGAACTGATGGCCCAGCATTCCGCCCGCCCTGTCACCATCACGGCAGCTGATTGACCCACACCGGCGCGGACCAGACGACGTTGCCGTCATCCTGCGTCAGCCGCGCGTAATAGAAATGCGGGCCGGGCGCGGGCGTGAGGGTGACCTCGGCCTGATCCGACACTTGTGTGACGGTGCCGTTGCTTCCCGGCACACCGTGGAAAATGGCGACGGCGGCCGCTTGCCGCCCTGCGCTGTTGCTGAAACTGATGACCAGGTGCAAAGGACCGCTATTCTCGAAACGCTCGCCCATCAACTTGCCATTGGCAGTAAACAGTAACTGCGCATGCTTGTCCATGGTGGCAAACACGCGGCGCGCGCGCAGCGCTGCGAGGAAACTGTCGCGTGAAACGGAGGTGCCGGCGGCGGGGCTGGCCACCAGCACGGCCGTGCGGTTGCCGTAGGCCGCGCCCCAGTTGGCGCAATGGTTGTCCTGGTTGCTGCTGAAGGCCACATGGTAGCCGGCGGCCAGCGCCCGGTTGCAAGCCGCTTCATAGTTGCTGCGCCGCGTCTCCGTTTCCTGGTCGTTGGTGGAAAAGGCGGACGTGTTCACGACTTCGCACAGCACCATGGCCGCGTCGCCGTCCGGTGTGTAGCCCAGCGGCTGGCCGTTGACGAGAAACTGACCCGCCGACGCAGGGTGGTTGAACTGGCCGATCCAGCCCCGTTCGCGCATCAGCGCGTACAGGCCCGCGTAATCGCCCTTCGGCGTTTCCAGATCGGCCAGCAATTCGCCGCTGGCATTTCTTTCCCAGCCCAGCAACTGCTCGCTATTGACAATGTTCAGATGGCCGCCTTTGTTGATGACTCCCCATTCCATGCCGTACAGGGCCAGGAAGTCCGGGTGGGCGGCCGTATAGGCAGCCGCTTCGGCCAGCCCCGTCTGGTACAGGGCCTTTACTTTGTCAGGGTTGGCAAGTGCATTCGTCCCATCGGAACCGTCGTACATATGGTTGTGCTCGGAGGTCAGCAGGGCGTCGAGCCCATGTTGCTGCGCGTAGACATACGCGTCGATGGGGCCGAAGGGCGCCGTTTGCGGTTCCTGCGCGCCACGGCAAGCGTCGAGCGCCGCGCCGCCGTCGCTGTGGCGCGTCTGGCTGTGCAGGTTGGCGTAGACGATGCGGTAGCCGGGCTGGCCTTCCAGGCTGGACAGTTGTTGCAGGCCCGCCTGGAAGGCGGGCACTCTGGGTGCCGTGCTTGCGCCCCGCTGCACCTGAATGTGCCATTGTTGTTCCACTTGCGCCTCCTGCGGCGTGCCGGCGTCCGCCACGGCCAGCAGGCGCAGCTGGTACAAGCCGTCCGGCACCAGCACGCGCCGCTCGCGCGCATCGGCGTCGGCGCGGCCATCCCAGGGCAAGGCCAAGCTGACGCCGACGGCCCCCAGCTGTTCGCTTCCCGACCAGCGCCGTAGCACGGCGCCTTGCGGCCCCGGACCGGACAGCGTCAGCGTCCAGCGCACCGCATGGGTGCGGCCGCCGTCGGGATAATCGAGGCGGACCAGAAATGTGCGTGACTGCGAGATGCGTGACTGTGAGGTGCGCGTCCGCGTGGCAGTGTCAGCGCGCGTGGCGCGGAAGGGCGCGACGACGGTGGCATCGAGTTCGCTGTGTTCCTTCGGCTCTTGCGCGGCGGCAGTGTTGCTCCACGTAAGGAGTAACACGCCAGCGCACACGCAAGCCAGCCAGGGTGGCCAAGGTGACCAAGGTAAGCGTAAACGGCGGCTCAGTGTCTTGACCATCGTGGCCTCCCGTGACTGCTTGAGATGGTAGTTAGACAAGAGATGCGACGTGCTGGTTCCCGCATGCACCAGCAAGTGGCGCGCTTGCACCGTGAGGTGCCATGATCTGGCGCAAAGCAGGTGCGAATGGCGCTGTGTGCCCCTCAAGATAGCTGGCACGGCGCTTGCTAAACAGAAGGTACGGATCAACGGCGATCCCCTGAATAAACGCACAACGGTCCAACGACGGACCACATGGACAACGGCGTCCGCCCAGGCTGATCTTGCATCGGCGGGGCGGGCGCCGTTTTTGTTTGCATTTTTGTTATTTTCGGGATACTTCGGGAACCAATCATGGCCAGCCAAAAAGCAACGCGCATCGCGCTCTTCTCCCTCGCCACGCCGCCCATGCGGGCATTCCACCTGACGTGGATGGCATTTTTCGTGTGTTTCTTCGCCTGGTTCGCCTGTGCTCCACTGATGCCTGTCATCAAGGGCGAGTTCGGGCTTTCCCTTGCGCAAGTGGCGAATATCAATATCGCGGCCGTCGCCATCACCATCCTCGTGCGCCTGATCGTGGGGCCATTGTGCGACCGCTACGGCCCGCGCAAGACGTATACGGGCTTGCTGCTGCTGGGCGCCATTCCCGTGCTGGGCGTGGCGGCCTCGCAAAGCTATGAAAGCTTTTTGTTTTTCCGCCTGGGCATCGGCGCCGTCGGCGCCAGCTTTGTCATTACGCAATATCACACCTCCGTGATGTTCGCGCCCCGCGTGGTGGGGACGGCGAATGCGGCTGCCGCCGGCTGGGGCAATGCGGGCGGCGGGGCGGCGCAGGCGCTGATGCCGCTGTTGCTCGGTGCTGTAGTAATGCTGGGCGTGTCCGAATCGCTGGGCTGGCGTGTCGCCTTGCTGGTGCCGGGCGTGCTGATGCTGGTGATGGCCGTGCTGTACTGGCGCTATACGCAGGATTGTCCTGAAGGAAATTATTCGGACTTGCGCGCTGCCGGCACGGCCATCGAAGGTGGCAAAGGTGGTGGCAAAGGCGGCGGCTGGGACAGCTTCAAGGCGGCCAGTTCCAACTATCGCGTGTGGCTGCTGTTCGTCACCTACGGCGCCTGCTTCGGCATCGAGATTTTCATTCACAACATCGCCGCCGTGTACTACGTCGACCATTTCGGCCTGTCTTTGAAATCCGCCGGTCTGGCCGCCGGCAGCTTCGGCTTGCTGGCCCTGTTTGCCCGCGCCCTGGGCGGCTGGATGTCCGACAAACTGGCCCTGCGCGGCAACCTGAACAGCCGTGTGACCCTGCTGTTCATGCTGATGATCGGTGAAGGCGTCGGCTTGCTGTGGTTTGCTAAAGTCGATAGCGTCACGTACGCCGTGATCGCCATGCTGGTCTTCGGCCTGTTCACCCACATGGCTTGCGGCGCCACGTATGCGCTGGTGCCCTTCATCGACAGCAAGGCATTGGGCGGCGTGGCCGGGATCATCGGCGCGGGCGGCAACGTGGGCGCCGTGGCGGCCGGCTTCCTGATGAAGGGCACGGGCGACATCCGCCAGACCCTGATCATCTTGAGCGCGCTTGTGGTGATCTCGGCCCTGTGCGCCATCGCCGCCCGTTTCACAGGTCTGGCGGCCGAACCGAACATGGCCGCGGCCTGAGGAGACAAGCATGAACCTCCCCTTAAACATCGTCGTCCTTGGCCATGGCATGGTCGGTCACAAATTCCTCGAACGCCTGGCGTTGGAAAATGCGCCGCACCTGCATGTCACCGTGCTGTGCGAAGAGCCGCGCCCCGCCTACGACCGCGTGCACCTGTCCGAATTTTTCAGCGGTAAATCGGCGGAAGACCTGTCCTTGGTGGCGCCCGGCTTTTTCGACAAGGGCAACGTCGTCCTGAAACTCAATGCGCGCGCCGTATCCATCGACCGCGCGGCGAAAACCGTCATCGCCAGCACGGGTGAAGTCTTGAGCTACGACAAGCTGGTGTTCGCCACCGGCTCCACGCCGTTCGTGCCGCCGCTGCCGGGCAAGGAGCGTAATGGCTGCTTCGTCTACCGCACCATCGAAGACCTGGAAGCCATGCTGGCCTGGGGCGCCAAGTCCACCACGGGCGTGGTGATCGGCGGGGGACTCTTGGGCCTCGAATGCGCGAAGGCCTTGCGCGATTTGAAGCTGGACACCCACGTGGTGGAATTCGCGCCGCGCCTGATGGCCGTGCAAGTCGATGAAGGCGGCGCGCGTGTCTTGCGCCGCAAGATCGAGGAACTGGGCGTGACCGTGCACACGCAAAAGAATACGCTGGCTATTGTCGATGGTGTAGCGGCCACGCACCGCATGCAGTTCGCCGACGGCAGCCACCTGGAAGCGGACATGATCGTCTTCTCGGCCGGCATCCGCCCGCGTGACGAGCTGGCGCGCGCCTGCGGCCTGGACGTGGGACCACGCGGCGGCATCGCCATCGACGACAGCTGCGTCACGTCCGACCCGGATATTTATGCGATCGGCGAATGCGCGCTGTGGGGCGGCTTGATCTTTGGCCTGGTGGCGCCCGGCTATGAAATGGCGCGCATTTGCGCGCGCCACGTGCTGCAGGAGGAGGGCGAAGCGTCATTCAAGGGCGCCGACATGAGCACCAAGCTCAAACTGATGGGCGTGGACGTGGCCAGCCTGGGCGACCCGCACGGCAATGCGCCCGGTAGCCGTTCCTACCAGTTCATGGACGAACGCAAGCAGATCTACAAGAAGATCGTCGTCTCCGATTGCGGCAAATACCTGCTGGGCGGCGTGATGGTGGGCGACGCCAGCGAGTACGGCACCTTGCTGCAGATGATGCTGAATAAGATCGAGCTGCCGGCATCCCCCGAATTCCTGATCCTGCCACAGGCGGACGGCCAGCAAAAGGCGGGCCTGGGCGTGGACGCCTTGCCCGAGTCGGCGCAAATTTGCTCGTGCAACGATGTCTCAAAAGGCGCGCTGTGCGCGGCTGTCGCCGAGGGCGCCACCACCATCGGCGCATTAAAATCCTGCACGAAAGCCGGCACTGCGTGTGGCGGCTGCGTGCCGCTGGTGACGCAGATCATGAAGGCGGAAATGCAGAAGCAGGGGCTGGCCGTCAACAACCACGTGTGCGAACACTTTGCATACTCGCGCCAGGAATTGCACCATCTGGTGCGCGTGGGCAAAATCCGCAGCTTCGGCGCGCTCTTGGGCGCGCATGGACAAGGCCTCGGTTGCGACGTGTGCAAGCCCGTGGCGGCGAATATCTTGGCCTCGTGCTGGAACGATTTCGTGCTGTCGCCCGTGCACGCCAGCCTGCAGGACAGTAATGATTATTTCCTTGGCAATATCCAGAAGGATGGCACGTATTCCGTCGTGCCGCGCATGCCGGGCGGCGAAGTGACGGCCGATGGCTTGATCGCCGTGGGCATGGTGGCGAAAAAGTACGGTTTATATACCAAGATCACGGGTGGCCAGCGGGTCGACCTGTTCGGCGCGCGCGTCGATCAATTGCCGGCCATATGGGAAGAACTGATCGCGGCCGGCTTCGAGTCGGGCCACGCCTACGGCAAATCCTTGCGCACGGTCAAATCGTGCGTCGGTTCCACCTGGTGCCGCTATGGCGTGGCCGACAGCGTGGGCTTTGCCATTCAGCTGGAAAACCGCTACAAGGGCTTGCGCACGCCGCACAAGATCAAGTTTGGCGTCTCCGGCTGCACGCGTGAATGCGCCGAGGCGCAGGGCAAGGATATCGGCCTGATCGCCACGGAAAAAGGCTGGAATCTGTATGTGTGCGGCAATGGCGGCATGAAGCCGCGCCATGCGGAACTGCTGGCGTCAGACCTCGATGAAGCGACTCTGGTGCGTTATGTCGACCGCTTCCTGATGTTTTACGTGCGCACGGCCGACCGCTTGCAGCGCACCAGCGTGTGGCGCGACAACCTGGAAGGGGGCCTCGACTACCTGAAGGCAGTCGTCGTGGCCGACCGCCTGGGCATCGCCCACGAGCTGGAAGCGGACATGCAGCACGTGGTCGACACCTATGCCTGCGAGTGGAAGGAAGCGGTCTCCAACCCCGCCGTGCGCCAGCGTTTCCGCCACTTCGTCAACAGCGAGAAAAACGATGAAAACGTGGTGTTCGTGGAAGAGCGGGGCCAGATTCGGCCCGCCACGCTTGACGAGCGCCGCAGCACCGTGATCCCCATCCTTGCCGTGGAGGCTTGAGCCATGAATGCCATGAATGAACTGCCCGGCACCATCAATGACGCCAACTGGCTGTCCATCTGCCCGCTAGCCGACATCGTGCCCGACACGGGCGTGTGTGCGCTGCTGGGTGGACGTCACGTGGCCGTGTTTCGCGTCGGCGATGCGGCGCCGCGCGTATACGCCATCGACAATGTCGACCCGAATGCGGGCGCTTCCGTGCTGTCGCGGGGGCTGGTGGGCAGCATCGGCGAGCGCGTCGTCGTCGCCTCGCCCATCTACAAGCAGCACTTTGACCTGGCCAGCGGTGAATGCCTGGAAGCGCCCGAGCACTCGGTGACCACTTGGCCCGCGCGCGTGGCCGACGGTCTCGTATGGGTGGCCATATGAACCTGCCAGCCAAGGCAACTGCGCGCCCCTCGCTCGTGGTGGTCGGCAACGGCATGGCCGGCATGCGCACGGTCGAGGAATTGCTCAAACTCGCCCCCGACCTGTACGACATCACCGTGTTCGGCGCCGAGCCGCACGGCAACTACAACCGCATTTTGCTGTCTCCCGTGCTGGCCGGCGAAAAGACGGTGGACGACATCATGCTGCACACGCGCGACTGGTATGCGCAAAACGGCATCACCCTGCACGCGGGCGACCCCGTGGTGCGTATCGACCGCAAGGCGCGCAAGGTAGTGGCGTTGTCGGGCATCGCGGTGCGCTACGACCGCCTGCTGCTGGCCACCGGTTCCACGCCGTTCATCGTGCCCGTGCCGGGCCACGCGCTGCCCGGCGTGATCGGTTTTCGTGATATCAGCGACGTCGACACCATGCTGCAGGCGGCGCGCACGCACCGCCACGCGGTGGTTATCGGCGGCGGATTGTTGGGCCTGGAAGCGGCCAACGGCTTGCAGCGCCAGGGCATGGACGTCACCGTCGTGCACATGAGCGGCGCCCTGATGAACCAGCAGTTGGACGCACCCGCATCCTGCCTGCTGAAAACGGCGCTGGAAGCGCGCGGCCTGCGTTTCCTGATGCACGCGCAAACCAGCGAAATCACGGGAACGCACAGGGTGGAAGGCGTGCGTTTTCTTGACGGCAGCAGCATTCCCGCCGACCTGGTGGTGATGACGGCCGGCGTGCGGCCGAACATCGCCCTGGCGCAGGCGGCCGGCCTGCACTGCGAACGGGCCATCGTCGTCGATGACTGCCTGCAAAGTTATGACCCGCGCGTGTATGCGGTAGGCGAATGCGTGCAACACCGGCGCGCCACCTTCGGTCTGGTCGCGCCCATCTGGGAACAGGCGCGCGTGTGCGGAGCACACCTGGCAGGCGCCGGGCACCGACGCTATGTGCAGCAGGCCAGCGCCACCAAATTGAAAGTGACGGGCATCGACCTGTACTCGGCCGGCGACATCATCGGCGGCGAAGGCAGCGAAGACCTGGTGCTGCGCGATCCGCGCCGCGGCGTCTACAAGCGCCTGGTGGTGCAGGGCAACCGCCTGGCTGGCGCCGTGCTGTATGGCGACGTGCAGGACGGTCCCTGGTATTTCGACCTGATCCAGCAGCGCCGCGATATCAGCACGCTGCGCTCACACTTGTTGTTTGGCCAGGCCCTGTGCGGCCAGGCCGCCTGATAGAGACCAACAGGATACGCCCATGACCACGTGCACGCCCGTAAAAACCACTTGCCCGTATTGTGGCGTCGGCTGCGGCGTGGAAGCGACACGCCTGCCCGACGGCGCCATCCGCATCGCCGGCGATAGCAGCCACCCGGCCAACCTGGGGCGTCTGTGCGTAAAAGGCTCGGCGCTGGGCGATACCCTGGGGCCAGAGAATCGCCTGCTGCAGCCGCAGGTTCGCGTCGATGGCGTCCTGCAGCACGCTTCCTGGGATGCTGCGCTGGACAAGGTGGCTGGCGGCTTGCGCGCCATCATCGCTGAACACGGCCCCGACGCCGTGGCCCTGTACGTCTCGGGACAGTTGCTGACGGAAGACTATTACATCGCCAATAAATTCATGAAGGGCTATGTGGGCAGCGCGAATATCGATACCAATTCGCGCCTGTGCATGTCGTCGGCCGTGGCGGGCCACAAGCGCGCGTTTGGCGAGGATATCGTGCCGGGCTGCTATGAAGACCTGGAACTGGCCGACATGATCGTATTGGTCGGTTCGAACACGGCCTGGTGTCATCCCATCCTGTTCCAGCGCATCGCGCGCCTCAAGGAAAGCCGGCCCGAAGTCAAACTGGTGGTGATCGACCCGCGCCGCACGGCCACCTGCGAGCTGGCCGATTTGCACCTGCCGGTGAAGCCCGGCACGGACGTGTGGCTGTTCAACGGCTTGCTGTGCTACCTGGCGCAGGAAGGCGTGATCGCCGGCGATTTCGTCACGCAGCACAGTTCCGGGCTGGACGAGGCGCTGGCGGCCGCTCATGTGGACTGCGGCGATCCGCTGCAGGTGGCGCGCATCTGCAAGGTAGATCCGCATGCCTTGTTGGCGTTTTACCAGGCATTTGCCGCCACGCGCAAGGTCGTCACGGCCTTTTCGCAGGGAGTGAACCAGTCGTCTTCCGGCACGGACAAGGTCAATAGCATCATCAACTGCCACCTTGCAACGGGCCGCATCGGCCAGCCCGGCATGGGGCCGTTTTCGCTGACGGGCCAGCCGAACGCCATGGGCGGACGCGAAGTGGGCGGCCTGGCAAACATGCTGGCGGCGCACCTGGAACTGGACAAGCCGCTGCACCGGGACACCGTGCAGACGTTCTGGGATGCGCCCCGCATCGCCAGCAAACCTGGCTTGAAGGCCGTGGAACTGTTCCACGCAATCGAAGCGGGCAAGGTCAAGGCCGTGTGGATCATCGCCACCAATCCGCTGGTCAGCATGCCGGACGCCGAGCAGGTGCGCCGCGCGCTGGGCAAGTGCGAGCTGGTGGTGGTATCGGACATCAGCGCCGAATCGGACACGAATGCCCATGCCGACGTGCTGCTGCCGGCGTTGGGCTGGGGCGAGAAAGATGGCACGGTGACCAATTCCGAGCGCCGCATCTCGCGCCAGCGCGCCTTTTTGCCGGCACCCGGCGCGGCGCGTGCCGACTGGGACGTGCTGTGCGACGTGGCGCGGCGCATGGGTTATGCCGGTTTTGATTTCACGTCGCCGCAGGCCATCTTCGACGAGCACGCGCGCCTGTCCACCTTCCGCAATGTGGGTGAGCTGGCGCGCCTGTTCAATCTGGCGGGCCTGGACAAGCTGGATGCGGCGCAATACGACGCCCTGGCGCCGCAGCAGTGGCCGCAGGGCCGGGCGCGCCTGTTCGGCGACGGCCGCTTCGCGCATGCGGACGGGCGCGCGCGTTTCGTGCCCACTGCGCCACGCGCGCCGCGCAACGCGCCCGACGAAGATTATCCGCTCATCTTGAACACGGGCAGGGTGCGCGACCAGTGGCACACGATGACGCGCACGGGCAAGGCAGCCAAACTGTCGGGCCATGTCGCCGAAGCGTTCATCGACATCCACCCGCAGGATGCGCTGCTGTACAGCGTGCGCGAAGGCGAGCTGGCGCGCGTTTCCAGCGCCTGGGGCGCGATGGTGGCGCGGGTCGTGCATGGCGGCGGCATCGCGCGCGGCCAGGTCTTCGTGCCGATTCACTGGAGCGGCGCGAATGCCTCCGACGCACGCGTGGGCGCCGTCGTCAATCCGGTCGTCGACCCCGTTTCGGGCGAGCCCGAATTCAAGCACACACCCGTGCGTATCGAGCAGTTCCGCGTGCACTGGCATGCGTTTGTCCTGAGTCGCACGCCGCTGGAACTTGACGGCGTGGCGCACTGGACGCGCATCCAGGGCGAGCAGTTCCTGCGCTACGAGCTGGCCGGCCGCCAGCGCATCGAAGACCTGGGCGCCTGGGCGCGCACGCTGCTCGGCGTGGCGGACCCGCATGCCGACTGGCTCGATTATGCGGACGCCAGCGCCGGCGTGTACCGCGCCGTGCACCTTGATGAGGGGCGCATCGCGCAATGCGTGTATGTCTCGCCCCGTCCCGACCTGCCGTCGCGCAGCTGGCTGGCCAGCCTGTTTGCGCATGCGCAAATGGATGCGGCGGACCGCGTTGGCGTGCTGCTGGGCCAGCCGATCGGCAAGGGCGTCGATGCCGGTCCCACCGTGTGCTCGTGCTTTGGCGTGGGTCGCAACACCATCTGCGCCGCCATCGTGGAACAGAAGCTGACGACGACGGCGCAGGTGACGGCCTGCGTCAAGGCGGGCGGCAATTGCGGCTCCTGCGTGCCCGAGATACGACAGTTGCTGTTTGAGGCGCGCAGCGCGACCTGATAATCTGTCCTTTCCTGCGCGGCTTTGTTATATTGCCAGCTCTATAATAGAGAGGCAGTGTAATGACAGCAGGACAACACGACACGGTCTGGCTGACGGGCTTGAGTGGCGCCGGCAAATCCAGCATCGCCGATGCGCTGGCGCGCCAGCTCAAGGCGCAGGGCCGCACCGTGGCGCTGCTCGACGGTGACCAGCTGCGCCATGGCTTGAACCGCGACCTGGGTTTTACGCCGGAAGACCGGCATGAAAACATCCGCCGCGCGGCCGAAGTGGCGCGCCTGATGAACGCCGCGGGCCTGATCGTCATCGCCGCTTTCATTTCGCCCTACCGCGCCGACCGTGCCATGGCCGCCGCCATCATCGGCGCGGCGCATTTCATCGAGGTCCATGTCAGCACGCCGCTGGCCGAATGCGAGGCGCGCGATCCCAAGGGCTTGTATGCGAAGGCGCGGGCGGGGCAACTGGCGCAATTTACGGGCATTTCCGCGCCTTATGAAGCGCCTCTGGCTGCCGCGCTGACCCTGGACACGGGCACGCTGACGCTGGAAGAATCGGTCGAGCGTCTGTGCCGGCACTTGCAGCAGCGGTTGTGATGGCGTCGTGGCGATGCGTATGAGATTGCGCAAACTGCTGCGCCTGCGCCTGCCGGCCAGCCTGAAGGCGCGCATGAGCGTGGTCGTCTTCCTGCTCGTGCTGGCCGCAGTGGCATCGCTGGCGCTGGCCACCCTGAGCGTGGCCGAGCGCGGCATGCGCGACGTGACGGGGCACCAGCAGTACGTATCGCTGGCCAGCGCCGCCGTCTTCATCGATGAAGAACTTGATGCGAAGCGCAATGTGCTGCGCGCGATGGCAGACAGTCTGTCGGCCAGCGGCGCGCGCGATGACGCCAGCCTGCAGCGCTTCCTGGCCGCGCAAACGGTGCTGGGCAAGGAGTTTTATACGGCCGGCGTGGTTGGTGTCGACGGGGCCGTGCTGGCCAGCGTGAGTCCCTTCAAGCCGCAGGCGGGGCTGAACCTGAAAGGTCGTCCCTATTTCGAACAGACGCTGACGACCCGGCGCTCGGTGATTTCCGCGCCGCTCAACGGCAGCATTTCCGGCATGCCCATCGTGGTGGTGACGCAACCGGTGTTCGATGCGCAGGGCGCCGTGCGCTATGTGCTGGCCGCCAGCGTGAATCTGCGCCAGCCCGATTTCCTGGGGCGCCTTGGCGCGCTCAAGCCGGGCGCGGGCGGTTATCTGTACATCATGACCAGCGAAGGCGTCATCGTCGAGCATCCCGACAAGTCGCGCATCATGCAGCATATCGAAGCGCATGGCCCCATCAGCGAACCGACGCGACGCGCCATGCAGGGCTTCGAGGGTTGGCTGACAGGCACCACCACGCAAGGCGTCGATGCCTTGTTCGCCTACCATCGCATCGCCGCCACGGGCTGGATACTGGCCTCGGTCTATCCGATGAATGGAGCGTTCGCGCCACTGCATGCGATGCGCAGCAAGATATTGCTGGCCGCCGTGTTGCTGGTGGTGCTGGCGGGACTGGCCGGCTGGCGCGTGGTGCTGCGCTTGCTGCAGCCACTCGAGCGCATGCGCCGCCAGGTGCGCCAGATCCGCCGCCAGCGCCTGGGCATCGAGGCATTGCAAATCGAGCGGCGCGACGAGATCGGCGACTTGAGCCGCGATTTTTACTCGCTGGTGGCCGAGCGCGAAATCGCCGAGGCGCAGACGCGCGACAGCGAGCGGCGCTTGAAGCTGCTGACCGACCATGTACCCGTGGTAATCGTCTACATCGACCGTGAGCACCGCTACCAGTTCATCAACGCCACGTTTGAAAAATGGTTCGGCCGGTCGCGCAAGGAAAGCATGATGCAGTCGATACGCGACGTGCTGGGCGAGGAAGCCTACCAGCTGCGCGAGGAGTACCTGCAGCGCGCCTTCGCGGGCGAGGAGGTCGAATACGAGTTCACCATCGATGGCGAGAGGGAGTCGGGCCAGCGCGCCTTCCAGACCAGCTACGTGCCCGATGTGGGCGAGAGCGGCACGGTGGAAGGTGTGTATGGCCTGATCCACGAAATCACCAAGACCAAGGCGGAGCACACGGCGCTGCAGTTTGCCGCCGCCACCGACACGCTGACGGGCATCGCCAACCGCCGCCACTTCGACGAACAGATGGCGCAAAGCATGCAGCGTACGCGTGCCGCGCGCGCGCCGATGGCGCTGGCCTATCTCGATATCGACCGCTTCAAGGCCATCAACGACAGCCTGGGCCACCATGCCGGCGACGAAGTGCTGAAGGAATTCGCCGCGCGCCTGGTGCGCAGCGTACGCGCCAGCGACCTGGTGGCGCGCCTGGCCGGCGATGAATTCGTGATCATTCTCGAAGGTGTGAACAGCGCGGCCGAAGTGCGCCAGATCGGCGCAAAGATCATCGACGCCATCCGCCTACCCTTCGACCTGAGCAGCGGCCCGCTGCCGGTGACGACCAGCATCGGCATCGCCATCTTCCGCGAAGGCACGCTGACGCCTGCGCAGTTGCTGGACTTGGCGGACCAGGCCCTGTATGCCGCCAAGAGGCAGGGCCGCGATGGCGTGGCGCTGCTCGAGGCGGCGCCGTAACCGGAGTTACAGGGTGACGCTCCAGTGGTCGAGCTGCTGCATGGTGGCCGTGACGCCGCCGCAGACGATGACCAGCACATTGCGGTAAGGTGCCAGTTGCGGCACCTTGCCGTAAACTGCCGCCAGCGCCGCGCCGCAGGCCGGTTCCACCACCAGGCGCTGGTCGGTAATGAAACGCTGGCAGGCATCGACGGCGGCCCGGTCCGAGACCACCACGCTGTGCAGCAGGCGCGTCTGGCTGATGGCGTAGGCTTGCGCGCACACCTGGCGCGCGGCCAGCGAGGTGGCGATGCTGCTCACGGCGGGCAGGGCCACGTGTTCGCGCGCGGCCACGGCGGCGGACAGCGAGGCCGCGCCTTCGGTTTCCACGGCCAACAGGGCCACGTCGTCCCAGCCGTTGCGCTGCAAGCCTTCGGCCACGCCGGCCAGCAGGCCGCCGCCGCCCACCGACAGCACCACCGCGTCCGGTTTCAGGCCGGCGCCGGCTACTTCATCGATCATGCCGGCATGGCCCTGCCACAGCAGCGGGTCGTCGAATGGATGCAGGAAAGCGTCTTGCGGCGTGAGCATAGCTTGCGCCAGCGCGTTGGCTTCTTGCCAGGCGGCGCCGTGCACGATGACTTCGGCGCCTTCCTGCGCGATCAGGGCCCTGGCCCGCGCGCTGGTCGTTTCCGGCACCACGACGATGACGGGAATGCCCAGGCGGCGTCCCGCATAGGCCACGGCGATGCCGGCATTGCCGCCGGAAGAAGAGATGAAACGGCTGGCGCCGCGCCGCGCGTATTCTTCGCAGGCGAGACCTATGCCGCGGATCTTGAAGGAGCCGGGCGGCTGCAAGGCTTCGAGCTTGAGCCAGATGGCGCGGTCGCTGTGCAGGCTCAGGGCGCGCGAGTTGAGCAGAGGGGTTTCGATGTGCAGGGCCATGCGTGTTCCTGGTAGACGGTCAGGCCAGCATCATAGCCGAAGCGCCCGTGCCACCGTCTCACCCTTGCCGCAAGCTGCCCCTGTTAATTCAAGGGCGCACTTTTGAGCTGATGCGTGCGCGCCACTTCTTTCATCGCCTCGAGCAGGTCGTCGCGCAGCTGGCGTGGCAGTTTGCCGAAGAATTCCTCGTCGTTCTGGTCGGCCATCTCGGCCAGCACGGGCACCAGCGCTTCGCCTTCCGTGGTCAATTCGATCGAGTGCTGGCGGCGGTCGGCCAGCAGGATCGACTTGCTGACCATGCCCTTGCTTTCCAGGCGGTCGATCAGCTTCGACACGGCACCCTTGCTCATGCCGGACACTTGCGCCAACACCGTGGGCGAGGTGCAGCCCAGGCGGAACATTTCGCGCAGCACCACCCATTCGGACACCGTCACGCCGTTGGCCTCGGCTTTTTTCTGGAAGCTGTGGGAAACGTGGTTGGACACGAAACGCAGCCAGTAGCCGAGATGGGCTTCCAGCTCGCTGACGGGAACGCTGTTGGGATGGGCGGCTTGCGTGGCGGCCGTTTCAAAATTATGGCTCATTTTTCTTCCTTCACTGGGCGGCGTTACCGGCATGGTCAAGGCCTTCACGCTTGCTGTCGAGTGGTTTGTTTGGGAACAATTATTGTGCTTGAGGTACTTCTAACACTGTTTTCACAGGAAATCATTTACCGGTAAAGAGTTTTTCCTTTTTTTCTTGCTCTGGATAGATAAAAAGCAATATCAAGCAAATAATTGTATTGCCGGAGAGGAAGATTAAAAAAATAACTCATGTTGCATCAATGGTAACATGATTTTTGCCGAATTGATAAATATTTCAACTGCGATTGATGTCGAATGGCACATGCCTGAAACGGCGCCCATCAGCTGAACCGTTCCACCAGAAAATCGACGAAGCTGCGCAACTTGGGCGAGCGGTAGCGGTCCGGCAGGTAGACCACGCTCAAGGGGCGGCTGGGCAGTGTATGCGTGGGAAACAGCTGGACCAGGCGGCCCGCCAGCACGTCCGTTTCCAGCAGGAAGGTCGGTTGCAGCACGATGCCCATGCCATGCAATGCGGCAACGCGCAGCGCCTGGCCGTGGTTGACTTGCAATCGACCCGAGACGGGCACGCTGCATACGTCGTCCTGGCGGCCCGTCAGGCGCCAGTGCGCCAGTGCAGCGGGCGAGAAGGACAGGCATTCGTGCTGGCTCAGGTCGGCCGGCTGGCGCGGCGTTCCCTTGCGCGCCAGGTAGTCGGGCGAGGCGCAGATCATCAGCCGGTAGGGCGCCAGCGGCCTGGCGATCAGCGATGAATCGGGCAATCGGCCGATACGGATGGCGGCCTCGAAGCCTTCCTCCACCAGATCGATCACGCGGTCGCTCAGGGCCACATCGATGCTCACCTCGGGATAGCGCTCCAGGTACACGGCCATGGCGGGCATCAGCGCTTCCGCGCCGAAGGTGAGGGGCGCCGTGATGCGCAACTTGCCGGCGGGCGCCAGTTGCAGGTTTTGCGCCTGGACATCGGTTTCGGCCACCAGCCTGAGGATTTCCTTGCAGCGCGCATAGTAATCCTCGCCGAAGGCGGTCAGGTGCTGGCGCCGGGTGGTCCGCTGGAGCAGTTGCATGCCCAGGCGTTTTTCCAGCGTCCGCAGGTGGTTGCCGGCCATCGTCGCGGAGATCCCGCAGGCGGCCGCGGCAGCGCTCAGACTGCCTTTCTCAACGGCCAGTACGTACACCTTCATGCTGTCGAGCAAATCCATTGGTAATCCTCAGTGTCAAATCATTGAATCAAGCCATAGTTTATCTATTAATGATTTTAAATGACACTGATGTTTTACCCGCCAGCGTGCGGCCACCCTGACACACATCGCCTGAGAACAGATCATGAAAGCCATACAACTGACCGCTCCTTCCCTCACCGCGTTTCGCCCGACCGAGCTGCCCGAGCCGCAGGCCGGCCGGGGCGAGGTGCTGCTGCGCCTGCGCGCCGCCACGCTGAACTTCCTGGATGTGGCCATTGCGACGGGCAATTTTGCCGGCGCGGCCTTTCCGCTGATTCCCGTCGCCGACGGCGCGGGTGAAGTGGCGGCGCTGGGCGAGGGCGTCAGCGGCCTGGCCGTCGGCGACCGCGTCATTCCGCACTTCATGCCGCGCTGGCAGGGCGGCGCCGTCACGCCGCACAACGTGGGCGCAATGCGCGGCGTCACCTTGCCGGGCTCGCTGGCCGAGTACGTGGCCGTCCCTGCTGCCAGCCTGGTCGCCTTGCCGGCCCACCTTGATTTCGTCCAGGGCGCGGCGTTGCCCATCGCGGCGACGACGGCCTGGAATGCCGTGCGTTCGGCGCCAGTGCGCCCCGGATCGGTGGTGTTGTTGTTGGGAACGGGCGGCGTCAGCCTGTTTGCCTTGCAGTTCGCCAAGGCGTCGGGCGCCACGGTAATCCTGGCGTCGTCCAGCGATGAAAAGCTGGAACGGGCGCGCCAGTTGGGCGCCGATCACTTGATCAACTACCGGGCCACGCCCGCCTGGGATGCGGAAGTGCTGAAGCTGACCGCTGGGCGGGGTGCCGACCTGGTGGTCGAGACGGTGGGCGGCGCCACCATCGTGCGCTCGCTCAACGCGGCGGCGGTGGGTGGCACGGTCTTCACCGTGGGTTTTGTGGGCGGCACGGCCGCCAGCATCGACTTGCTGCCCGTCATTGTCAAGGCCTTGCGCATCGTCGGCAACAACACCGGTTCCGTGGCCGACCTGGCGCAGGCGGCCCAGGCCATCGCCGCACATGGCATCGTGCCCGTCATCGACCGCGTGTTCAGCATCGACGACACAGCCGCGGCGTATGCGGAGCTGGCTGCCGGCGGGCGCCACTTCGGCAAGCTTGCCATCGCGCACTGAGCCGGGGATGCCCTGTCTTGCCCGGTGATGGCGCGCGCCACCAGCCGTGGAACGCTCGGCGTCAGGCGGCCACCACCACCTTCACGCCCGCTTCGCGCAATACTTCGGCAAAGCGTGCCGGCGGCGGCGCGTCCGTAAACAGGATATCGACTTGCGCCAGGTCGGCCAGGCGCACCAGCGCCTTGCGGCCGAATTTATGCTGGTCTGCCACCAGCCACACTTCGCGCGACTGCTCGATGATGGCTTGCGCCACTTTTACTTCGCGCGCATCGAAGTCGCGCAAGCTGCCGTCTTCGTCGATGCTGGAAATGCCGATGATGCCGATGTCGACCTTGAACTGGCGGATGAAGTCGATGGTCGCTTCGCCCACGATGCCGCGGTCGCGCCCGCGCACCACGCCGCCGGCCACGATGACTTCGCAGGCGGCGTTGTCGGCCAGGATGGCGGCCACATTCAGGTTGTTCGTCACCACGTGCAAGCCCGTGTGCTGTCCTAGCGCGCGCGCCACTTCCTCGGTGGTGGTGCCGATATTGATCAGGAGCGAACAGCCATGCGGCACTTGCGCCGCCACGGCGGTGGCGATGCGCCGCTTGGCTTCGCTGTTGAATACTTGGCGCTGGTTGTAATCGATGTTTTCCACGGAGGAGGGCAAGCCCACGCCGCCGTGATAGCGGGCCAGCAGGCGCGCTTCCTCCATCTGTTTGACGTCGCGCCGCACGGTTTGCGGCGTGACGTCAAGTTGCTGGGCCAACTCCTCGACCGACATGGTGACTTTCTGGCGCACCACTTCAAGCAAGCGGCGCTGGCGGGGATTCAAATTCATGGGCGTGTCTCTTTAAAATTCCACAAACGAAAAAAATCGAACAAATGTGGGTAAAAACATGTTGCTATAAGTTCGATTTGTGGCGTAATCTCATTCATATTGCATTCGTATGACATCCGTATTGATCTTAACCACAGTCGCCGGGTGTGCCTAGTCTTTCTTGGTTGCCTGTGCTTGATAACGATGGAGTCCCGATGGCCTCAATACAGCAGGAAATCGACGCAGCGGTGGCGCCTGCGATGGAATGCGACCTGCTGGTGGTGGGCGGCGGCATCAATGGCGCCGGCATCGCGCGCGACGCGGCCGGGCGGGGCTTGTCCGTAGTGCTGTGCGAAAAGGACGATCTGGCAGCTCACACCTCATCGGCTTCCACCAAGCTGATACACGGCGGCCTGCGCTACCTCGAATACTATGAATTCGGCCTCGTGCGCAAGGCGCTGATCGAGCGCGAAGTGCTGCTGCGCTCGGCGCCGCACATTATGTGGCCGCTGCGCTTCGTCATGCCGCATGCGCAGGGACAGCGCCCGGCCTGGCTGATACGTGCCGGCCTGTTCCTCTACGACCTGCTGGCGAAGCGGGAAATCCTGCCAGCCTCGCACGGCATCGACCTTGAGCGCCACGCGGCGGGAAAACCGTTAAAACCCGAATTCAAGCGCGGCTTCGTGTATTCCGATGGCTGGGTCGACGATGCGCGCCTGGTCGTGCTCAATGCCATCGACGCGGCGGACAAGGGCGCGCACGTGCTGACGCAGACGCGCTGCACGGCGCTCGTGCGCCAGGGCGGGCGTGAGGACGCTTGTTGGCTGGCCACCCTGCAGCACGCCAGCGGCAGGCAGACGCTGGTGCGCGCGCGCAGCGTCGTCAATGCGGCGGGACCGTGGACGGCCGAATTCCTGCAACAGGCGGCGCCCGGCGGACAGGGCCGCCATTTGCGCCTGATCAAGGGCAGCCACATCGTCGTCAAGCGCCTGTTCGCGCATGATCATGCCTATATCTTCCAGCATCCGGACGGACGCATTGTATTTGCCATTCCGTATGAGCACGATTTCACCCTGATCGGCACCACCGATCTCGACTACCACGGCGAACGTGGCAAGGTGGAAATCGATGACGAGGAAATGCGTTACTTGTGCGAGCTTTCCAGTTACTATTTCAGCAAGCCCGTCGTGCCTGCCGACGTGGTCTGGGCGTATGCGGGCGTGCGTCCGCTGGTGGAAGACGCGGCGGCTGACGCCAAGGCTGTCACGCGCGATTACCGCTTCGAGCTGGACCAGGAAGGGGCGCCGCTGCTGAGTGTTTTCGGCGGCAAGATCACTACCTTCCGCAAGCTGGCCGAGGAGGCAATGGATATGCTGGCGCCCTTGCTGGGCAATACGCTGCCGGCCTGGACAGCCAACGCCTGCCTGCCAGGCGGCGATCTGTTCGGCAGCACGCCGCAAAACCGGTCCGTGCGCGAGTTCGGCCAGTTCGTGCAAGGCTTGCAGCGCGAATATGCGTGGTTGCCGGCGGCGCTGGTGGCGCGCTATGCGCGCGCTTACGGCACGCGCATCCATGTGCTGCTCGATGGGCGGACGGACGTGGCGGCCATGGGCGAGGAAATCGCCGCCGGCCTGTACGCGGCGGAAGTCGCATATGTGCGGCGCCATGAATGGGCCGTCAGCGCGGCCGACATCCTGTGGCGGCGCTCCAAGCTGGGCTTGCACCTGCCGCGCGAGACGGCGGCCAGGCTCGATACCTGGTTGTTGCAGCATCCGTTGCTGCCGTAAGAAGAACACAGAATACGTTGGCGACCGCGCCCCGCAGAGGGTGGGGCGAAGAATAAGAAACCATCACTGGAGGAGAAGCGCGTGCAACTGGTACTGGACAAGATCAGCAGGAAACAGGGGGCTGACGACTTTTTATATCCGATGTCGCTGGCGTTGGTGCCGGGCGCCATCAACGTCTTGCTGGGCACCACGCGTGCCGGCAAGACGACCTTGATGCGCGTGATGGCGGGTCTGGACAAGCCCAGCGGGGGCACCGTCACGGCCGATGGCGTGGACGTGACGGGCGTGCCCGTCAGCCGTCGCAACCTGGCCATGGTGTACCAGCAATTCATTAATTATCCGGCCTTCACCGTGTACGACAATATCGCCTCGCCCTTGCGCTTGCGCAAGGTGCCGGAGGAGCAGATCCGCACGAAAGTACTGGCGCTGGCCGAGCGCCTGCATATCACGCCGTATCTGCAGCGTACGCCCGGCGAACTCTCGGGCGGCCAGCAGCAGCGCACGGCGCTGGGGCGCGCGCTGATCAAGGATGCCTCTCTGTTGCTGCTCGATGAGCCGCTCGTCAATCTCGACTACAAACTGCGTGAGGAATTGCGCCGCGAATTGACGGAACTGTTTTCCAGCGGTAGCACGACGGTCGTGTACGCTACTACGGAACCGCTGGAAGCGCTGCAACTGGGCGGCCATGTGGCCGTGCTGCACGAGGGACGCTTGCTGCAGCAGGGACCGACGCTCGACGTCTTCAACGCGCCCAACTCCATCGCCGTGGCGCGCACCTTCAGCGATCCGCCGATCAACCTGATCCCCGCGCGCGTGGATGCGCAGGGCGTGGCGCAGGCGGCCGATGGCCTGGCGATTCACTTGAGCGGCGAACAGCGCGCCAGCCTGGGCGACAGCACGGAGGTGATCCTCGGCGTGCGCGCCCACAGCCTGCATCTGTCGCCGCAGTCCGATGGCGACGTGGCCATCGCGGCGCAGGTTGATCTGGCGGAAATCAGCGGCTCGGAAACGTATGTGCATGCGCGCCGCGGCGAGCTGGCCCTGGTGGCACAACTCGGTGGCGTGCACCAGCTGGAGATCGGCAGCGCCTGCACCGTGTATTGCCAGCCGCATGCCTTGCTGATTTTCGCAGACGACGGCGGCCTGTTGTTTGCCCCTTTGCAAGGAGGAGTGTGACATGGCGCGCATCGAACTGCTCGACCTGGCCCACGCCTACAAGCCGAACCCGACGGCACCCGCCGACTATGCGCTGCGGCCCATGAGCATGCAATGGCATGACGGCGGCGCTTATGCCTTGCTGGGGCCGTCCGGCTGCGGCAAGACGACCTTGCTCAATATCATCTCCGGCCTGGTGAAACCGTCGCATGGCAAGGTGCTGTTCGACGGCAAGGATGTGACGCAACTGCCCACCGAAGCGAGGAATATCGCGCAAGTGTTCCAGTTTCCCGTCATCTACGACACCATGACCGTGCACGACAACCTGGCCTTTCCGCTGCGCAATCGCGGCTGGAAAGAGATCGAAGTGAAAAAACGCGTGCAGCAGGTGGCGCAGATGCTGGAGTTGACGGACGACCTGAAATTGCGCGCCAGCGGCTTGTCCGTGGACGCCAAGCAAAAGATTTCGCTGGGTCGGGGCCTCGTGCGCCCCGACGTGGCGGCCGTGCTGTTCGATGAACCGTTGACGGTGATCGACCCGCACTTGAAATGGCTGTTGCGCCGGAAACTCAAGGAAATCCACCACGAACTCAAATTGTCCCTGATCTACGTCACGCATGACCAGGTGGAAGCGTTGACCTTTGCCGACCAGGTGGTCGTCATGACGCAGGGCGAAGTGGTGCAGACGGGCAGCGCGCAAGCGCTGTTCGAGGAGCCGGAACACACGTTTGTCGGCTATTTCATCGGCAATCCGGGCATGAACTTGCTCGATTGCACCCTGGACGATGGCGGAGCGAGGGTGGCGGGACAGGCACTGGCCGTTTCCGCTGCCGCCCGCGCGGCCCTGGCTGGCGCGCGGGGCAAGATCACGCTGGGCGTGCGGCCTGAATTCGTCGAATGCCTGACGGTGGGCAAGGGAGGCGAAGGTGGCGACCATTGCCTGGACGCCACGGTGACGGCCGTGCGCAATATGGGCACGCATTACCTGGCGCAATTCCAGCTGGGCGGCGCGACGGTGGCGGCCAAGCTGCGCGCCATCGATGCGGTAGCGGGAGAGACTGTGCGGCTGCGCTTTCCGCCGCAACGTACCTTGTTCTATGTCAACGATAAGCGGGTGGCCTGATGATACATAACGGTAAAACCGATAACAACCGCCGCGCCTGGCTATTGATCCTGCCCGTGCTGCTGTGCGTGGCTTTTTCCGCCATCCTGCCCCTGATGACAGTGGTGAACTATTCCGTGCAGGATATTCTGAGCCCCACGCAAAAGGTGTTTGTGGGCACCGAATGGTTCCGCATGGTCATGCTCGACGGCGACTTGCACAGCGCCTTGCTGCGCCAGCTGCTATTTTCCGGCTCCGTGCTGGCGATCCAGATTCCGCTGGGCATTTTGATCGCCCTGTGCATGCCTGCCGATGGCTGGAAAGCCTCGCTGGCGCTGGTACTGATCGCGCTGCCACTGCTGATACCCTGGAACGTGGTGGGCACGATCTGGCAAATCTTTGGCCGCGGCGACATCGGCCTGATGGGCTATACCCTGAATCAGTTGGGTTTTGATTACAACTACAACGGCAATTCGCTCGACGCCTGGCTGACGGTGATGGTGATGGATATCTGGCACTGGACGCCCCTGGTGGTGCTGCTGTGCTATGCGGGCTTGCGCGCCATTCCCGACGCGTATTACCAGGCGGCGCGCATCGACGGCGCCTCGCGCCTGGCCGTGTTCCGCTACATCCAGTTGCCGAAACTGCGCAATGTGCTGATGATCGCCGTCTTGCTGCGCTTCATGGACAGTTTCATGATCTATACGGAACCGTTCGTGCTGACGGGCGGCGGACCGGGCAATGCGACCACCTTTTTGTCGCAATACCTGACGCAAAAGGCCGTGGGCCAGTTCGACCTGGGGCCGGCTTCCGCGTTTTCCCTGATTTACTTCCTGATCATCCTGCTGTTCTGCTTTGTGCTGTACACGTGGATGCAGCGCGTCGGCACGGGAGATCAGAAATGATACACAAGAAAATGAGCAGTGCCATCCTGGTCGTCTTTTTGCTGGCCTCCCTGTTGCCCATCTACTGGATGCTCAACATGTCGCTCAAGACCAACGAGGAAATCGTCGGCGTGCTGAGCCTGTGGCCCGAGCACCTGACGTTCGCCAACTACAAAACCATCTTTACGGACCCATCGTGGTACAGCGGTTACATCAATTCCATGATTTACGTGGCCTTGAATATGGTGATGTCGGTGACGGTGGCCTTGCCGGCCGCGTATGCCTTTTCGCGCTACAACTTCGTGGGCGACAAGCATCTGTTCTTCTGGCTGCTGACCAACCGCATGACGCCGCCCGCCGTCTTCCTCGTACCCTTCTTCCAGCTGTATTCAACGGTGGGCTTGATGGATACGCATCTGGCCGTGGCGCTGGCGCACATGGTCTTCAACGTGCCGCTGGCCGTGTGGATACTGGAAGGTTTCATGTCCGGCGTACCCAAGGAAATCGACGAGACGGCGTATATCGACGGCTACAGCTTCCCGCGCTTTTTCATCCGCATCTTCTTGCCGATGATCAAGTCGGGCGTGGGCGTGACGGCTTTCTTCTGCTTCATGTTCAGTTGGGTGGAACTGTTGTTGGCGCGCACCTTGACATCCGTCAATGCCAAGCCGATTGCCGCCACCATGACGCGTACGGTCTCGGCGGCCGGCATGGACTGGGGCGTGCTGGCGGCCGCAGGGGTGCTGACCATCGTGCCCGGCGCGCTGGTGATCTGGTTCGTACGGCATTACATAGCCAAGGGTTTTGCGATGGGGAGGGTGTGACATGGAAAATACCGATAGCACAGCCAGCCTGTTCGGCTGGATGGCCTGGACGCCTGAAGTGGCCATCTTTTTCATTTGCATCGGCTTGATGTTGGCAGGCATGACGGTGTGGCAAATCCGTTCACCCAGCATAGAACGCAAGGGCTTCTTGCCCATGCCGACGACGCGCGGCGACCGCCTGTTCATCGGCTTGCTCACGGCCGCGTATGTCAATCTGGCCTGGGCGGGGTTGACGGAAATGCAGCAGGCGATTGGTGCTGCCATCAGTTTTGTGTTGTTGGTAATTGTGATGCGTTGGGGATAGCCGGCTTGCCGGTGTTGATGGGTGCCGTACCGCCAGCAGGCGGCCGGTAAAAACTATAAAAGGAGATTCACGATGAAATTGAAGTTCACGGTCTTTGCGGCTGCGGCCATGCTCGTGTCGAATGCGGCCCTGGCCGACGCCAAACAGGCGCAAACCTGGATCGACAAGGAATTCCAACCATCCAGCCTGAGCAAGCAGCAACAGCTTGCTGAAATGAAATGGTTCATCGATGCGGCGGCCAAGCTGAAAGCCAAGGGCATCAAGGAAATTTCCGTGGTCTCGGAAACCATTGACACCCACGTCTACGAATCGAAGACCCTGGCCAAGGCTTTCGAGGAAATCACGGGCATCAAGGTGCGCCACGACATCATCCAGGAAGGCGACGTGGTGGAAAAGCTGCAGACGTCGATGCAGTCCGGCAAGAGCATCTATGACGGCTGGATTTCCGATTCCGACCTGATCGGCACGCACTACCGCTACGGCGCCGTCGAACCGTTGTCCGACTACATGGCAGCCAAGGGCAAGGAATTCACGAATCCCGGCCTGGACTTGAAAGATTTCATCGGCATCAGCTTTACCACGGCGCCGGACGGCAAGGTGTACCAGTTGCCCGACCAGCAATTTGCCAACCTGTACTGGTTCCGCGCCGACTGGTTCGCGCGCAAGGATTTGCAAGCCAAGTTCAGGGCCAAGTATGGCTATGAGCTGGGCGTGCCGCAAAACTGGTCCGCTTATGAAGACATCGCCGATTTCTTCACGAATGACGTGAAGGAACTGGACGGCAAGAAAGTCTATGGTCACATGGATTATGGCAAGAAAGATCCGTCGCTGGGCTGGCGCTTCACCGATGCCTGGCTGTCGATGGCTGGCGCTGCCGACAAGGGCATTCCCAACGGCATGCCGGTCGACGAGTGGGGCATCAAGGTAGCGGCCGACAAATGCACGCCCGTGGGCGCATCCGTGTCGCGCGGCGGCGCCACCAATTCGCCGGCGGCCGTCTTTGCGCTGACGAAATATATCGATTGGATGAAGAAATACGCGCCGCCGCAAGCGAACGGCATGAATTTCTCGGAATCGGGTCCCGTGCCGGCGCAGGGCGAAATCGCCCAGCAGATCTTTTGGTACACGGCATTTACGGCCGGCATGACGAAACCGGGCTTGCCGGTGGTTAATAAAGACGGCACGCCGAAATGGCGCATGGCGCCGTCGCCGCATGGCCCGTACTGGAAAGAGGGCATGCAGAATGGCTATCAGGACGTGGGCTCGTGGTTCCTGTTCAAGTCCACGCCGGACGACCGCAAGGCCGCCGCCTGGCTGTATGCGCAGTTCGTCACCTCGAAAACCGTGTCGCTGAAGAAATCCATCGTCGGCCTGACCTTCATCCGCGATTCCGACATCCGCCACGATTACTTCACGAAACACGCGAACGAATACGGCGGCTTGATCGAGTTCTACCGCAGCCCCGCCCGCGTGGCGTGGACGCCGACGGGCAACAACGTGCCCGACTATCCGAAGCTGGCGCAACTGTGGTGGAAAAACGTGGCCACGGCCATCACGGCGGAAAAAACGCCGCAGGCCGCCATGGATAACCTGGCCGAGGAAATGGACCAGGTCATGGCCCGCTTGCAGCGGGCGGGCATGAAGGCGTGCGCGCCCAAGCTCAATGCCAAGGGCGACCCGAACCAGTATCTGTCGGACCAGCACGCCCCATGGAAAAAGCTGGCAAATGAAAAGCCGAAGGGTGAAACGATTGCCTACGACAAGCTGCTGCAAGCTTGGAAAGAAGGCAAGGTAAGGTAGTCGTGTAAACTTCTGCCGCCGCTTTCCCGGGGCACGGGCGTTTGCCCGTGCCTCTTCACTGTATAGACGTAGTAGTGACCATGACCAAATACATACTTGCTTTAGACCAGGGCACCACCAGTTCGCGCGCCATCCTGTTCGACCATGCGGGCCGGCCGCACGCCAGCGCGCAGCGCGAATTCCGCCAGATTTTCCCCCAGCCGGGCTGGGTCGAGCACGACGCGGGTGAAATATGGGCTTCGCAAGAGGGCGTGCTGCAGCAGGTGCTGCGCGACAGCGGCGTGGCCGCTTCCGACGTGGCTGCCATCGGCGTGACCAACCAGCGTGAAACGACGGTGCTGTGGGACCGCGCCACGGGCGAGCCTGTCGCCAACGCCATCGTCTGGCAAGACCGGAGAAATGCAGCTTACTGCGCGCAACTGGTCGAACAGGGGAAGGCGGACTTGATTCAGCGCAAGACGGGTCTCGTGCTGGATGCCTATTTTTCCGCCACCAAATTGAAATGGCTGCTCGACAACGTGCCCGGCGCCCGCGCGCGTGCCGAGCGGGGCGAGCTGGCCTTCGGCACCGTCGACAGTTGGCTGATCTACAAGATGAGCGGCGCCCACTTGACGGATACGAGCAATGCGGCGCGCACCATGCTGTTCAATATTCACACTTTGCAATGGGACACTGACCTGCTGGCGCTGCTCGACATTCCCGCCTCCCTGCTGCCCGACGTCGTGCCATCGAGCGGCGTGGCCGCCCACACGCATGCGGCACTGCTGGGCGTCTCCGTGCCGATTGCCGGCATTGCGGGCGATCAGCAGGCGGCTACCTTCGGCCAGGCCTGTTTGAAACCGGGCATGGCGAAAAATACCTATGGCACGGGCTGCTTCATGCTGATGAACGTCGGCAAGCGCCCCTTGCCCTCGAAAAATCGCTTGTTGACGACGGTGGGCTGGAGCCTGGGCCCGGGATCGGATAAAACTGACTATTTGCTCGAAGGCAGCGCCTTTATCGCGGGCGCGGCCGTGCAATGGATGCGTGACGGCATCGGCATCATCCGCGACTCGTCTGAAGTGGAAGCGCTGGCCACCAGCGTGCCCGATTCGGGCGGCCTGGTCTTCGTGCCCGCATTCGCGGGCCTCGGTGCGCCGTACTGGGATCCGTACGCGCGCGGCACCCTGATCGGCATCACGCGTGGCACGGGCAAGGCGCACATCGCGCGCGCGGCGCTCGAAGGCGTGGCCTACCAGAACGTGGACGTCTTGTCCGCCATGCAGGATGACGCGGGCATTGCGCTATCCGAATTGCGCGTCGATGGCGGCGCGGCGCGCAACGACATGCTGATGCAATTCCAGGCCGACATTCTGAACGTGCCCGTGGTGCGCCCCGTGGTGACGGAAACGACAGTCCTGGGCGCCGCCTACTTGGCGGGCCTGGCCGTGGGTTTCTGGGAATCGCAAGAGGAAATCGCCGCTCAATGGCAGGTAGGGCGGCGTTTCGAGCCGAAGATGGCCGCCGACGAGCGTCTGACGCGGCTGCATAAATGGCAGCGGGCAGTGGAGCGCTCGCGCGACTGGAGCGAATAAGCGGAGATCAGGGCCGCGCGAAATACACGGCGTAGCCCACCGTTTCGCGCGGCACCGAATACAGGTCGCGCAGTTCAAAATAGGGTGCGTGCACGTTGCCGCTGACGGCTATGCCGGCCCGCGCCAAAGCCAGGCGGAAGCGCGGTACGTGAAAGTATTGCGTGGCCACCATGGCCGTGTGCCAGCCATGCTGGCGCATCAAGACCGCCGCGTTGCGCGCCGTGGCGTCCGTGGTCCAGCCTTGATTATCCTCAAGGATGGCGCTGGCCGGCACGCCGCGCGACTGCAGGTAGCGGGCCATCGACGCGGCCTCGTCAAAACCTTCCTTGCCCGTGGCCCCGCTGACGAGGATGTGTGGGGCGCGGTGCGCCTGGAACTGCTTGAGCGCCACGTCGAGCCGCGCCTGCAGGCGGGGACTGGGCGTGCCGTCCGGCATGATCGTATTGCCCGGCACGACGATCACATCGGCGGGGGCTTCCTTGTCGTTGAGTCCCGCCAGCACCAGGGCGGCGGTGGCCAGCAGGAAAACAGCAAGAGCGCTCAAGCTCAGGAGTATGATTTTTCGCATTGTTGATGATGGAACCTGTAGTGGACGCATCATACTCACTCACTCCTACAAGTGTCTGTTCTGCAGGCGCGGTTAACAGCCCAGTAAAGTTGCAACTTAGCTCAGCGGGACAATCCTGGCATTCACATCGGCGTGCTCGCGCAACAGATACAGCAAGGCTGAGCCGTCTATCAGTTCGATCGGTTTGTCCGCCGAAAAGACATAGGCATCGGGTCCATAGCGGCTGGTCGTGACCAATATGCCTTTATTCGCGCCTTCATTCAACATGGTTCCATACAGATCGCGAACGGCGCTCACGCCAACCGCATCCTTATATCGCTTGGCTTGAATGACTACCTTGCCACCCAACACAGGACGGATATCGAATGCCACCGCATCAACTCCGCCGTCACGGGAGCTGCGGGTGAGTTTGGTCTCGAGTCCCATTTTGCTGAACAAATTGGCGACCAGGACTTCAAATTGGGTTGGACTTAGTTCAAGCAGGTTTGAGCGATTTTCCAACTCGTTCAAGGCATCGCCCTGCATAATGAAACGCTTGTCGACCATATTGAATTCGATGATCGGCTTGACCGCCAGCAGTTCCTCGGGACGGGATGAAACATGGGCGCCCAAAGTACGCAGGCATGCGACCGGATCCGCCCGCTGCAAATTGATGGCAAGAAACGTGTCACGCGCCGCACGCACCGAAATGACGGATACTCGGATGTTATGGCCTGTCCCGGGGTCATGGGTATCAATGATTCCCGTAAAAGCGAGTACTTTGATTGCTGATGCCTGATCCGCCTCAAACAGTTCATGCATGGTGCGCAGGGCGATTTCAGCGATCAGCTGCCGGTAAATGTCCTGAATTTCCGATGGCTTGCGGATCTTTGATTCGATGCTGTCCTTGCTTTTGACGTAGCGAAATTCGCTTGTCGTGGGCACGATGGAAATCAACGGCAATTCATATTCGACAGCCAATGTGCCAGTCAAACCATCATAGGCGACGCGAAATTGCTGGGGGAAATCAGTCAGTGGATACTCTGATCTTGATAGCACCATATCGCAGTAAGTCACCACGGCATCGCGGTCGTGTGAGAAATACTCTGCCTTGAACTGATCAATTGCACTATTTCGTTCGGCCTGGCCAGCATAGAAGGCCGTTTTTCGCGCATCGTATTCGCGGCGTTCCTGATCCTTGAAAAAATTCTTGGCGATTTCCTGGACACTGAAAGCGATTAACTGCCTGTGGTAGTTTTCTTCTGATTTTTTTACTTTAAGTTCATGACGCTTCGCGACATGGGGCATTATTGTTGACCATGAAGGAGGCGGGTGATGCAGAACTTCGTTCGGAGCGGAGGTGCTGAATAAACGGGGGGATATTTCAAACGGGGCAAATTTTTCTGTTGGCCTAAGACTGTCGAAACTAATCGTATCGTCGACATCAAGGGTGTGGGCCAGCACTCCGCGCAAACCAACGAGGCAATCCTCAATCTCTTCATTCATGTCGGCGACCTCCTGCTGCCTTAAATCCAGATAGTCGATCTTTGCCTGCTTTTCTGCCGCCTTTGTATCGCGCATCGATTGCGCAGCAGCCATGCGTTCGTTGCGTTCATGAACCCGCCGTATCGTGGCTGCGCCTCGTACTTGTCTTGCTTGCTCCCTCTCGGCAGCTGCGATAGCTCTGCTCGTGGCACGGATGAAACCTTCCAATCCAGAGCGTCGGCCCATGTCATATCCCTAGTTCATTGTGATAATAATAGAATACCGCAAGAAAGTTTTTATCCGGACAATAAATTGATATTCCAAGTGATCATTGGATTTTTACCAGATGCCCAGGAGCCCGCGAGGTTAAATAGGTGTATCTGCATTCAAAATGGATGAAGTGTTTCCATCCGAAGATTCTGGTCTACGATCAGGATTGACCATCCAGATGGACCTGGTCGTCGGCCACGATGACATCCGTGGCCCGTTCCAGCTCAATAGCCTGAACAGTCCCACCCTCGTGATCAAGCGCCGCAGCGGCGTGATCACGGTCGATGGCATGATCAAGTTCAGCGGCCGCTGCGACGCCGATGACGGGCACCGGCGCTTTTAAGGGGCCAACTCAGGCGGCGCTTGCCGCTTGCCGGGCGCGCTGGTTCGACAGATAAATATTGTCCTTTTCCAGCGGCTTGCCTTCGCGTACGGCATCGAGCCAGGCCTGCGTGCTGGCGACGGCGGCGAAATTCGAATGAAACACGCTGCTGAAGACGCGGTGAATTTCCTCGGCGCTGGCCGTTCCGCCCGCATTGGCGTAGGACAGGGTGCCGCTGGCATCCTGCAGGAATTCGACCTGCAAGCCGTCGTGCGCGGCGTGGTAGATGGTGGCGGCGTCGCAGTTGTGCGTCATGTAGCCGATCACGCTCAGGGTATCGATGCCGTGGCTGTCCAGCCAGGCGCGCAAATCCGTGCCCGCAAACGCGCTGCCCATACTCTTGTTGATGCGGTGGTCGGCGGCGAAAGCGGCCACTTGTGGGTGCAACTGCCAGCCGTCGCTACCCTTGGCAAAGATGGGCGAATCTTCCGGTGCATCGTGCTGCACGACGATCACGGGCACGCCGGCAGTGCGAGCGCCAGCCATGGCCTGAACGATGTTGGGCAGTGAAATGTCGACGGACGGATATTCGATGGGCATGTCGCCCGTGAAATATTCATTTTGTACATCGATGACGAGCAAGGCGCGGCGTGGCGCGGTGGAGGCTTGGGTGGACATGGGTTCTCCTGGAACGGTTGAAAGAGGAAGGACTTCCTCGATAACGCCATTGTCAGGCCAGGCATTGCAAACAAAAAGTGGCCTGAAGGCCGATATGAGATAAAATCGGGCCATGCTGACTATTCCTGCGTCCTCGTCCTCCTCCTCCTCCTCCTTGAGCGTGGCCGTGATCGCCTTCGACGGCATGACGCCATTTCACCTGTCTGTGCCTTGCCTCGTGTTTGGTGCCCAGACGGGCGAGGCCGATCTGCCGCCTTTTTACGTGCGCGTGTGCGCCGCCGATCCCGCACCCCTGCGCACAGCGGCTGGCTTCGGCATCATGCCCGAGTTCGGGCTGGAAGGATTGGAGGGGGCCGATATCGTCATCATGCCGGCCTGGCACGACGATTGCCGCGACGCGCCGGCGCCGTTGATCGAGGCGCTGCAGGCGGCCAGCCGGCGCGGTGCGCGCATGGTGGGCTTGTGCCTGGGCGCGTTTCCCCTGGCGCAGGCGGGCTTGTTGAATGGCAAGAGCGCGGCCACGCATTGGGGCATGGCGGACCGGCTGGCGGCCCGTTATCCCAAGGTCAGGGTGGACCGGGAAGTGCTATACGTGGATGATGGCGGAGTACTCACGTCGGCCGGTGTGGCGGCCGGCCTCGATTGCTGTTTGTACCTGCTGCGCCAGTTGGCGGGCGCCGAGGTGGCCAACCGGGTGGCGCGCCGGCTGCTGGTGGCGCCGCATCGCCAGGGCGGACAGGCGCAATTCATTGAGCGCCCGCTGCCCGTGTCCGGCAGCGAAGGGCGCTTTGCCGACGTGCTCGCCTGTGTGACGGCCAACCTGGGCCAGGCGCACAGCATCGACGCCCTGGCCGAGCGGGCCGCCATGAGCCGGCGCAATTTTACGCGCCACTTCCGCCAAGCGACGGGCACGTCCTTTAAACAATGGCTGCTGAACCAGCGCCTGGCGCATGCGCAAGGCCTGCTGGAAAAAAGCGCGGCCTCGATCGATGTCGTGGCGCAAGAGGCCGGCTTCGGCACGGCCCTGTCGCTGCGCCAGCATTTCCGCGCCAGCCTGCAGACGTCGCCTTCTGCGTATCGCAAGCTGTTCCGGCAGCAACTAATCCATGCCCGACAACCATAGCGCTGCAGGGTCGCGGCTGCCCTGGGGCAGCTTCGCGCTGACGGCGACTTGCCGCGCAATGAAGGCGGCCGGCTCGAAGGCGTAGCGTTCCTGGAACGAGACGGTTTCCGCGCTCATCAGCTCGGCATACGTCTGCATCAGGGTCGAGGCGGAAACATGGTTGCCTTGCTCCAGATAGGTGGTTATGGCGGCCAGCAGCACGGGATAATCGGCATTTTCCTTGCTGCCGCCAAAGTTGAACGACAACTGCCCGCAGGCGCGCCGGATGGGGTCAAGTTCCCCATCCGGCACCGCCTGCGTGCGCAGCCATTGCAAGGCTTTCAACGGCGGGCCGCCAAAGGACGGTGGCGATATGATTGCCTGGATGGACGACGATCGGTTCGAACGCTTCGCGGCCGATGGGCCAGTACAGGCCGAAGGTGTCGCCATTGCCCAGCGCGCCTTCGAAGAAGGGGCTGAAGCCGAGGGGCGGATAGGGCGTGTCGTGCCGCCAATCCTTGTCCATTGAGATCTGCGCGAGGCTTGCGGGTAATTGCATGGGGGCACCGGAAGAGAAAGCGCCAGTGTAGAGCAAGAGGACGCGGCGGGCGCGTCCGCATGGCTTGCTTGTGCGACCTACTTGCGCGGCTCGTGTATCCGGAATTTCCTGACGATGCCCGCCTGGTCGAACATGACGGCCACTTCGCGCGTGCCTTTTTCGCCCAGCAGGGGGATCAAACGCGTCACGCTGGGCGTTTGCAACTGGTTCTTGTAGACCCAGACTTCATAGCCTGGGTCAAAGCTGACCACGGTGGCGTTGCCCAACGCCGCGTCGAGGTCGAGGCGGGTGGTCTTGCCCACTGTGATGTTCTGGTAGATGGCGCCGTTGGCCGGCGCGCGGTTGACCTTGTATTCACTGGCGGTGCACATGGCCACGGCCAGGCCCGCGAGGCAGGAAAATGCCAGTTTTATCAATGTGTTCATACGGACTCCCAGTGTGCATCACTGCTTCCAATCTCAGAGGGGACGGGCGTGATGTCAGGAGGGGAGTGTGCTTGTGTCGCCACGAATGTGCTACAAAATTATACAAAGACGCACAAAACGATGCCGCCAGTACCGGCAGCCGGTACCTTCAGCGAGTCTGCAGCACGTCGGTCGAGAGTGCCAGGGTTTCCTTGATTTCTTCCATCACCACATAGCTTTTCGATTGCGCTGCGCCCGGCAGCTGCAACAGCATGTCGCCCAACAGCTTGCGGTACTCGGCCATTTCATGGATGCGCGCCTTGATCAGGTAATCGAAGTCGCCCGACACCAGATGGCACTCCTGTACCTCGGGAATTTGCAACACTTCGCGGCGGAATTGCTCGAAGGCGGACGCCGACTTCTGATTCAGCGTAATCTCTACAAAGACGAGCAGCTTGGCGCCCAGCGCGGCCGGGTTGACCTTCGCATGGTAGCCCGTGATGACGCCGTCGCGCTCCATGCGCTTGACCCGCTCGATGCAAGGCGTGATGGACAGGCCCACCTGTTCGCCCAGGTCTTTCATTGAGATGCGGCCATCCTGTTGCAGGATGCGCAGGATGTGACGGTCCAGCTTGTCGAGGCCACGTGCCGATTCTTTAAGGATTCTCATGATTTATTGCTGAATATCTCGATTTATACGTGAACAAATACTGGCTCTTTCCCAATATGATAGCGGTTAATCTGGCAATAGCCATAAATATAATTGAGGAAACTATGCGTATTGTGATTCTGGGTAGCGGCGTCATCGGCGTCACCAGTGCTTACTATCTGGCCAAGGCAGGACATGAGGTGACCGTCATCGACCGCCAGCCTGGCCCGGCACTGGAAACCAGCTTCGCGAATGCGGGGCAAATCTCGCCCGGGTACGCTTCGCCATGGGCCGCGCCCGGCATTCCCTTGAAAGCCGTGAAGTGGATGATGCAGCGCCACGCGCCTCTGGCCATCTCGCTCGACGGCAGCGCCGCCCAGCTGAAATGGATGTGGCAGATGTTGCGTAATTGCACGCCGGAAGCGTATGCCGTGAACAAGGAACGCATGGTGCGCCTGGCTGAATACAGCCGCGATTGCTTCAAGGTGCTGCGCGCCGAGGCGGGCATCACGTATGAAGGCCGCCAGCAAGGCACGATGCAATTGTTCCGCACCGAAAAGCAATACAACGACGCCGCGAAAGATATCGAAGTGTTGAAAGACGCTGGCGTACCGTACGAAGTGCTGCAGCGCAACGAACTGTCGCGCGCCGAACCGGCCCTGGAAGGTGTCAAGGACAAGCTGTTCGGTGGCTTGCGCCTGCCCAACGATGAAACGGGCGATTGCCAGCTGTTTACCACCCGCCTGTCCGAGATGGCCGTGGCGCTGGGCGTGAAGTTCCGTTATGGCGTATCGATTGACGCCTTGCTGACGCAGGGCGATGAAATCGCTGGCGTACAATGCGGCGCGGAAATCGTCAAGGCCGATTCCTATGTGGTGGCACTCGGTTCCTACTCAACCGGCTTCATGAAGCCGCTGCTGGACATTCCCGTGTATCCGCTGAAGGGTTACTCGATCACCGTGCCTATCGTCAACGCGGCCAAGGCGCCCGTGTCGACCATCCTCGATGAAACCTACAAGATTGCCGTAACGCGTTTCGACGACCGCATCCGCGTGGGCGGCATGGCGGAAATCGCCGGCTACAACCTGAACCTGAACCCGCGCCGCCGCGAAACCCTGGAAATGGTCGTCAATGACCTGTTCCCCGGCGGCGGCAACACGGCCGAGGCCACGTTCTGGACGGGTTTGCGCCCGATGACGCCGGACGGCACGCCGATTGTCGGCCGCACGCCGCTGCGCAACCTGTTCCTGAACACGGGTCACGGTACGCTGGGCTGGACCATGTCCTGCGGTTCGGCGCAATTGCTGGCCGACCTGATGTCGTCGAAACAGCCGGCCATCCTGGCAGACGACCTGTCCGTCAGCCGCTACAGCGGCGCGCAGCGCGGCGGCAAACTGCAATACGCGGGAGCCTGAGATGGCGGGAAGCATGCCTCCCAAGGAACGTAGCGGTGCCATCCTGACGGTGGACCTGGACGCCGTGCGCGCCAACTACCGGTTGCTGCGCGACAAGGCGCATCCGGCCGCCTGCTCGGCCGTGGTGAAGTCCGACGCGTATGGCCTCGGCGCCGCACAAGTGGGCGCGGCCCTGTATGAAGAGGGGTGCCGCCATTTCTTTGTAGCGCACCTGGAAGAGGGCATCAGCCTGCGCCCGCACGTGGCGCCGGATGCGGAGATCTTCGTGCTGCACGGCCCGCCCGTCGATACGGAAGGCGAATTCACGGCCCACGGCTTGACCCCCGTGCTCAACAGCGAGCCGCAGGTGGCGGGCTGGCGCCGGCATGCAACAGCGCTGGGCACCACCCTGAACGCCATCGTGCAGGTCGACAGCGGCATGTCGCGCATGGGCCTGTCGCCGCAGGAAATCGATGGTTGGCTGCTTGACACACACTTTCTCGATGGCATCAAAGTACGCTACATCATGAGCCACCTGGCTTGCGCCGACGAGCGGAGCAACCCCATGAATGGCGAGCAGCTGGCCCGTTTCATCGCCATCCGCGCCCGTTTGCCGCAGTACCGCGCCAGCCTGGCCAATTCCTCGGGCATCTTCCTGTCGCCCGACTATCACTTTGACCTGGTGCGCCCCGGTGCTGCCCTGTACGGCATCGCGCCACAGGGCGACGCGCCCAATCCCCTGCAATCGGTGGTGCGCCTGCAAGGAAAAGTGCTGCAAACGCGCACGATAGCCGCCGGCGACCACGTGGGCTATAGCCGCCGCTACACGGCCAGCGAGCCGCGCCAGGTGGCCACCGTTTCCGTCGGCTATGCTGATGGCTGGCTGCGCAGCATGAGCAACCAGGGACTGGCCGTCGTCGATGGCGTGAAAGTGCCGCAGATCGGCGCCATCTCGATGGATTCCATCACGCTGGACGTGAGCGCCATCGCCCAGGAACGCGTGGTGCCAGGCAGCCTGGTCGACCTGATTTGCGCCGAACACCCGGTCGACGCTGTGGCGGCCATGGCCAACACCATCGGCTATGAAGTGTTGACCAACCTGGGCGGGCGTTATTACCGCGAATATAGAGGCCTGGCTCAATCCGCACGCTAGCGCGCGAAACCGATGATTGTGTGGCAAGATAGCCCTGGCGTGAGCTTCACTTCAGGGCTTTTTTCAACCATCATCGGGGATTTCTATGAGTCAATATAACGTTGCGATCATCGTCGGCAGCCTGCGTAAGGATTCCTTCAACCGCAAGCTGGCCGACGCCATCATACAGCTGGCGCCGCCCGAGTTTTCTTTTCAACATATCGACATCGGCGACTTGCCCCTGTACAACCAGGACGACGATGGCGCGCAGGCCGAGCAGGTGCTGCGCCTGAAGTCGGACATTTCCGCTTCGCAAGCCTTGCTCTTCCTCACCCCCGAATACAACCGCTCCATCCCCGGCGTGCTGAAAAACGCTCTCGACCACGGTTCGCGCCCGTATGGCCAGAGCGTGTGGGGCGGCAAGCCGGGCGCCGTGCTCGGTGTTTCCGTGGGTGCCACGGGCACGGCGCTGGCGCAGCAGCATTTGCGCAATGTGCTGGCCTACCTGGACGTGCCCCTGCTGGGCCAGCCCGAAATGTTTATCCAAGCCAAGGACGGCCTGTTTGACGAGCATGGCGGCATCGGCCCGGCCAGCCTGGGCTTCTTCCAGGGCTGGATGCAGCGTTATGTGGACTGGGTCAGGAAGCACGCCATCCACGCTTGATGCAGATCAAGGCGGCAGCGCCCTGCGTTGCCGCTTGTACACATTCTTTGCCCATGGCTGCCAACATTTCAATATTGGCACGGGTGTCTCGGTATAATGCGCCTTTTCTTTAGCGCAACACTTCCCCTTCATCCAATTTTTGCCGACGCCATGTGGACTAAACCTGTTCCGCGCATGAATTTGCGCCGTTTGATCGTGCTTGTGGCCTTTGCCAGCGCGCTGGTATCGCTGGCCAATACGTTTTACGCCAGCTACAGCGTGCAGCGCCAGTTGCTGATCGATACCACCCTGGAAGCGAACCAGGCATATGCGAGCAAGCTGGCCAGCACGGCCGAGGATTTCCTGCAGTCGGCGCGCCAGCAGCTCGCTTACAGTGCCGGTGGCCTGCCTGCGCGCATGGGCGACGACGCATGGCTGACGGACGAGGCGCAGCGGCTGCGCCTGCAAACCAACAGCTTCAATTCCGTGCTCGTCGTCGATGCCCAGGGCAAGGTGCTGGGCGTGTCGCCGGAAACACTGGCCCTCAAGCACCGCACGCTCGATTCGGTCGGCGCCGTGCAGGCGCTGCGCGAGCGGCGCCCGCTAGTGACGCAGCCGTACATGTCCTCGGCCGGTAACCTGGTGGTCTTCATCTCGCATCCCATCGTCGCCGAGGATGGCCGCTACCTCGGTTATGTAGGCGGCAGCATCTACCTGAAACAGAAAAACATTCTGTACACCATGCTGGGTCAGCATTACTACCGCGACGGCTCCTACCTGTACGTGGTGGACCAGAAGCGGCGCCTGCTATACCACCCGGACCCTGAGCGCCTGGGCGTCCTGGCCGGCGGTAATGAAGTGATCGATGCCATCATCGCGCAGCAGGGCGGCGGCAGCCGGCGCATGCACAACAGCCTGGGAGTGGACATGCTGGCTGGCTACGCCGTCATGCCGTCGACGGGCTGGGGCATCGTGGCGCAGCGTCCGACGGCCATGACGCTGGCCCCGTTGGACCAGCTGATGGCCAATACGGTGTGGCATTCGCTGCCGATCGCCTTGCTGAGCCTGCCATTCATCTGGTGGCTGGCCAGCCTGATTTCACGGCCCCTGGTGCAGCTGGCCGAGGGCGCGCGGCGCATGGATGCACCCGGCACGGCAGAGCACATCGCCGCCATCCGCTCGTGGTATGTGGAAGCGGCGCAGATCAAGAAAGCCTTGCTGAAAGGCCTGGCGCTGCTGCAAAACAAGATCGGCAAGCTGAAGACCGACGTGCAGACGGACCCGCTGACGGGCTTGTCGAACCGGCGCGGCATGGCGGCGGCGCTGGACGATTGGCAGGCGCAGGCGCGGCCCTTTTCTGTGATCGCCATCGATATCGACCATTTCAAGCAAGTCAATGACCGCTGGGGCCATGCCGTGGGCGACGACGTCATCCGGCGCCTGGCACAGCTGATGCGCGCCTGTTCGCGCGATGCCGACGTGCTGTGCCGCAATGGCGGCGATGAATTCATCATGCTGCTGCCCGACGCCGACCTCGACGTGGCCATGCAGGTGGCCGAACGCCTGCGCGCCAAGGTGGCCGCCGCCGTGATTCCCGGCGCGGGCGCCATCACGGTCTCGCTGGGCGTGGTCTCGTCGTCGCATGGGGAGCGCAGCACGGACGCGGTGCTGCTGGCCGCCGACGCGGCCCTGTATGTGGCCAAGGAAAGTGGACGCAACCGCGTGGGCCTAGCCGAGCCCGCCTGAGGTGCTTTGCGCCGGACCGGTTTGATCTTGTCATTCGGAAAACGTCAAACTGATCCTATGTTTTCTCCCGATTCTGAGTCTGTTATGTTTTACTGCAAAAGCCTAGAGTGGAGGCCTGGGTAAAACAGACGTCACACGTCGGGAAGGCAACACATGTTAGGGCTTACGGCACTGGAACTGGCACGCGTCCAGTTCGGCTTCACCATCTCATTCCACATCATTTTTCCTGCGATCACCATCGGCCTGGCCAGTTACCTGACGGTGCTGGAGGCGGTGTGGCTGCGCACGCGCGACGATGTGTACCGCGACCTGTACCACTTCTGGTCGAAGATTTTCGCCGTCAACTTCGGCATGGGCGTCGTTTCCGGCCTCGTCATGGCTTACCAGTTCGGCACCAACTGGAGTTTCTTTTCCGATTACGCGGGCAGCATCACGGGGCCGCTGCTGGCGTATGAAGTGCTGACGGCCTTTTTCCTGGAAGCGGGTTTTCTCGGCGTGATGCTGTTCGGCTGGCACCGCGTGGGACCCGGCCTGCACATGTTAGCCACCGCCATGGTGGCGCTGGGCACACTGATCTCGGCCACCTGGATCATTGCCTCGAACAGCTGGATGCAGACGCCGCAAGGCCATGAAATCGTCGACGGGAGGATCGTGCCTGTGGACTGGCTGGCCGTCATCTTCAACCCCTCCTTCCCGTACCGCTTGCTGCACATGAGCGTGGCCGCCTTCCTCGCCACGGCCCTGCTGGTGGTGGCGTCGGCCGCCTGGCATTTGCTGCGCGGCAATGACAATGCGGCGCTTCGCAAGATGATGAGCATGGGCTTGTCCATGCTGCTGATCGTCGCGCCCATCCAGGCCGTGATCGGCGACCTGCATGGCTTGAATACCCTGGAGCACCAGCCGGCCAAGCTGGCTGCCATGGAAGGCCACTGGGAAAACACGGGCAACGAGGGCACGCCGCTGATCCTGTTCGGCTGGCCCGACATGCAGCGCGAGGAAACCCTGTACAAGGTGGAAATCCCCCGCCTGGGCGGCCTGATCCTGGCGCACGACTGGAATGGCACGATTCCCGCCCTGAAGGAATTCGCTCCGCGCGACCGGCCCAATTCTCCCGTCGTGTTCTGGTCCTTCCGCATCATGGCGGGACTGGGCATGCTGATGATCGCGCTGGGCATCTGGGGCGCGTGGCTGCGCTGGCGCGGCACCCTGTGGCGTTCGCGCCTCTTCTTGCGCTGCGCCCTGTGGATGGGGCCGAGCGGCTTGCTGGCCATGCTGGCCGGCTGGTACACCACCGAGATCGGCCGCCAGCCGTGGACCGTGTACGGCTTGCTGCGCACCGAAGACGCCGTCTCAGCGCATGGCGCCACGCAGCTTGGCATCACTCTGGTGTTGTTCATCGTCATTTATTTTGCCGTCTTCGGCACGGGCATCGGCTACCTGCTGCGTCTGATCCGCGTGGGGCCGCAGCCGCACGAGGGCGAGCGCGTCGAGCATGGCGGGCCTGGCCAGGAACGCACACCCGCGCGGCCCATCTCGGCCGCGCATCTTGAAGAACAAGCGCAAGGAGGACATTCGCATGGGCATTGATCTGCCATTGATTTGGGCCATCATTATTTTGTTCAGCATCATGATGTACGTGGTGATGGATGGCTTCGACCTGGGCCTCGGCATCCTGTATCCGTTTTTCCAGGAAAAGGGCGAGCGCGACGTGATGATGAATACGGTCGCGCCCGTCTGGGATGGCAATGAAACCTGGCTGGTGCTGGGCGGCGCCGGCATGCTGGCCGCCTTTCCGCTTGCCTATTCGGTGGTGCTGAGCGCCTGCTATCTGCCGCTCAGTTTCATGTTGATGGGCCTGATCTTCCGCGGCGTGGCCTTCGAATTCCGCTTCAAGGCGCGCGAGCACGAGCGCCATGTGTGGGACAAGGCATTTATCTGCGGCTCGGTGGCGGCCGCCTTTTTCCAGGGCGTGACTTTGGGCGCCTACATCCAGGGCATGCCGGTGGAGGGCCGCAGCTATGCGGGCGGCGCGCTGGACTGGCTCACGCCGTTCTCGCTGTTCACGGGCGCGGGGCTGGTGGTGGCGTATGCTTTGCTGGGCAGCACCTGGCTGATCATGAAGACGCAGGGCACCCTGCAGGCGCGCGCTTGCCGCATCACGCGCGTGCTCGTGTGGCTGCTGTTGGGCGTGATCGCCGTCATCAGCGTGTGGACGCCGCTGGTCGATCCGGCCATCGCCGCGCGCTGGTTTGTGCTACCACAACTTGTGGGGTTCCTGCCCGTGCCGCTGCTGGTGCTGGGCGCGGGCTGGCTGCTGCTGCGGTCCCTGAGGCAGGGGCGGCAGGTGGCGCCGTTCCTGTGCACCTTGGCGCTCGTCTTCCTCGGCTATACGGGCCTGGGCATCAGCGTGTGGCCGCATATCATCCCGCCATCGGTCTCGATATGGGACGCCTCGTCGCCGCCGCAAAGCCAGGGCTTTACCCTGGTGGGGGCGCTGTTCATCATTCCCGTCATCCTGATGTATACAGTGTGGTCATACTATGTGTTTCGTGGCAAAGTCCGGCCGGAAGATGGCTATCACTGATGAAACAATTTGAACAGGGACAACAAGCATGGTGGAAACGACTGGCCTGGATGGTCGGCCTCTGGCTGGTGAGCGTGGCCACCCTGGGCTTGGCGGCGTGGGTGATGCGCCTGTTGATGCGGGCGGCGGGGATGGGCAGTTGATGGCGCAGGTATCCGGTATCCGCTGCGAGGTCGGTCGCCAGTTGCACCCGCTGGCCTTCCTTGGCTGCCGCGAACTCAACTACGGCCAGCGCAGCGCGCTGCCGCTGCACCCGTTCCGCCTGAGCGTGCCGGAAACGGCACTGGCGGGCCTGCTCGACGCATCCTTCAACAGTTTCCTGCAGACTTGCCGCGAAGACGACCTGCAGTACGAGGAAAGCGACTTGCCCGAACTCAAGGAAGCGTGCTACCCGGACATCACGGCCATGCTGGCGGGCCACCGGCCGCTGTTGGCCGGGATGCTGGTCGACTTCATGATCGGCGACTTGCTGGCCGCCATCGGGCGGGCCAGCGGCTACCGGCCACCGCGTGCGCGCCACTGGGGCGATGTGGAGGCGGCCGACGACCGCGCCTATTTCACCGTCAATGAAGTGCAGCAAGTGTCGTTTGACTATGGTCAGGTCCTGTTCGACGGGCAGGGCTATTACGGCGTGTACGTCATCTGGCTGACGCACGGCCGGCGAGCTTGAATAGGGACTTGACCTTCCTTGTGTGGGAAGGTTTATAGTGCAGTCATGAACCGTGCCTTTTTCCGCTTTCTCGCCCGCTCGCTGCTCTGGCTGCTGGCCGTCACGCTGCCCTTGCAGGGCTTTGCGTCGGCCATGCGCAGCTGCTGCGTGGACGAGCTGGCGGTAGCGGTCACCGTCACCGCTGTAGCAATGGATGCACCCCAGTGCCACGATATGGCCGACATGCAAATGGCGGACCAGCCGGTGCAGATGAACATGGCCATGGACGATGGCGGCGCCACGCACCATGGCCACGATTGCAGCAACCACGGCGCGTGCACGGTGGGCGCCACGGCGCCGCCCGGCATGTCCGCCTTGCACGCCTTGACCTTGCGCGCGCCGCCACCGATGCTGGCGCCCGATTCCCTGTTCGCCGGGCATATCCCGTCCGGACCAGAACGTCCCCCGAGAAGCACGCACTCCGTCTGACCGCCCGTTGAACCTGGCGGTGCCGCCGTCCCGCGTCCCTGCACGTCGTAGCGGCTGCGCCAGCGTTCCAGCCCGCCATACCCTTTCCTTCAAGGAATACCATGAAACACCTGTTCAGCCTCGCGCTGGCCGTGCTGCCGCTGGCCGCCAGTGCCGCCAGCCCGGCCGCATCGACGCCAGCCCCATCCGCCCCGCAAGACGTGCAAGCGCCCGTGCCGGCGACCACCTACCGCTCCGCCTTCGCCGGCTACCGTCACGCCGCCGAAGACGAGGCCACGCCCGATCAGACCTGGCGTGCCGTCAACGAGAAAGTCGGCAAGGCCGGCGGCCACATGATGAAGATGGAGGGCCACAAGATGGATGGCCACAAGATGCCAACGGATAAGCCCAGTCCCAAGCCGGCCGCCCAGCCCGCCCAGCCCGCCCCGCAACACCAGCATGAAGGACACTGACATGGCCCGTTTCACAAAATCAACCTGCCTGACGCCGCTGGCGCTGGCCGCCGTCTTGCTGCTCAGCGGCTGCGCCAGCTTCAGCCCCGATGGCGGCATGCAGACCGTATCCGCGCTGGCCGACGCCCGCACGGGTGCCCCCGCTGCGCTGGCGGACAAGGGCGGCGAGGAAAAATTGGCTATCTTGCTGGCCCAGCCCCTGGACGCCGACAGCGCCGTGCGCATCGCCCTGATGAACAACCATGGCATGAAAGTGGCGCTGGCCGAACTGGGCGCGTCCGAGGCGGACCTGGTGCAAGCGGGGCGCTTGCGCAATCCCGGCCTGTCGTTCGGCCGCTCGCATGGCAGCCACGGCAATGAAATCGACCGCGGCGTCAGCTTCGACCTGGCCGGCCTGCTGACCATGCCGATGCGCGTGAACATCGAGCGGGGCCGTTTCGAGCAAGCCAAGCTGCAGGCAGCCATCAGCGCCGTGCAACTGGCGTCTGACACGCGCCGCGCGTATTTCAATGCCGTGGCCGCCGTGCAAACGGAAGCGTTCATGCAGCGGGCGCTGGTATCGGCCGAGGCGGGCGCCGAACTGGCCACGCGCTTGCAGCAGGCGGGCAACTGGAGCCGCCTCGACCAGGCGCGCCAGCAAGTGTTTTATGCGGACGCTGTCGGCGACTTGGCGCGTGCGCGCCATCAAGTTACTGCCACGCGCGAGCACCTGACGCGCTTGCTGGGCCTGTGGGGCAAGCAGACGGCCTTTACTTTACCGCCGCGCCTGCCCGACTTGCCGGCCACGGCGGCTGAGGCGGGCAATATCGAGGCGCAGGCGATGGAGCAGCGCCTCGATGTGCAAAGAGCGAAACTCGACGCGCATGCCACGGCCGACGCGCTGGGCCTGGCTAAGGTGACGGGTTTCATCAATGTGCTCGACTTGGGTTATACCAACAAGAGCAGCAGCGAGGCGCCGCGCGAGAACGGCTATGCGGTGTCCCTCGAATTGCCCCTGTTCGACTGGGGCGCGGCGCGCAATGCCAAGGCGCAAGCCTTGTATGAGCAATCGCTGCAGCGCACGGCGGGCACGGCGGTGCGGGCACGCTCCGAAGTGCGCGAGGCGTATTCCAGCTACCGCACGGCGTATGACCTGGCGCGCCACTACCGCGATGAAGTCGTGCCGCTGCGCAAGACGATCTCGCATGAAGTATTGCTGCGTTACAACGGCATGCTGGCCAGCGTGTTCGAGCTGCTGGCTGACGCGCGCGAGCAGGTTGCCAGCGTGAACAGCGCCATCGAGACCCAGCGCGATTTTTGGATCGCCCAAACAGCATTGCAATCGGCCATCAATGGCAGCGGCCCTGCCGACAAGGAATAATGATGATTACACGTAGAAATTTTTTCATGAATGCGGGCGCTGTCGCCCTGAGCGCGGCGGCAGTCAGCCGCGTCGGCGCGGCATCGTTGCCCGAAGCCGTCAGCATGGCCGGCGCGGACACCAAGGCGCCGCCACCGCCGCCGAACGGGCGGCCATTCAACCCTGTCGTCACCCTGAATGGCTGGTCCTTGCCTTGGCGCATGAACAACAACGTCAAGGAATTCCACCTGGTGGCCGAACCTGTCGTGCGCGAACTGGCGCCCGGCATGCAAGCCAACCTGTGGGGTTACAACGGCCAGTCGCCCGGTCCCACCATCGAAGTGGTGGAGGGCGACCGGGTGCGTATTTTCGTGACGAACAAGTTGCCGGAACACACCAGCGTGCACTGGCATGGACAGCGCTTGCCCAATGGCATGGATGGCGTCACGGGCCTGACCCAGCCGGGCATTCCTCCCGGCAAGACCTTCGTGTATGAATTCGTGGCCAAGCGGCCCGGCACCTTCATGTACCACCCGCATGCCGATGAAATGACGCAGATGGCCATGGGCATGATGGGTTTTTGGGTGACGCACCCGAAAGACCCGAATTTCATGAAGGTGGACCGCGATTTCGTCTTCTTGCTGAGCAACTACGACATCGATCCCGGCAGCTACACGCCGAAGATCATGACCATGACGGATTTTAATTTGTTCACCTTCAACAGCCGCGTCTTCCCCGGCATCGATCCGATGGTCGTGCGCCAGGGCGACAAGGTGCGCGTGCGGGTGGGCAATCTGACCATGACGAACCACCCGATCCACATGCATGGCCATGAATTCGAGGTGACGGGCACGGATGGCGGCTGGACGCGCCCGGAATCGCGCTGGCCCGAGGTCACCACGGACGTGGCCGTGGGGCAGATGCGCGCCGTGGAGTTCACCGCCACCGACCTGGGCGACTGGGCTTTCCACTGCCACAAGTCGCATCACACGATGAATGCCATGGGGCATGACGTGCCCACCATGATCGGCGTCGACCACCAGGGTGTGGCCGCAAAGATCAACCAGCTCGTGCCCGGCTACATGGTGATGGGCGAACGGGGCATGGCCGACATGGGCGAGATGCAGATGCCGATCCCCGACAACACCTTGCCGATGATGGCCGGCGACGGCCCTTTCGGCGCCATCGGCATGGGCGGCATGTTTACCACGGTGAAGGTGCGCAAGGACCAGAAACCGGGCGACTACCGCGACCCGGGCTGGTACAAGCACCCGGCCGGCAGCGTTGCCTATGAATGGACGGGCGCCTTGCCGGAACCTGTGCGCGGCCAGGGCAAGGGCAAACCGGCGGCCAAGGCTGGCGTGGAAATGACGGTGCGTAAGCCGGCCGGCCACAGCGGGCATTAAGACGGTTTATTGGTGCTGAGCATCGCAACGGCTTGCCTAGCATGGCAAGTCGTTTTGCATGTTGTTCCACATCAAGGAATTATTGTTCGGTGACAATCCGAGCATTTTTTCCCGTGTTTTTTCTTTATATTCAAGCCAGTACGCTCCAGTTGCATCGAGTATCGGCCAGTCTAGGGGAGAAATCATGTTGAACCGGATGAAGGTGGGAACGCGCTTGCTGGCGGCTTTTTTCTCTGTCGCGCTAATGGGGGCCATCGTGGCCGGCATCGGCATCTTCAACATGGGCAAGATCGATACCATGGCGGGGCAGATGTACAACTATGAATTGCTGGGCTTGTCGTACATCAAGGAAGCCAATATCGCCTTGATCAAGGTGGGCCGCGCGCGCAGCAATTTCTTGTTGGCCACGACCGCCGAGGAACGCGCCACGCGCCAGGCCGACATCGCCAAATTCCTCGAGTTGAATAAAAGCTACCTGGCCAAGGCGCAACCGCTGTTCGTCACGCCGGCGGCCAAGGAGCTGTTTGCCCGCTTCGCCGCTGTCGAAGCCGAGTACGTTGCCACCATGCAGCAGGCGCTGACTTTGGCTGCGGGCGAGCCGCTGGCCCAGCGCAGCGCGCAATTGGTCGAACTGCTCAACAAGACGCGGCTGCATGCCGACGAACTCGATGGTGTGCTGGATAGACTCTCGCTGCAAAAAGAAGAGCGCGCCAAGGCGGCTGCCGAGCAGGCGTCCGGCGTGTATCAGGCCAGCCGCAGCTTCATGATCGCGCTGGTGCTGGGCAGCGTGGCGGCTGGCCTGGCGCTGGGGGCGCTGATCACGCGCGGCTTGACGCGCCAGTTGGGCGGCGAACCGGCGTATGCCGTCAAGATCGCTGGCGCCATCGCCGAGGGCGACCTCACCGTGGATATTCGCACGGCCAGCCACGACAGCGCCAGCTTGCTGTTCGCCATGAAAACCATGCGCGACAAGCTGGTGGGCATCGTCAGCCAGGTGCGTTCGGGCACGGACACCATCAACACGGCATCGGGCGAAATCGCCCAGGGCAACCTGGATTTGTCGTCACGCACGGAAGAGCAGGCCAGTTCGCTGGAAGAGACCGCTTCATCGATGGAGCAGCTGACGTCGGCCGTGCGCCAGAACGCGGACAATGCGCGCCAGGCCAATGCGCTGGCCGGCGCCGCCTCCGAGGTGGCCGGCAAGGGCGGCGCCGTGGTGGGGCAAGTGGTGCAGACGATGGAATCGATCAATGCCTCCTCGCGCAAGATCGTCGACATCATCAGCGTCATCGACAGCATCGCCTTCCAGACCAACATTTTGGCATTGAACGCGGCCGTGGAAGCGGCCAGGGCGGGCGAGGAGGGGCGCGGATTTGCCGTCGTGGCATCCGAAGTGCGCAACCTGGCACAGCGCTCTGCCAGTGCTGCCAAGGAAATCAAGACCCTGATCGGCGACTCCGTCGAGCAAGTGGAAATCGGTTCCAAACTCGTGCATGACGCGGGCAAGACGATGGACGAAGTGGTCGCCAGCGTACGCCAGGTGGCCGACATCATGCAGGAAATCACGGCCGCCAGCGCCGAGCAGAGCGCCGGCATCGAGCAAGTCAACCAGGCCGTGCTGCAAATGGACCAGGTGACGCAGCAGAACGCGGCCCTGGTGGAGGAGGCGGCGGCTGCCGCCGAATCGCTGCAAGATCAGGCGCAGACCTTGACGGAACTGGTGGGCGTGTTCCGCCTGCATGCCCAGGCGCAACAGCTGGCCGTGGCGCCAGCCAGCAATGTCACGCCGCTGCGTCGGCCTGTTGTATCTGCCAGGCAGGGCGTGCGGCGCCTGGCCTGAACCCGGCTGGCTCGGGCGTAGTTGGCGCGGCGGTGGTAGGCTGTCGTTATTGCGCGTGTGCCACTTCCGGGTTCTCCATGACTGCTCCTTGCTTGCCGTTGCTGTGTTTCTCCCTCCTATTGCTATCCCTGGCGCCAGTGGCGCAGGCGCAGGAGGCTGATCCCGTTCTGCCTTACCGGCCTTCCGTGGCCAGTCCTGCCCAGCTGCCCGTGCCGGGCCAGCTGGAATTCGAGGCCGGTGGCCTGCTGTCGAAAACGCGCGACACGCGCCGCGCCAGCCTGCCATACACGTTTAAACTGGCGTTCACGCCCGAATGGGGCGTGCTGCTCGAAGGCGAGGGTTTTGTGCGCACGCGCGATGAAACGGGCCGGCGCGAGACGGGCGTGGGCGACACGACGGTCGTGCTCAAACGTGCCTTTGTCCTCGACAGTGCCACGGCGCTGGGTCTGGAAATCGGTTGGAAGTTGCCGACAGCCAAGGATGCCATCGGCAGCGGCAAGAGCGATGTCACGCTGAACGGCATTGTCAGCCGCGACCTGGGCGCCGTGCACGTGGATGCCAATTTGAACGCCACGCGCCTGGGGGCCTCCGATCCTGGCACGGGCAGGGTACAAACGGGCTGGGCGGCCTCCTTTTCCATGCCCGTCAGCGACCGCTGGGGCGCCACGGCGGAAGTATCGGGCACGCGTTTGCGCGGCGCAGCGGCCACGACGCAGTTGCTGCTGGCGGCCACTTACAGTCCCACGCCACGGCTGACCATCGATGTCGGCATGGCGCGCGGGTTGACGGCGGCGTCGCCGGACTGGTCCCTGTTCAGCGGCCTGGTCGTGCCTTTGGGCAAGCTGTGGTGAGTTTGCCACGGCTTTCCTTATGTGTCCTTGCGAACAAACTAGCTGGCGCACAAGGTCTACAATCCACGCATAACCTATAAAAGGAGTGCCCCATGAAAACCCTCATTCTCGCCGCTGTCTTGCTGTCTGCCGCCACTGCCGCTGTTGCCCAGGTCGGCGTATCGGTCAGCATCGGCCAGCCCGGCTTTTACGGACGCATCGACGTGGGCGACTATCCTGCGCCGCAATTGATCTATGCCCAGCCTGTCATCGTGCAGCGTCCGCAATACTATTCAGCCCGCCCCATCTATTTGCGCGTGCCACCCGGCCATGCGAAACACTGGTCCAAGCACTGCCGCAAGTATAATGCCTGTAACCAAGAAGTCTATTTTGTCCAGGATAGCTGGTATAACAACCAATATGCACCCCGTTACCGTCAGCAGCATGGCGAGCATGACCGTCCCGATTACGGCGACCGCGGCCGTTATGACAACAAGCACGACAAGCACTTTGACAAGCATGATGACAAGCGCGACAAGCGGGATGAGAAGCGTGATGACAAGCGCGACAAGCATGACAACAAGCATGACAACAAGCCAGGCAAAGGCCATGGCAATGGCAACGGGCACAGGGATTAACAAGCAGGAGGATCATTGCATAGTAAAATCGTTATCGTAGGTGGCGGTGCAGGCGGCTTGGAGCTGGCCTGCAAACTCAGCCGCAAGCTCGGCGCCGGTCAGGTGACCCTGGTCGACAGCCGCTTGTACCATATCTGGAAGCCGTCGCTGCATGAGGTGGCGGCCGGCACCCTGGACATTCATCAAGAGGGCCTGTCGTACCAGATGCTGGCGCATGACAATGGTTTTACCTATGTCTATGGCCCTTTGATCGCGCTCGACGCGGCCTCGAACAGCCTCACCGTGGGCGCCATCGCCACCGACAAGGATGAGCAATTGCTGCCGCAACGGCACATCCGCTACGACCAGCTGGTGCTGGCCGTGGGCAGCACCTCGAATTACTTCGGCGTGCCCGGTGCCAAGGAAAACACGATTTCCCTGAATGCCACGGAAGACGCCGAACGTTTCCGCTTGACGCTGTTGAAACTGCTGGCCATGGCCGAGCAGCGCCAGGGCGATGCGGGTCATCCCGGTGTCGACATCGTCATCATTGGTGGCGGCGCCACGGGCGTGGAGCTGGCGGCCGAATTGCGCGAAGCGAGCGGCGTGTATGCCGCGTACGGTTTCCAGAATCTCAACGCCATCAAGGATGTGCGCATCACCCTGCTCGAAGGGGCGCCGCGCATTCTGGCGCCGCTGCCCGAGCGCGTCTCCATTGCCGCCTCGAAACTGCTGCACAAGCATGGCATCACCGTGGTGACCGATACGCGCGTCACCACGATCGAAGCGGACAATGTGACGGTGGCCAGCGGCACCAGCTATGCGGCCGACATCTGCGTGTGGGCCGCCGGCATTCGCGCGCCGGAGTTCCTGTCGACTTTGGGTTTGCCGACCAACCGCGCCGGCCAGCTGGAAGTGACGGGCATGCTCAATGTGCAGGGCCATGCGAACATTTTCGCGCTGGGCGATTGCGCCGCCTGCATGGGGCCGGACGGCAAGCTGGTGCCGCCGCGCGCCCAGGCTGCCCACCAGCAAGCCGATTACCTGCTGAAAACGTTCCTGCTGCAAGCCAAGGGCAAGCCGCCGCAAACCAGGCCGTACGAGTATCTGGACTACGGTTCTCTCGTGTCGTTTGGCCGCACCACCTCCGTCGGCACGCTGATGGGTTCCCTGAAGGGCCTGAGCTGGTTCGTGGAAGGCTTCGTGGCCCGCATGATGTACGTCAGCTTGCACCTGATGCACCACAACGCCGTGCTGGGCAGCGTGCGCACGGCCGTTATGGCCATGGGCCGCTTCCTGATCAAGCGCAGCTCGCCCCAGGTCAAGCTGCATTGATCAAGCGGCACCAAGCGCTTTGCGGCGGATCAAATAAGGGGCCTTGCGGCCCCTTTTTAGGTTCTTCGCGTTTGGTGGGGGAAGATGGACTTGACTTTTTTGCTCGAAGGGGGTGGCAGCGAGGGTTTTGAATTGGTAAATTGATGTCGCCAAACAAAACAATTACCTTACCACTCTCGCCGCCATGTTCAATGTTATGTCGTCCCTTCCATTTTGGGAAGG